>CAYSBP010000067.1:0-13923 GCA_964429255.1 uncultured Planctomycetia bacterium
CTAGCGGTTGCACTGGAAGATTGCGCCCCCCTGCGCCAGAATGCGCGCCCGGTTTCAACCGTTTCCCGAGGAGCATCGAGGCAACATGGCGCAGAACAAACCGTCGGCCGAGCCGGACGTCATGGAGAAGATCGTCAGCCTGTGTAAACGGCGCGGCTTTGTCTTCCAATCCAGCGAAATCTATGGCGGCTTGAAGAGTTGCTACGACTACGGCCCATTGGGCGCCGAACTGAAGCGCAACGTCAAGGCCGAATGGTGGCGCAGCATGGTCCACGAGCGCGAGGACGTCGTGGGCCTGGACGCCAGCATCATCATGCACCCGGACGTCTGGCGCGCGAGCGGCCACCTGGCCGGCTTCACCGATCCGCTGGTCGACTGCAAAGACTGCAAGAACCGCGGCCGCTCCGACAAGTGGCCTCAGGCCGCCGAAGGCACCGAAGTCGAATACAAGGTCATCGTCGACCACCAGTCCGGCAAGAAGGAGACGCGCAAAGGCCCCGTCGGCAAACTGGGCATCACCTGCCCCGTCTGCGGCAGCCCGAACACCAGCGACATCCGCCGCTTCAACCTGATGTTCCGCACCTCGCTGGGCAGCGTCGACAACATCGACACCATCGCCCGCGCACTGGAAGGCAGGAACTTAAGCGGCGACGCGCTGAAGGGCGCCATTGCGGAAGCGGTCAACGAAACCGCGGTTTATCTGCGCCCCGAAACCGCGCAGGCGATGTTCGTGAACTTCCTGAACGTCCAGCAGGCCGCGCGCATGAAGCCGCCCTTCGGCATCGCGCAGCAGGGCAAGTCGTTCCGCAACGAGATCACCGTCGAGCACTTCACGTTCCGCTCGTGCGAGTTCGAGCAGATGGAAATGGAGTTCTTCGTCCCGCCGCCGCAGTACTGCGGCGAGGGCGAGAAGAACGACATGGACTGGTACACGTACTGGTGCAACGAACGGCTGAGCTGGTACGTTCGGCTCGGCATCCGCCCCGAGAAGCTCCGCCTGCGCCCGCACGAGGCCAGCGAACTGGCGCATTACGCCAAGGCCTGCAGCGACGTCGAATACGAATACCCGTGGGGCTGGGGCGAACTGGAAGGCATCGCGCACCGCACGGACTTCGACCTGAAGGCGCACGAGAAGGCCAGCGGCAAGAAGATGACCTACTTCTGCCCCGACAAGAAGGCACACTACCACCCGTTCGTGATCGAGCCGGCCGCCGGCGCCGACCGCACGGCCCTTGCCTTCCTGCTGGACGCCTACACGGAAGAACCGCCGTCCGAAATGCGCAAGGAAGGTCGCGTGGTCCTGAAACTCCACCCGCGCCTGGCGCCCACCAAGGTCGCCGTCTTCCCGCTGGTCCGCAAGGACGGCATGCCCGAGTCGGCGCGCAAGGTGGTGGCGGCGTTCTTCAAGGCCGGCATCAACGCCTTTTACGACGAGAAGGATGCCGTCGGCCGGCGCTACGCGCGGCAGGACGAGGCCGGCACGCCGTACTGCCTGACCGTCGACGGTCAGACGGCGCAGGACGAGACCGTCACGATCCGCGAACGCGACAGCATGAAGCAGGACCGTATCAAGATCGCCGAGGCTGTCGAGATCGTGCGAAAACGCCTGGCGACGTAACCGCCGGTTCCTTGCGTCACGGGCGGCGAGTAAGACTCGCCACCCGTGACAAGGCCGTTCACTCTTTCTTCTTGAACCATCGTCCGAAGACACTGTCATCGACCTGTTTGTCGGAGGGCGGCAGATCCTCCTTCCGGGTCGGCGGCGGCTCGGCGAACGGCTTGGGCGGCGGCGTTTCGCGAACGGTGGGCGCCTCGGCCGGCGAAGAGACGGTCACCGGTGGTTTGGAGGCGACCGGTGCCGCCTGGACGGGCCTCGGTGCCGGCGGCGGCGCGACGGGACGATGGACCGTCGGCGGTGCAGCCACAGGAGCCGGCGAGGGTACCGGTGCTTTCGCGGCCTGAACCGCCTTGGCGATCTCGGCCGGACTGGGGAGCACATGGTTGAACTTCTCCCCGATCTGCTTGTTCAGCGTCTCGATCTGGCTCTGTAGCGCCGTACCGGCTACGGAGAGGCGCTGGTAACGCTTCTGCGCCTCTTCCAGTTGCTGCGTGGCCTGCTGGACCTGCTGGGTGAGGCCGCCGGTCTCCATGTAGAGCTGGGACATGAGCCGCTTGTGCTCGGAGGCCAGGCTTTCCAGGGCCAGCGAAGCGGACTCGCGCAGGCGGTTGTACTCGTTGCGCAACTGGAGGTTCTCCGACGTGACGTGCTTCAACCGCGAAGCGGAATCGTCCCGATCCTTGACGACCTGAGAGCGGGCCTCCTTCTCGGAAAGCAGCGAGGCCTCGAGCTTGGCCGTCTTGGTCTGCAGTTCGCGCTGGATTCCGTTCAACCGGTCGCGGTCTTCCAGCACCCGCGCGGCATTCTGCTTCTCGGTATTCAGCAGAGCCTTCAGTTCGGCGACCTTGGCATCGGCCTCCTTGTGGGCCGCACTCAGCGCGTCGCGCTCCTTGACGGCAGCGTCCTTCGACTCCTTCTCGGAGCCCAGGCGCGACTCGACGTCGGCCAGTCTGGCTTCCAGCTGTCCCCGAACTTCCGCCAACTCGTCGCCGCGGCGCAACGCGGTTTCCTTGGCAGAGCGCTCGAGATAAAGAAGCGATTCGCGATCGGCCAGCTTGCTTTCCAACTCCTGGCGCATCGAAGACAACTCGTCACGCCGCTTGCGAAAGCTCTCCTTGGCCTCGCGTTCGAAGTTCACGGCATTCTCGAGTTCCGAGACGCGGGCCTGGAGCGTGCGGCGAGCCTCGCTCAAGTCCGCGATCTTGCGCAGCGCCGAATCCTTCTCGTCCGACTCGGCCGAGATGCGCTTGGTCAACTCGGCAACACGGGCGTCCAACTCCATCTTGCTCTCGGAAAGCAGGTTTCGTTCTTTGAGCGCCGCCTCCTTGGCCTCGCGCTCGGACTGCAGGCGCACGCTCAACTCCGCCGTCTTGACATCCAGTTCACGACGGACGGTGTTGAGTTCCTCGCGCAGTGTGTTTTCCTGCTCCTCGTACCGCTTGCGCTCTTTTTCAGCCGCTTCCCTTTCCTCGCGAATCTGTTTCTCGCTGTCGGCGCGCTGGGCGCGATCCGTCTCCTCGCGTTCCTTCTGCTCCACCTCCTCCTTCGCACGCCGATCCTTCTCTTCCTTCTCGCGGCGTTCGCGCTCTTCGCGGTCGCGCCTCTCCCAACGCTCCTTCTCCCGCTTCTCACGATCGGTCATCTCGTCGGTGAGACGCTCGACGCGTTCCGCCTCCGACTTCAGTTTGGTTTCCATCTCGGCCATGCGCGCCTCAAGCTGGATGCGCGCTTCAGACAGGTCGTTGCGCTTCTTCAGCGCACCTTCCTTGGCCTCGGTCTCAGCCGCCAGGCGCTTGGTCTGTTCGGCGAGCTTGACTTCGAGATTCGAACGGACCTCGGACAGCTCGTTGCGTTCCCGCAGCGCGGCGACCTTCGCTTCGCGCTCGAAGGTCAAACGCGACTCCAGGTCCGCGGTCTTGGCATCGAGTTCCTTGCGAACGGTGGTCAGTTCCTGACGGAGTTGCTGGATTTCCTCCTCCCGCTGCTGGCGCTCTTCGTCGCTGCGGATGCGATCCTCCTGTTCCTTCTGAATGCGTTCCTTGTGCCTCTTCTCGTCCTTTTCGCGCGCTTCCTCGGCCATTCGCACACGCTCCTTCTTCTCGGCTTCGAGCCGTTCCCGCACTTGGCGTTCCCGTTCCAACAATGCCTGCCGTTCCCGTTCCAACACAGCCCGGGATTCCAGTTCCAGTGTCCGCTGCTCTTCGACCTCCCGCGCCAGACGCTCCTCTTCCGTGCGGAGGCGGTCCTCCTCCCGCTGACGACGACGTTCCTCGGCCGCCGCGCGTTCCTGTGCCCTTCGCTCGCGCTCCGAACGTTCGCGTTCCTGGGCCCGCAGCACGGTCTCCTCCTCGCGCTTCAGGCGATCGAGTTCAGCCCTCTCGAAACGCTCCAGTTCAACCTTCAACGTGGCCAGCAACTCCTCTTCGTGGCGAAGGACCTCCTCAACCCGGCGCTCACGATCGAGGTCCTCGTTCACGAGCCGCGCAGCTTC
Source organism: uncultured Planctomycetia bacterium (assembly GCA_964429255.1). Classification (GTDB taxonomy): domain Bacteria; phylum Planctomycetota; class SZUA-567; order H5-PLA8; family H5-PLA8; genus CAYSBP01. The sequence goes on from CAYSBP010000067.1 coordinate 4,110, forward strand.
CTCGCTCATCGCCGCCGCGACACGGTCCCGAACGGCCTCGTTCTGGTTCCGCTCGACCTCCGCCTCCCAGGCCTCCTCCCCCTGGCGCACCTGCCGGAGGAGGGCCTCGGTTTCCTGGGCCAGCCGTTTCAGTTCGGCGCGCACGGCCGCATCGCGAACGGACGCGAGCTGTTCCTGCGCCTGAATCTCCCTGCGATGCGCCTTCTCCCACGCCTCGCGATCCTCCGCCCAACGCTTCGCAAAATCGACGCGCTCGCGCTCACCCTCCGCACGGATCGCGTCCAATCTGGCCCGGTACACGCGATGCCGCTCAACTGCCTCGGCTTCCAGCCGCTGCAGTTCCTCCTCGAGTTCGTGCTGCAGGCGTGCCTGGCGCTCGGCCTCGACCCGCACGCGCTCCTGGCGTTCCCGCTCCGCCTGCGCCATCCGCTCCTGGGCCACCACCTCTTCCCGCGCCACGCGTTGGACCGCCTCGCACTCGCGCCGCGCCTCCTCCTCGCGCTTGCGCAGCTCCTCGGCACGACGCTGCGCCTCCTCCTGCGCGATGGCCGCCTCGCGCGCCGCATGCTCGCGTTCCAGCCGCTCCCGTTCCTCACGCTCCCGCGCCCGCTGCGCACGCTCCGCCTGGTCCTGTTCCTCTCGGAACTGGCGTACGCGGCCCTCGCTTTCGTGCCGCGCCGCCGTCAGACGCTCGGCCTGTTCCTTCTCCAGACGCTCCAGTTCCAACTTGAGCTTGCTCGCGCGATCCTGAAGATCCTTCCGATCCTTCTTGCGGTCCCGCCGGCCCGACCCGTCCTTGGAGAGCAGTCCCAACACGCCGTCGACGCGGTCCTTGAGCTTCTGCGTAATCGTCGTCTGATGCTCACGTTCCACCTTGTCGCGCGATGCGCGCACGAGCGATGCCAGTTCGGCATGGAGATGATGCAGCTCATGGCGCGATGGATCCTCGAGCGCCTGACGGTCCCGCGCCGCCTGATCGAGATCGTCCCATCCATCGTCCTGGACGGTCGTGGGGCTGAATTCGCGCTCCGCCTCCGCCTCCGCCTCGGGGGACTCCTCCGACTCCTCTTCAGACAGCGCCGGTGCGCTCAGGCCATGCGTCTGCTCCAGCCAGGCGAGCAACCCGTCCATGTGCCCTCGAAGCCGCGCGGAGAAATCGGCCCGCTCCTCGAAGGACGAGCGCAGCTCCACGCGCTCCGGGTCGGGCAGGTCGGGCAGATGCAGCGAGAGCTGGTCGGCCAGCGCCTCGAAGTCCTTCAGTAACGCGGCACCGTCGACATGGCGATCCTTCACGTCGCGCGCCAGACAGCGCTGGACCAGCTGGATCGTGCCGCGGCTCAGGTCGGGACGCAGGCGGCCCAGGTCCTGAATGCGCCCCTCGCGCGCCCGGGTAAGCACCTCGGCAAGCGAAAGATCCTCATCCGCCGAACCCACGCCATAAATCGAACGGCCCGAAAGCATGCGGTAGAGCGACGCACCCACGCCAAAGACATCGGTCGCCGGGGAGAGCCGGTCCGGCCCCATCGTCTGCTCGGGCGCCAGGTAGTCCGGGATGCCCAGAACCGTCACGTCCGCCATGCGACGGCGAAACTGCTCGCTCTCCATCGGCAGGCTGATCTCGGCCGTCCTCAAACAGAGCTGCTTGCGCTCCCGGTCGATGCGAAAGGTCTCGAGCCCCGTGTTGAGCAACAGAAAGCGGGCCGCATGCACTGCGCGAACGATCCCGGCGATCTCATAGGCCAGCCGCACGGCCTTCTTCTCGTCGAGCTTCCCGCCCGCTTTCTGAATGAGGTCATCGAGCGTCGCGCCGATCGGTATCGAAAGCACACCGGCAAAGCCCTTCCTGCCGGCGCTCGCGTACAGGACCCTCGGGATGCCCGGATGCCGGGCGCGACTGCAAAGGGCCAATTCGTGGAGCAGCCGAAGCCCGCTTTCAAGTCCCAGGTTGGGCGCCATAAGAACGCGCACCGTGTGGCCAGTCTTCTTGTCCCTGGCTGCGAGATCGCAGGCACCCCGCATACCGGAGGTGCCGGCGGGAAGCGCTACATCAAAGCGGCTCAATAAAACCGAAAACTCTTCGTCCAGAACGTGGGCACTCATGCCATGACCTTCACACACAAGACGTGCTCAGCCTACCAGCGAATGCCAACAGCCTACCCCGTCTCTTTCCTGCGTACAGTTAGAAGTCGCAATCCAAAAGCGGAGTCTGCAGAATCCATGAAACCGGACAAGGGACGAATGCACCTTGCGCAACAGGTCTTCTTACCACCCGACAGAAAGACCGCACGTCTTTGACAGGATGTCCAACACCGTCCGACCCGGTTCCGGTTCACCCGCGTTGGTCGCCCTGGAAAGAAGAACGGCCGGCTACAACATCCGGCCGTACTTGCGCAGAACCCACTCGAGCGTGATCAGCAGGGTGAAGATCACGAGGATGAACCAGCGGTCCCAGAGCGGAATGGGGACCTCGCGCGGAATGCGCTCTTCCTTGGGCTGGACCAACTTCGGAATCTCGTTCAACTGGTCGATCGTGGAGTACTTGCCGCCCTGGCCCCCGGCATTCGCCAGCGCCTTCAGCAACTCCTCGTTCATCCGCGGGTTCTCCATCTCCAACTGCGGAACGTCCACGCGAAAGTTGATCTCTGACTGGCGATGGTCGGGGCTACCGCGGTCCACCAGCCAGAGCGTGTAGTTGCCCTGCAGACTGGGATAGAAATGCCCCTCGTACGCGCCTTCGCGATCCGACAACCGCCTCATTTCGATGGACTGCTTCTCGCCGCCCGGTATCTCCAGGCGCACGGTCACGGTCTCGTCGGTCAGCGGTTTGAAATTCGCGTCCTTGATGTGCGCGTCCAGCCGCACCTTGTCGCCGATCGAGTAGATGGACTTATCGGAGCCCAGCATGAAGCGCTTCTGCACGACATGCTTGGCCATCGAAAGATAGCGGATCGCCTGGCTGTAGAAGCGGTAGTGGTACCGGTCGCCGACGCCATAGCGCCAGCGCCAGAGTTCGTCGACGCCGAGAAAGAGCACGCGGCCCTGGCCATACGGCATCGTCGTGATCAGGGGCATCTTGTTCCCCTTCTCGTCCTTGTCGAACGGATGCACTGCGATCACCGTGGCCAGTTCCTTGGCGCGCTTGGAGGGATAGTACCAGTACTGCTGCCACATCTTGGGCATGACCTGCCACAGATCACGATTGACCGCGTCGTCGGGGTCGAGGTGCGTCCAGGAGGCTTGCTTGCCGGCCTCGGTGAGCTCGATCGCGAACGATTCCTGAAGGCCTTCCGGCGGCGCCTCGTAGCGGCCCGTGTACGGCATTACCGGCAGCAGTTCGGCGAACGGACCCGTGGCGCAATCCGAGGGCATGTGCCGCGCACCGGCAATCAGGATCAGACCCCCACCCTCGCGAACGAACTTCTGGATCAGCTTCACCTGATCCGACGTGAAGACGGTCATCGGTGCGACGTCACCGATGATGATCACAAAGTACTCGTTGATCTCCTTTTCGTTCACCGGGAAGGTGTCGAGAGAACTCTTGCCGGGCGAACCCTCCCAGGTGAACGTTCCCTCACCGGTCGCCAGCAGGATGTCGGCTTCCGTCGTGTGGTCGCGCAGCAAGGCGTTCTTCAGGTAGCGATACTCCCAGCGCGGCAGGTCCTGGCCCTCGACGAAGAGCACCTTCATTTTCCGGTCCACGACCTGGAAGGTGTAGGTCGCCTGGTTGTTATCCTCGCGGAGTTCGCCTTCCTGCATCGGGACGCTGAGCGTGTAGACGTACTTGCCGGGCTGCGTAACGCGGAACTTCAGCGGGACCGAGACCTTCTCGCCATGTTGGCCCAGTTTTACGTTCTCGGCAACGATGCTGTCGCCGTTGGGGCCGCGCATGTCGACGCGCAGTTCGCTGAGCGTCTTGTCGTAGCCGCCCACCTGGCGCACGAAGGCGATGACTTCCGCGGGATCCTCGGGCAGGATCGCCTCCGGTCCTTCCACGGTCAGCTCGATATCCTTCGGCTCGCTGGGATCGCCGACGCTGACGGTGAAGAGCGGAATACGCTGGGCTTTCAACTGCGCTTCGACCACCTGCACCGGATCCTCGCCCGCATTCTGACGGCCGTCGGTAATGAGCACTACGGCGGCCAGTGGCATACCGCGCAGTTCGCGCAGCATCTGACGGAGGCCATCGCCGATGCGCGTGTCGGGCGCGCGGGGCTCCAGATCCTTGTCCTTACCCGCGTCCCACGCGGCCGCCTTCTCGGCGGCGCTGGGCGCCGTGAGCTGGTGGAACGTGAAGAACTTGATCTCGTTCTTTTCCTTCAACGCGTCGATAAAATTCGGCGCGCCTTTGCGCAGCGCCTGACAGACGACCTGGATGCGTCTCACCTGTCCAAACTGCTTGGGCGTCAGTTTCTCGACCGGCAGCGCAACCGTGGACCCGTCGTCCAGCGTGACGGACGCCTGGTAGCCTTCGCCCAGCGCCCGGATGACCAGCGCGCGCAGCTCCTTCTCGGCGTGGGGGAACCCCAGCTTCATCGAGAAGCTGTCGTCGACCAGCACCGCCACCGTGGACGGCTTGATCTCGACGCGCGTGGCCAGCAGAACCGGCTCGGTGAAGAGCATCAGCACGAGGGCCAGCAGCAGGACCCGGAAGGCGCCCAGCATCGCGCGAAAGACGGGCCTCGCGGAATCGCGACCGTCACGATAGTAAATCCAGGTGGTGAAGACCACCACGCCGAGGGTCAGCAGGAAAACCACCCAGCCTTCGGGCGACTGGTTGAAGCGGAAGCCCAGTTCCGAGTCGGGCGGGAGCGTTCCCGCCTTCTCACCCAGCAACCATTCCAGGAAAGCCCGCACGCTGCACCCTCAACGATGGTAGTTGCCGAAACGCATGGCCAGCACCGATTCCGCGACCAACAGCACCAGCACCGCCGTCATCAGCCAGGTCCAGATCTCACGGCCGCTCGAGAACTGCTTGAGCGCCTCGCCGAGCACCTCGAAGTCCTCGCCCAGCAGTCGCAGGTCCTCGCGCAGCACCGGCGCCGCACCGAAGAAGGCGCCGCGCTCGGGCGCCACGTTCACAACCTCGGCGACACACGAATAAATCTCGCGATCGTCCACCGTATCGAGATCCGACTCTTCGATGCTCCGATTGGCCGCGAAATGCACCGTGCGCCGTTTGTCCCCCGGGATCTCGACCGAATAGCCGCCCGCGCGACGCGCCGGATGGGAGGTGGCGCTGAACGACTCCGCCGCAATCTCCATCTGCATCGGCTCCTTCGAAGGCGAGCGCAGCATCAGACCTTCAGCGCGCGCGGGGCCCAGTTCCTCGCGGCCCAGGCGGTACACGAACGGTTCGCCGACCTTCCGGTTGCGCTGCAGGTACTCTGGATGAATCAGGTGCAGCGCGATGAAGTTGATCAGCGGCATGTAGTGGTTCTTCGCCGGCCAGTTGCTCCAGCCCTTGTCCGCCGACGTGCCAACCAGCAGCACGCGGCCCTCGCCCAGGCGCGCCTCGATCGCCAGTGGCTCGCCGTTCTCCACGGCCAGCACCGTGAGCGGCTGGCCCAGACCATCGGTCTGCTCCTTCGCCGCCGAAACCATCTTCGGCGCCAGTTGCTGGCGGCGGAAGACGCGGAGCTGAGCGAGCGGAAGCGTCTTGATGTCGCGGAAACGCGTCACAGCCGGATGCTCGATGCCCTTCTCACTCAACGCCTCGGACGCTCCTTCGGGATCGCCCGCGCCGACCGTCTCGCCGATCGTCGCCGGCAGGAGGTCGCCCAGTTCCTGATTGTAGACCGACGGATCGACGCGATCGCCCAGCCAGACCCAGAGCGCGCCGCCGCGAACCACCCACGGGCGCAGCCGCTCAATCTTCTCGCGCGGCACACGCGCCACGTTGGCCAGCACGACCAACCGGTAGTCGTCCAGGTTGGCCCCGGCCAACGCGCCATCGCTGATCACGTCCGGCGCCAGCGGCATCTTGCCCGCCTGCACGTCCAACGCCCGCGCAGGCGAGAGCGCCTGGCGGAAGAAGTCCAGTTCACTGGCGTTCGGTCCGATGCGCTGCTGACCGTCCACGCAGAGCACCTTGATCTCCCGCTCAACGTCGACCGCTAGAAAAGCGGTGTTATCGTTCGGCAGCGGATCGCCGTCGAAAGACGCCTCCAGCAGGTGGCTGCCCGGCGCGCGAAAGACGTGGCGGAAGACGACCGCGGCCGTCTGACCGGGATCGACCGTATCCAGCTCCTCGCGCAACGCCACCTCGCCGTCGATGTGAAACGTCACCCGCATGCGTTTGGCCGGCCTGACGCCCAGGTTCCGGACGACCGCAACCAGCTGCGATTCGACGTCGGCCGTGAGGACCTTCTCGTCGACCTCGAGGCGCTCGAGGGCCAGGTTCTCACGTTCAGGCGACGCCACCATGCGCATGACCCAGAGTCCGGGCTTGGTCCGCTCATCGGCAAACGCCGCCCTGACCGCGTCTTCCTCGTCCGGCCGCAGCTTCTTGGGCTGCTCGCGCGCGAACCAGCCCGCCCGCGTACGGTCGGTCAGCACAATGATTTCCTTCCGCAGATTCTTCGAACGTCCTTCGACGATCAGCTTGCAGGCGTGCGCGATGCCGCGCGGCAGATTCGACCCGCCGTCCGAGACCTGAACCGTCCGCACCTCCTGCAGCAGGCTCTGGCGCTGATGGCTCTCGCGCTGCTCCAACTCCTCCACCGTCGAGTTGCAGAGAACGACCGTCACGTCGTCGCTGGTATTCAGGTCATCGACCAGCCGGATCGCGTGTTCGCGGGCCTTCTCGAAGATCGGCCGGCCGGCTTCCAGAAGGCCCATGGAGAACGAGTTGTCCAGAACGATGATCCGGTACACCGATGGGCGGCCTTTCAGCAGGCCCATGCCCGCCTGCAGCGCCGGACGGGCCAGCGCCATCGCCAGCAACACCAGGATCAGGACGCGGATCAGCAGAAGAAGGATCTGCTCGATCTGGATCCGGCGATGCGACTTCTTGTAAGCGGCCCAGAGCCACTGCATCGCCGCCCACCAGACGCGTTTGTAGCGCTGGCGGTTCAGGATGTGGATGATGATCGGGATCGAACCGGCCGCCGTGCCGATCAACATCGCAGGGTGCGTGAAGAAACTCAGGAAGTTCATCAGGCTCTTTCTCTCAGCGCGGGCAAACGGCCCGCCACCCACCCTATTTGAACGTGCTGTTCAGCCGAGTCGCCAGGTACGCGCTCAACACAACGTCCAGCGGGTTGTGCGTGTTGACCGGCACGTAATCGATCTTGTTGTTTCGGCAACCGCGCTTCATCCGGTCGTCGAAGGCCTGGTACTCGTCCAGGTAGCCCTTGCGCAGCGAACGCGGGTCGCAAAGCAGCTCTTTCCAGCCTTCGTAGCCGTCGAAGAGCGTCGTCCCGTTGAAGGGAAAGTTAATTTCGAAGTCGTCGAGGATCCGGAAGATGATCACCTCGTGCCGCCTGTGCCGGAAATGCTGCAGCCCGAAGAGCAGTTTATCCGGATCATCAAAGAGGTCCGAGAGGATCACGACCAGGCCTTTGCGCTTAATGCGCTCGGCGAGGTCGTGGAAAATCATCCCCGTGTCGGTGCGCGCCTCCGGCGCCACCTGTCCCAATTCGTGCAGCAGCAACCGCAAGTGCGCCGGACTGGCGCTGGCCGGGATGAACTTCTTTACACTGTTGTCGAAGAAGACCATTCCGACGCTGTCCCGCTGGCGAATGAGCAGGTACGAAAGCGAGGCCGCGATGTAGCTGGCGTACTCGAGCTTGGAGATGTTGCCCGGCGAAGCGTACTTCATCGATTCGCTGGTGTCGATCAGGAAGTACGAACGGAGGTTGGTCTCCTCCTCGTACTGCTTGATGTACAGGCGGTCGGTCTTGCCGAGGACTTTCCAGTCAAGGTGTTTGAGATCGTCGCCCGGCGAGTACTCGCGGTGCTCGGCAAACTCGACGGAGAAGCCGTGGTAGGGCGAACGGTGCATGCCGGAGATGAACCCCTCGACGATCAGCCTCGCCTTCAGATCCAGGCCCTGGATCTTGGTGAGCGTCTTCGGGTCAAGGTAGTTGGAAAGGGCGGTCGCCATGCGGTCGTATTCCCACCTTCTGCAGTGCCTGACGGACCGACTGGGCCGTCCCCTCCAACTTCTTCATATGTGGTGAATCAGTTCGTCGCGCCCGTCAACTTCGCCACGCCTTCCGCCTTCAGACCCTCCGTCGCCTTCGGATCGACGTGCTTGAGCAGGTCCTGGACGATGCGGTCCGAGGTGATGCCTTCGGCTTCCGCGTTGAAGTTCGTCAGGATGCGGTGACGCAAGACGGGCAGCGCCACCTGATGGATGTCCTCGGTCGAAACGTGGTAGCGGCCGTGCAACACGGCGCGCGCCTTGCCACCCAGGATCAGGTACTGCGTCGCGCGCGGGCCGGCACCCCACGACACGTTGTCGTGGATGAACTTCGGCGTGTCTCCCTTGCCCACGCGCGTCAGGCGCACCAGCTTCATCGCGTACCGGATCACGTGGTCGGCCACTGGAACGCGCCGGACGATGTCCTGCAGTTCGACGATCTCCGCAGCGTTGAGCGCCTTGGTCAGCTTGACGTCTGTCACCGCCGTCGTCAGACGCACGATGTCGAACTCTTCGTCCTCAGACGGATAGTCGACAAAAATCTTGAACATGAAGCGGTCCAACTGCGCTTCGGGCAGCGGATAGGTGCCTTCCTGCTCGATCGGGTTTTGCGTGGCAAGCACGAAGAAAGGCTCGTCGAGCTTGCGGCGCACGCCGCCGGTCGTAACTTTATGCTCCTGCATGGCCTCCAGCAGCGCGGCCTGCGTCTTGGGTGGCGTCCGGTTGATTTCATCGGCGAGAATGACGTTGGCGAAAACCGGGCCGGGGAGAAATCTCAGGTCGCGGGCGCCAGTCGCCTTGTCTTCCTGGATCACTTCCGTGCCGGTGATGTCGGAAGGCATCAGGTCGGGCGTGAACTGGATGCGGTTGAATTTCAAAGTCAGCGTGTCGGCCAGCGTGCTGATCATGAGCGTCTTGGCCAAGCCCGGGACGCCTTCCAGCAGACAGTGACCGCGGGCAAAGACGGCAATCAGCAACTCCTCGATGACGTGCTCCTGCCCGACGATGACTTTGCCCAGTTCCTGACGGATGTACTGGTAGGCTGCGTTGAGCTTGCGTACCGCTTCGAGGTCCGCTGCCGATACCTGAATCTCGTCCGCCATGCGGCTTCTCCTTTGAAGCATGAGCTGTCGCTGAGCCGCGCAGGAGCGGCATCGTCCGGAACCGCGCTTAACATCGCAAGGTCACGGGTGCATCTTATGGAACCGCTGGGGTTTCTCCAACGCAAAACCAACGTGGCGCATCAGCAGGAACGACCATGGCTTGCCGCGATTGCTGGAACGATTCGGGTCGGGGCAAAAGTCAGGTGAAACGTGTCCTGCTCAGAGTATTCTTTGCACGGTGTGGTGCGGGGTGCAGAGGGTGTAGGCTGGAGGGCTATGCGTGCCCCCGTAGGGTGCGATGGCTTTCTAACGTTAAAAAGCGCCACGCAAAGCAAGCCGTCAGGCGCGGCTTTGCGGGGGGGTGCAAGAGCCTCACCCGTTGGACCCCGAAGGCCGCCTGCGTTGGTTCAAGGCATCGCGCTGCGGCGTGTTCATTCGTCCTGAGAAGCGAGAGAAGACAAGCCCATGAGCCAGACAAGAACTGACGCGGAAAGACTGCAATGGTTCCGGGACGCGCGTTTCGGGATGTTCGTGCATTGGGGTCTTTACTCACTGATAGGACGGCACG
>CAYSBP010000068.1:0-13849 GCA_964429255.1 uncultured Planctomycetia bacterium
GCAACCAGGGCAACATGTACCTGTTCACCACTGACGGTCTATTCGTTTCCACTATCTTGCGCGACTGCCGCAGCGGCAATTCATGGGTAATGCCCGCTGCAGTACGCGGCATGTTGTTGAACGATGTCTCCTCTTCTTCAGAGTGTTTCTGGCCGAGCATCACCCAGACTTCCGATGGCCATGTCTATATGATCTGTGGATTCTCGGCATCCCTGGTGCGACTGGACGGACTGGATTCCATCACTCGTTTGCCGAATAGTGAAATACGTATTACGGATGCTGAACTGAAAAGCGCGCAGGAATACCTGTTGAAGCGCGAAGCCGCCCGGCAGCAAAACCAGGGGGTGGCGGGGATATTGAAGGTCAGCAAGCCGGATGTCGCCCCTGCCGTTGATGGAAAACTGGACGACTGGAAAGGCGCATCATGGGTAAGTATTGATAAACGTGGAGTAGCCGCGCATTTCGACAGCAGCAGCAAGCCCTATGACGTGAGCGGTGCGGTGGCCATATCCGGCGGCCGCTTGTATGTCGCCGTCAGAAATACCGAGGCCAACCTGCTGGCAAACTCCGGTGAGATGCCGATCGCGCCATTCAAGACTGGCGGCGCACTGGATTTGATGCTGGGCACGAACCCGAAGGCGGATGAAAAACGTGCCAATCCGGTGGAAGGCGACCTGCGTCTGCTGGTCACTATCGTGAAGAACAAACCGTTGGCATTGCTGTACCGGCCGGTGGTACCCGGCACCAAAGAGCCGGTCCCCTTTTCCTCGCCGTCGCGCACCATAACCATTGACCGTGTGGACGATGTAAGTGACAAGCTGGAGCTCGCTGGCGATTCCGGCAATTTCGAGTACTCCATCCCGTTGCATACACTGGGGTTGAAAGTAGAACCGGGAATGGCGCTGAAAGGCGACATCGGACTACTGCGCGGCCAAGGTTTCCAGACGGTGCACCGGGTATACTGGGCGAACAAAGCCACGGGTATAACCGCCGACGTTCCGTCGGAAGCGATGTTGACGCCGCAGTTGTGGGGGAAATGGCGATTCCCGGAATAGCGCCACAGGAACGATCGCGTGGCATCATTGCGGGCGGCCCCCCTCACCACCGCCATCGCCGCGGCGAAGTCTGCCGGCCACCTGGCGCATCAAGGGGATACGCATGTCTTCCCTCCATCTCAGCAACCATCAACTGACCCTTACCCTTGCCGTTCCCGGCGCCGCCGGCACCTATTGTGGCACGCGTTTCTCGTGGGCCGGGATCATCTCCGATGTCACCTGGGGTGAGCACCACCTGTTCGGCCCCTGGCAGCCCGGGCCGCTGCCATTGGATCTGCACGACAATGTCAGCGGCACCGCCGGCGAGTTCGGCATGGGCACGGCCGGCATGCCCCGGCCGCTGGGCTTTGACCAGGCGGCGCCCGGCGACGGCTTCGTTAAAATCGGCGTCGGCGTCCTGCGCCGCCCCGATGCGCAGCCGTATCAATTCTACGGTGTCTATGAACGGATCGAGACGCCGTCCTGGCGGGTGGAGCGGGCGGCGGACCGGGTGGAGATGCGCCAGCGGATCGAGTTCGGCGGCTTCGGCTACGATTACACCCACGCCATCGAGCTGATTCCAGGCGCATCCGCCTTCGTCACCCGCCATCGGCTGACGAACACCGGCGGGAAACCGATCTGCCAGACCCACTATTCCCACAACTTTCTGGCTCTTGACCGGCAACCCGTCGGCCCCGACTACGAAGTCATCTTTCCCTTTACCCCGGCCCCGGCTTTCGGCGACGACAGCGACGCGGTCCTGCAGGGCAACCGCCTCGGCTTCCGTCGGCCGATCCAAAAGGCGCTCTTCGCCATGCTGGCCGGTTTCTCCGGCGGCATCGCCGACCACCAGGTCACTGTTCGCAATCGCCGGACCGGCCTGATGGTAAAAGTCGTTGGCGACCGTCCGGTTCTCCGCTACAACTTCTTCGCCGTGCCGGGCGCCGTCTGCCCGGAGCCCTTCGTTGAGATCCGTGCCGCGCCCGGCGAGACGATCGACTGGGAGCATCGTTATGAACTCCGTTGTGGAGAAGCCCGGCCATGAAAAAAAGCCTGGACACCCTGATGCTTGGCGCCCCATCCCCGTTCAGCACCGACGATCAGCGACCGCGTCCTACCGGCGCCTGAAAAACGGGGATCAAGCATGAAATCAGAACCGCCTATCGGATGACCCATTCAATGCCTCCCTCACCGCGTTTCGACACCGTCGCGGTCATCGCCGCCCTCTTCGCCGTGGCGCTCACCGCCATGGGCATCCATTGGATGGAGATGGAGCTCGGCCTCGACTACGCCTCCGAGGCGGTCATGGCCGTCCCCGCCCTGTGGGTGGTGCTAACCGTCGTCCTCGCCGTCACCGTCGGCCGCCAGCTCGTCCGCCGCCATCTGCTCACCCGCCAGCAACTGTTGGCGATGGCCTTCGCCGCCGCGCTGGCGGCGCCGGTCTGCACTCAAGGCTTCTGGCACCGCATGTTTGGCATCATCACCACCCTTCCGCGCGGCGGCGAGGTGGCCAAGATGGAGGCGATGAGCGACCGCCTGTGGCCGCACGGACCGGACCTCGCCGCGGGGCGCATCCCGGTCACCGTCCTGGGCGGCGGCGCGGCGAACGCGGTCGGCGCCGACCTGCCGGTGGGCGAGGACGGCGCGACGCCGGGGACGCCCTACCTGATGTCGTTCCTGGTCGAAGCGCCGCAGATGGGCGCCGGCGAGAAGGTGACCCTGCGCTTTGTCGGCGACGGCGGCAAGGAGGTTGTGGCCTGCGTCCTCGAGCAGCCGAGCAGGCCCGACTTCCTGCGCGCCGACAAGTTCCAGCGCATCGGCGCCTACAACGTGATCATGCCGCCGGCCACCGCCAAGGTCCGCATCGAGGTCAAGCTGACCGGCAAGGGGCCGGTGACGGTGGGCGGAGTGAAGGTGCAGTCGGTGGCGGCGATCGAGGGCATGCTGGCCGGCCGGACCAGCGCCGACCGCGGCCTGCTTGCGGCGCATCGAAGGGTGCACTGGCGGGAATGGGCCGATCCGCTGATCGCCTGGACCACCTTCCTGGCGATCCTCTTCGGCGCCACCTTCGCGGTCAACGCGGTGATGCGCCGGCAATGGATCGAGGCCGAGCGCTTCAGCCTGCCGGTCGGTCGCGCCTGGTCGCTGCTGGTCGGCGGCGAGGAGGGCCAGACGCCGGTGTGGCGCAACCGGTGGCTGTGGGGTTCCGCCGCCCTCACCGCAGCGTGGTGCCTGCTGCGCTGGATGGCCGCCCTTGACCCGGCCTTCCCCAACCTCTCGGTCAGCGTCAACCTGGGCAGCTATATCAACAGCCCGGCGGTGGGCCAGATGTTCAACGTCTCTTTCACGCTGAGCGCGATCATCCTGGGCACCGCCCTGTTCTTTGAACTCAACCTCCTGGCCAGCATGCTGGTCGGATTCTGGCTGTTCCGCGCCATGTACTGGTATGGCGAGCAGACGGGCGTGGCGACCGACCCGTCCTATCCATGGGCGAGCGAGCAGCAGGTCGGCGCCTACGTGGCCTACGGCCTGTTCATCCTCCTCCTCGCCCGCCGCCATCTCTGGTCGGTCGCCAGGCTGGTGGTCACCGGCCGATGGGCTCCGGACGAGGGCGAGGTGCTGTCGCCGCGCCTGGCCGCCATCCTGTTCTGCGCCGCCGCCGGCGGCGCGGTGGCTTGGGGCGCCTGGACCGGGATCGCCATCCCCGGCCTGCTGACGCTAATGGCGTTCCTACTCCTGGTCGGGGTGGTGGCCAGCCGCCTGCGCGCCGAATCCGGCCTGCTCTTCAGCATGTTCAGCCCGGGCAACGCCAGTGCGGTGCTCATCGCGATGGGTGGCATCGCCACGTTCGGCGCCGACGTCGTTCTGCTGGGCTTCATCGCCAGCTTCTTCCTCGCTGCCAATATCTTTTTCATCCCGGGCGCCCAGCTTGAGCTGATCGAGTTCGCCAAGCGCGACCGCATCCGGCCGCTGACCACCGGCACGGTGTGCATGGTTGGAGTGGTCGGGGCGATGGTGATCGGCGGATGGTTCTTCCTCACCACCTGCTTCAGCGCCGGTTCTGACCACCTGCCCTACGGATGGGCCTTCGACACCAAGCCGTGGTACCTGGCCTCCTACAACGCCCACGTCGTCGACACCGCCGAAGGTCAGGCTGGCAACGTCACCTGGTCGGGCTACATCATCGGCTTCGTCGGCACCGGCGGGGTGGCCGCGATCCGCCAGTTTTGGCCGGGCTTCGCCCTGCATCCGGCCGGCATGCTCTTCGGCCCCAGCCAAATGCTGTGGCAATTCTGGGGCAGCGTCGCGGTCGCCCTGGTGGTGCGCTGGGCGGCGGTACGCTTCGGTGGTGCCGTGGCGGTTCGCAACTACATCCAGCCGGTCGCGATCGGCATGTTGGTCGGCAGCGCCCTGGCCTATGCCTGGATCGCGGTGCATGTCGCACGGATAGTCGCCAGCAACCAGGCGCCGCCCGGCGTGGGAGGTCTCCTGTGAAGGCGTTCCCCTCCTGGCTGGCCGGTGGCCTGATCCTCGGCGCACTCGCCGCCGCCATGGCCTTCCACCTCGTTCGGGTCAAGCCGGCCGTTCCGCCGCCGAAGTCAGCGGTCGGGCACGAGGTTGATCCCGCCGCGGCCGACCGCGCCGCCGGGCGGGTGCCTGAACTGCGCCGGCGTCTCACCGCCGATCCGGCCGGTTCGGTCGACGCCCTCGCCACCGCGCTGCGCGCCGTCGGGGCCGAGGTCATCGACGTCCCGCTGCGCATCGTCCAGCCGCGGACCCTGCGCGCCGCCCTGCGCGGCGCCGATGGCGCCGACCTGGGGATCGCGGTGCATCCCATGGCCCCCAACGGACTGCAGCCGGTGGTCACCCCGGAAGGCGGCCTGCGCGGCCGACTGATGGTGGTAAGCAGTGCCCGCCTGGGCAGCGCGCCGAGATTCGACGGCCACATCGCGGTGGTTGACACCGCCAACCCACCGCGCGAGCTGGGCCTGTCCTGGGAGGGCTATGCCGCTCTCGGCTTCGCCGCAATGGTGGTCACCCATCCCGACGGCATTCAGGCCATCGACTGGGCGAAAACCTATTTAGGCATGGTCACCCCGGCACCGATCAACTTCCCGCGCGCGGTCGCGGACCCCGGCATCCTCGCCCGGGACGGCGCCGAGGTGGTGCTCGACCTCGCCCAGGACCTGCGCGGCCGCGACCGCCGCGGCCTGGTCGCCCGCCTGAGCGCCGCCCAACCGACTGACGAGGCCGTAGTGGTCGTGGCCACCGCCGACCAGGTGCGCGCCGTCCTCGACCTGCCGGCCGATCCCGTCCAAGACATCGGCGCCGCCTGGACCTTGGCGGTGGCCGAACTCCTCGCCGCCGATCCCGCCGCCCGCCGCCGCGACGTCCTGGTCGTCGTCGCCGAAGGCGCCGCCCAGGCACAGGACGGCCTGGCCCAGATCGCCGCCGCCGCAGGACCGCTCGGCTCCAAGAACGACGCGGTCCGCACCCGGCGCAGCGCCGAGCGCGACGTCCTGGCCACCGAACGGGCCATTCTGGCCGAGGCCCAGTCTCGCGCCGCCGGACTGTTCAGCGATCCAGCCGCCGCCCTCGCCGGTCCGGCCGGACAGGCGCTCCGGCGCGAGTTCGCAGCCGTCCTCGGCGACGATGCCTTGGCCGCCGCCGACCGGGCCACTCTGGCCGCGATCAACCTGGCCCGCACGCCCGGCGACAAGGTCGTCGGCCAGGCCCTGATCGAGGCCAAGCGGGCCGAATCCAAGGCCAACCTCCTCGCCACCCTCGAGGCCGAGGCGGCGGTACGCCGCTACGCCGCCCTCCTGGCTGAACAGCAGATACCCGGGCGCCTGACCGCCCGCTTCACCGCCCGCCTCGCCGAGTTCGACCGCTCCCTGGCACAGGCCGAGACGGCGGTGCGCATCGCCGCCCTCACCGGCCGCTACCAGCGGGCAGCGGTGATCGGAGTCCAGGGCATCGCCGGCAAGCGCCTGGCTTGGCACACCTTCGAAACCCCGCGCGCCACCACCCAGGCGTTCATCGACTGGCTGACTGAGGCGGCCGGCGATGCCGAGGCCGGATCGCTGCTCCTGCCCGACCGCAACTACGGAGGCCTGGCCGGCGGGGCGATCGCCGGGATGATCACCCCGACCAACCCGTGGAGCATCCTCGGCTGGTCTGCAGCCACCTTGGTCGACGCTGACGCCTCCACCCTCGCCAGCCGCTCGTCCTGGCCGGGCGCCGCCGCCACCGGCGACCCATCTCTCCAGCTGCGCCTCGCCACCCGGGTGGTGCAGCGCCTGGCGGCCGGCTACGGTAATCTGCCTGCGCCACACAATCCCCTGTTGCTCTCGGTCGGCGGCCGCGTTCTGGCCGGCGGCATCGGCGGCTCACTGGTACCCACCCATCCGGTGGCGGACGCGATCGTCAGCGACAAGCCACGCGGGTGGGTTTGGACCGGCGGAATGGTAGCGGGCATGGCCCGAGTCCCACTGCTCGAGACCGCGCTCGACGGAACCTACGGTCGGAACGACGCGCCGGCCAGCCTGCGCTCTTCCTCCGCCCCAACCGGCTGGTCGCCGAGCGCGGCGGCGTATGACCGCGATGGCCTGATCGTCCGCCACAGCGACGAGGGCCTGCGGGTGCAGAGCGTCGCCAAGTCGCTCGACCTCGGAAGGGACGAGCGCCAGTTCGGGGTCGACCTGGTGGCCTTCCGCTGCACCCCGCTGTCGGTCCTTGACCGAATCGACCCGCGCACGCTGAAGCCCTGGTCGGTCATCGAACTTGCCCGCGTCCAGGGCCTGACCGCGCTCGAAAAGATGGCGCGCTACCAGGATCTCGCCGGTCCCGAGGTCTGGATGGTGCCGCCGGCCGAACGCCTGGCGGTGCTCTTCAAAACCGGATCGGAGGACAACGAGCAGGCGGTGCAGACGGCCTCGTTCGTACTCGGCGATGATGGCGCCGGCCTGGTTCCCGCCGACTCACCGTTCATCACGTCCACCGCCCTGCGCGCCGCCGGATCGCTCGCCAAGATCAACGGCGATCGCCTGGCGGTGGCCGGCGCCGCCGGCCTGGCCGATACCCGGATGACCGGGTTCCACCAGGAAAACCTTGACCGGCTCGCCGCCGCCAAGGCTGATTCGGGCACCGACCGTGCCCGCCTGCTCGCCGCCCGCGACGCCAGCACGTACGGCCAGATCGTCTACCGGGAACTGCGCGGGGCGGTGTCCTCAGCGGTGTCATCGATCGTCTGGTACCTGTTCCTGCTGGTGCCCTTCGCCTTGTTCCTCGAGCGCCTGGCCTTCGGATTCGCTGACATGCGAAAGGCGCTGGCCGCCAGCGCCACGATCTTCCTCGCCACCTTCGTCATCCTCGGCCTCCTCCACCCGGCCTTCCGCCTGGTCGGTTCTCCGGCGATGATCCTGCTCGGCTTCACCATCCTGCTCATCTCACTGGGCGTCAGTGTGCTGTTCCTCGCCCGCGCCAAGGAGAACCTCGCCGCCATCGAACGCCGGCGCGGGATGGTCGACGCCGCCAAGGTCGATGTCTTCGGCGTCCTCGGGACCGCGGTCGCGCTGGGCATCAACGGTCTGAGCCGGCGCAAGGTGCGTACCGGCCTGACCTGCGCCACCCTGGTGCTGATGACGTTCTGCCTGATCGCCTTCATCTCGACGCGCAACAACCTGATCGACACCTCGGTGCCAACGGGGGTGGCGCCCTACCAGGGCTTCATCGCCCGCGGCATCGAAGGTCGCGGCCTGACTACAGATGAGATCTCGGCCCTGCAGGTGCGCTATGGCCTGCAGCATCCGGTGATCATCCGCCGCACCATGATGGGCTGGGTCAACTTCTGGGACATGTCCGCGCACTGTCCGCGCCCTGTCCTGGTGCTCGGCGAGGGCGAGGGCCGGCGCGAGGCCAGCGCCACCGGCCTGCTGAGCTGGGACAACGTCGACCCCCTGCTGGGCCGGGTAAAGTGGCTGGCGGGGGGGCTCACGCGCGACGGGCTGGACACCCAGGTCAGGGCGGTGGCCGTCCCGGACGAGATAGCCAGGAACCTCGGCATCGACCCCGGCCGGTTTGCCGCGCCGGTGCCGGTGACCCTGTCCGGTCAGGCCTTGGCCGTGACCGGGATCTTCGATTCCAACTCGCTGCGGACCGTGCGAGATCTTGACGGACGGTCGGTGCTGCCGGTCGACCTCGCGGCAATGGCCAAGATGCGCCAGGGCAAGGACGGCGGCGTCCTGCTCAGCGACAATGACCCGTTGATGGATCCCGCCAAGGTGCTGATCACCGACCAGTCCGGCAGCGACCCCCCGGTGGCGGACGGCGGTTACCGGATCTCGTCCTGCGCGGTGGTGCTCGACGGCCTCGGCTACAAGGAGGCGCGAGCTCTGGTCAACACCCGGCTCGAGCAGACCGGCGCCATGATCAGCTATGGGCTGGGCGGCATCGCCTACACCGGGCGCAAGGCCCGCAGCGGCGGTCTGGGCGGACTGAGCGAGTTGATCATCCCGTTGCTGATCGCCGGCCTGACCGTGCTCAACACCATGCGCGGCTCGGTCTACGAGCGCCGTGACGAGATCGCGGTGTATAACGCGGTAGGCATCGCGCCGCGCTTCATCTCGGCGATGTTCTTCGCCGAGGCCCTGGTCTTCGCGGTAGTCGGCGTGGTGCTGGGCTACCTCCTGGCGCTGGCAGTTGGCCGCGGACTGGGTGTGATGGGCTGGGACACCGGCCTGAAGATCGACTACGTCAGCATGACCCCGGTGTGGGCTTCGCTCGCTCTCGCCGCGGCGGTCTTCATCTCGACCTGGTTCCCGGCCCGCGCCGCCGCCGAGATCGCCGCCCCCAGCGACGACGCCGGTTGGACGGTGCCTGCACCGGACGGCGACCGCCTGTCCTTCGCCTTGCCCTTCGCCTTTTCGGCTCGCGATCGGGTGGCGGTACTGGCCTTCTTCCACCGGGTGTTCATCGACCACGGCGAAGGCGGCGCCGGCCCCTTCCAATGCGGGACGCCGCAGGTGTCGGTGTCCGGGTCGGCGGATGGGCCGGTGGCGCTGGTCGTCTGCCCGGTCTGGCTCAAGCCCTTCGACCTCGGCGTCGCCCAGGAACTGGAGATCGCACTGCGGCCCGACGCCGAGACCGGCGAGTGGCTGGCCCACCTGACCCTGTCGCGCGGCACCGGCACCCGCGAGGCTTGGCTGCGTCTCAACCAGGGATTCATCGCCAGCCTGCGCCGCCGCTTCCTTTTCTGGCGCGCGGTTGACGAATCGACCCGCGCTGAGCTGCATGCCGAGGCGGTCAGTCTCCTGCGAGGTGAACATGTCTAAGGTCGACAAGGACCTGCTTGAATACCGCAACCTCCTGCAGACCCCCAAGGAGTTCAAGGAGGGCTTCGGCTGGTCGACCGCCGCCGGCATCATCTTCTGCGGCCTGGTCATGCTGCCTGGCTCGATCTACCTCGGGCTGATGACCGGCGCCGGCATGGGCTCGGCCGCCACCTGGGTGACCCTGATCCTGTTCAGCGAGATCGCCCGACGCTCGCTCAAAACGATGAATGCCCAGGAGCTGGTTGTCCTGCTGCGCGCCGCCGGCGTCATCATGGCGGCCGACGCCCTGATGCCCGGCGGGCCGCTCGGCGGCCTGGTCTACCGCGCCTTCCTGGTCTCGAGTGACGCGATCCGCGACGCCGGCATGCGCGACGCATTCCCCGCCTGGTTCTGTCCGTCCCCCGACAGCCCTGCGATCATCAACCGCGAGTTGCTGCACGCCGACTGGTTCATCCCGGTGGTGCTGGTCATCTTCTGCATCGTGGTCGGCGCGATCAACCGCTACACCCTCGGCTACGCCCTCTTCCGCCTGACCAGCGACGTCGAGAAGCTGCCCTACCCGATGGCGCCGATCCAGGCCCAGGGCGCCCTCGCCATGGCCGATGCCGACGCCAAGAAGAACGACGAGCCCAAGGATGGCGCCAATCCGATGGCTACGCTCAAACCGGGCGCCACCGGCGGCAGTTCACGCAACCTGCGCTGGCGCCAGTTCTCGCTCGGCGCCGCGGCCGGCATCGCCTTCGGCATGATCCAGGTCGGAATCCCTGCGGTCACGGGCCTGTTCCTCGAGAAGCCGCTATTTCTTCTGCCGCAGCCGTTCATCGACCTGACCCGCGCCACCGAGGGTTTCCTGCCAGCCACCCCGACCGGCCTGACCGTCGACCTCGGCATCGTCCTGATCGGCTTCATCCTGCCATTCTGGGCGGTGGTCGGCACCTTCTGCGCCATCGCCCTGACCCTGATGCTCAATCCGATCCTCTTCCACACAGGCGTCCTCAGTACCTGGAAGCCGGGCATGGACACGGTCAACACCACCTTCGCCAACTCGGTCGACTTCTGGATGTCGTTCGGCATTGGCGCCGGCCTGGCGATCGCGGTGATCAGCATCTGGTCGACGATCCGCGACGTGCGCGCCAAGCTCCGGGAGATCCGCGCCACCCGGTCCGAACGCGGCGAAACCACCAATCTTTGGGCGGTACCGGCCGGCCGCGGCGACTACCCGGTATGGATCGCATTGGCGCTTTACGGCCTGTCGGCCTCGGCGACGATCGCGGTGTGCTGGTACCTGCTGCCCAAGAGCTTCTCGATGCTCTCCTTCCTGATCATCTTCGCCTTCATCTACAGCCCGTTGATGAGCTATGTGAACGCCCGCCTGTTGGGCCTCTCGGGCCAGGGGGTCGACATCCCCTTCGTCAAGGAAACAGCCTTCATCCTCTCCGGCGCCAAGGGCATCGCGGTGTGGCTGGCGCCGATCCCGATCGAGAACCATGGCGGCCAGGCCCAGGCCCTGCGCGTCAACGAACTGACCGGGGTGCGCTTCTGGTCGCTGATCAAGACCGAACTGATCGCCATGCCAGTGCTGATCCTGCTCTCGTTCGTCTTCTGGGCCTTCATCTGGAAGGCCAACGCGGTGCCCTCCGACGCCTTTCCCGCCGCCCAGGTGAACTGGGAATTACGCGCCAAGAACGATGCCCTGATGTTCACCTCGACCTTCGTCCCGCCGGGCGAGACCGAAGCCTCGATCGCCGACAGTGAGTTCATGCGGGCGATCCATCCCGAGGTGATCGGGGTCGGCTTCGGCGGTACCACCATCGCCTTCATCGCCGCCAGCTTTTTCGGCCTGCCCACCCTGCTGATCTATGGCTTCATCCGCGGGCTGGGGCAGTTCCCGCACATGATGATGCTGGAGATCGTCGGGGCGATGCTCGGCAGATTCTATCTCGAACGGAGATTCGGCCGTGACGAGTTCCGACGGACCATGCCGACCGTGCTGGCCGGCTACTTCACCGGGGTCGGCCTGATCGGCATGGGCACCATCGCCCTTCGGCTGGTGCAGCAGGCCGTGCAGAGCGCGAGGATCTGAGCAGATGAAGGACATCGGCAATCAGGTGCACCTGCCGGTCGCGGTCGCTGCGGAGGTGGTCGCCCAGGGCATCCGCATCCGCCTCGGCCGTTCGCTGGTCACCCTGACCAGCGTCGCCCTCGGCATCGCATTCCTCGCCGCCATCCTCGCCAGCCAGGTGGTCAATGACGGTGTCAAAGTCGAGCGACTGGCGCGTGCGGAGACGGTGCGCCGCCTCGCCGCACTCGAATCCGAGACCGGTCCGCTGGCTGGACGCAGCGTGGCGGTGGCGCCGGGGGAGCGCAGCCAGGCCGACCAGCGCCTGCTCACCGACCTGTCCGGCAATAATGTGCGACTGGTCGACGGCATCGCCGCCGACGCCGCGGCCCTGCTGGTGCCGCAGGGCGCCGCCATCCCGGCCGGCGCCGCCGGGATCATCGCCGGCTACGGCTTGCCCGCCGCCGGGCCGGTCGGGGCGCGATTGGTCGAGTTCCACCGTGAACCGACCGCCGAAGAGATCGCCGCCACCCGCAACGAGGAACTCGCGGACAGGGCGCGCACCAGTTGGATCACCGGCATCGCCCTGCTGGTCACCGCGATCGGCATCGCCAATGCCATGCTGATGTCAGTGACCGAGCGCTTCCGCGAGATCGGTACGATGAAGTGCCTGGGCGCCCTGTCGGGCTTCATCCGCCAGGTCTTCGTCCTCGAAGCCATCCTGTTGGGGTTGATCGGTGGCCTGATCGGCGCCACGCTCGGCGCCGCATCCACCTGGATCGCCAATGGCTTCACCTACGGCTTCGCGATGGTCGCCGGCGGCACCGCCTGGGGCCAACTCCTCCTGCTCCTCTTCGGCGCCATCATCGCCAGCGTCGTGCTGGCGGTGGCGGCGGCCCTCTACCCGGCGACGGTGGCCGCGAACATGCGCCCCGCCAACGCCCTGCGTTCGAGCGTATAATGACTACGGATCCCACGATCATCGACGATCTGCTGGCCGTCAAGGACGTCGCCACCAATCCGGTGATCCGTGCGGTCGGCCTGACCAAGGTCTACCGCTCCGGCACCCAGGAGACCCACGCCCTGCGCGGCGCCAGCCTGGTGGTCAACCGCGGCGAGTACCTCTCGATCATGGGCCCATCGGGCTCCGGCAAGAGCACCCTGTTCAACCTGCTCGGCGCCCTGTCGCGGCCGACCGCCGGCAAGGTCTACCTCGACCAGGTCGACATCGCCCAGCTCGACCACGACGAGCTGGCCTGGCTGCGCTGCCGCAAGATCGGCTACATCTTCCAAACCTACAACCTGCTGCAGGTGATGACCTGCCTCGAGAACGTGATGCTGCCGATGGCCTTCGCCGGCCTCGACAGCGACAGCGCCCGCGACAAGGCGGGGTGGATCCTCGATCGGGTCGGATTGGGCCATCGCCTGCTGCACAAGCCGGCCGAGCTGTCGGGTGGCCAGCAGCAGCGCTGCGCCATCGCCCGCGCCCTGGCCAACAGCCCGGACATCGTCCTCGCCGACGAACCGACCGGAAACCTCGACCTCAAGACCGGCGAGGAGATGATCGAACTGCTCTCGGACCTGAAGACCGATCTGGGTGTGACCGTGATCGCGGCGACCCACGACCACAAGATGCTCAAGCGGTCCGACCGCATCCTCTGGATCAGCGACGGCCAGATCGTCAAGGACGGCAAACCCGCCGACCTCGACCTGCCGCTCGGAACTCCGCCTGCGCGTCCCGCCCAGCAGGAAGGCGGCAAGGCAAGCCCGCCGACCGCGCCCACCCGCCGGGAGGGCACGGGCATGCCCGAAGTGATCATCGCCGCCCAGGGGGTGAAGCGCCGCTATGTCACCGGCGGCGAGGAGGTGTGGGCGCTCAGGGGTCTCGACATCGAGATCTTCCGCGGCGAATTCCTCTCGATCATGGGCCCGTCGGGCTCGGGCAAGAGCACCTTCTTCAACCAGCTCGGCGCCCTCGACGTCCCCACCGATGGCAAGGTGCTGTTCGAGGGGCAGAACCTTTTCGACCTGCCCGAGCGCCAGCAGGCCTGGGTGCGCAACCGCAAGCTCGGCTACATCTTCCAGACCTACAACCTGATCGGGGTGATGACCGCCCTGCAGAACGTCATGCTGCCGGCGACCTTTGTCGGCGACAGCAAGGCCGAGGCCGAGCGCAAGGCGAGGGAGGTGCTCGAGCGGGTCGGCCTATCGCACCGCCTCACCCACAAGCCCGACGAGCTGTCGGGCGGCCAGCAACAGCGGGTGGCGGTGGCCCGCGCCCTGGTCAACAATCCCGAGGTGATCCTCGCCGACGAGCCGACCGCCAACCTCGACTCGAAGACCGGCGGTGAATTGATCGAGCTTCTCGGCCAGCTCAACCGCGAGCGTGGGGTGACGATCATCTGCGCTACCCACGACCAAAA
>CAYSBP010000069.1:0-13602 GCA_964429255.1 uncultured Planctomycetia bacterium
AGTGCCGCATGCTTGATGATGTCGCCGAGGTTGCCGGCGTTTAGATGCTGAATGTTAATACTGGTTGCACTCATGATGCGCCCTTCTTGTCATCTAGTCCCGTAGCGTACCGTTAAGCGGATGGCAGACAAGCCTGTTTTACGCTTTGATTCAGCCCAAACACACTTCCCAAGTGTAAGGGTTATTTATGAGCTCCGCCTAAATTGATCCCGATGTTCATCTTCCTCACGCCTCCTTGTCAAACCTGTAAGGCGAGAACGCTCCGAGTCCCGATATCCACGACATCGCCTGGCGACAGGTGCGGAGATCGGGTGGGACACGGAGAACGTGGCGGTGGCCGGTGGACGGGCAGTGGACGACCAGGGCCTGTAGGTCCTCGCCTGAGCGCATCTTCACGCGACGGAGTTGGCGCTCGCCGCCGGCATCCACGTCGTGGTCCTCGATCTCCGCGAACGGCGAGTCGATCAGCTTCTCAAGCCCTATCCGCTCAAGCAGGGCGCGTTGTCGGTCCGGGTTCCGCTCGCGAACCACCTCCCGCAGCGTGATCTCCTCGATGCGTTCGATCACCCGCTCCGCCGCCTTCAGGCCGTACATCGTCACCGGTCGGGCGGCCACGGCCCGGGGAATCGAGCGGATGCGCGTGCCGCCGATCTCCAACGAGCCTCCCACGTGGATGTCCTCCGGCAACGCCGCCAGCCGGGTGCAGCCCCGCAAGACGAGGTCTTTCTCGACCCACAACCGGTCGGGCAGTCTCGTCAGAGACTGACAGTTGGTGACCTCAAGCGAACCATGGATACGCAGGGCGGGGGGCAGCTTGCGCAGCGAAGGACAGTCATGAATGAATAGTCCCCGGCCGAAGTCGCGCGCATCAAGAAGCCCGCGCCAAAGACGGAACGTCGGTTCCTCCCACGCGCATGGCTTGCCGATCTCGGTCAACGTTTCCGGTAACCGTTCCAGCCAAGGACAATTCTCGATCAGCAGCGCCTCCTGAACCCGGATGTCGTCGGGTAGCGTCGTAAGCCCGTACACGTCCGATACCATCAATGCGCCCAAGACATTAAGCCCGTTCGGCAGGCAGATCAGCTTCGGGAGGCTGACCATTTCCAGGTTTCCGGAAACGACAAGGTTTTCAGGAAGCGCCTCAAGTAGGGAACAGAAACGCACGGTCATGTCCCCGCCAACGCGAATGTCGGTTGAAAGACGACGAAGGCCCCGACAGTTTTTAAGTGTCAGTGAACCACCCACCTTCAGGCCGGAAGGCAATCGGCTGAGGCCCGACGTTCCGTCCCGATCATTCTGACTCTCGGCGGCATCCTCTTCGGGTTGTCCTTCTGAACCCGGCAGCTCAAAGTTTCGGAAGAGGTCCGCAAAGTGACCTGTCAGTATCTCCTCTTCGATGGTCAGCTTTCCCGGAACAAAGAATCCATCGGGGAGTTCCCGGATGGTGTCCGGCAGCGTGAGGTTGCGCCCAAAGCGGACGCCCCGGGGCCAAGTGTGCAGTGCATGGCAACCTGAGAGGTCCAGATCCAGGCCTACAAAGAGATCCTCAGGCAGTGCTTCCAGGCGGCAGCATTTGGAGAGACCGAGACAGCCGCGAACGACGACCCCACACCCGATTCTGCGGAGATTGCGGCAGTAGAAAGCGCTGAGGTCCCCACGAACATCCAGGAAAGCGGGAATCTCGAGGAGTTGCCGACAACCAACCAGGTCCAGGTCACCGGCACCCAATGTCGCAGGTGACATGAGCATCTGAAAGTTGCGGAGGAGCTCACGTTTCCTCCAACTGAGATACTCGTTGTGCTCGGCCTCCAGGTCTCTTCGCCCAAACATTCGGCGGATTCGCATCAGGAGTCCCATGGTTTCGCCCTTCCTTCTCACGGGAAGTTAAGACCAGAACGCTGCCCACGGGGTGTCTGGGGATGATTGCGAGTGCGTCCGATATAGCGGCGCTTTGAATTCTGTTCGTCGGGGCACGGATTAGCGCCGCGAAACGACCTGCGGCGCGAATCCGTGGCACACGATCCTCTCCCCGCGTTCGCCTTCGCAGTACCCACAACTTCGATGCCCTGTCTCCGAAAGGCCCGTCAGGGCTGCCAGATTGTGGCCCACGGCGAAGTCGCTGAAAGCGACGAGCCGTGGGGACGCAGGGCACTGGAATCGAGGGAGCGCCGCAGGCGAGACAGAAAGGGCGCACTGGCGTAAGCGGGCAGCGCGCTTCCTGCGCAACAGCAAGCAATCCTGCGCGAGCGTGCTCGCCGCGGCGACTATCTGTCGCCCCGCTGGGGCTCCAGAGACTCTGGCGAACTCGGCTCCCCATGGCTCGCTTCGCTCTCCATGGGCCACAATCTCACGGCCCTCAACGGGCCTACGGCGATGTACGGTCCTGCCGAGCAGGAACCCTGATTTTGTGGGTAATGCGAAGACACGCTGGGGCGAGGGCACGTGAGCAATCCTCTGAATCCTAAACCAGCCGTCAGAACACTCCGCAGTCACCGTATGAATCAGTGGCAGACGTGGGTGTGACGGTCACTGGGGTCCGCAAACGGGGGCGAAGAGGACAAAGGAAAATCGCGATGAAAAAGCGGATTTGTCGAACCCCGGACATTTGGTGTCTTTTGTAGCCGCGTAATGATTGGTGAGAGAAGGGAAGAGTGGAAGAGAAGAAAAGGAGATCGCCGATGGTACAGAACTCATGCGTTCCGGACTGGAAGGTTTCACTGCCTCAGGGCGAACGATACCTGCCCGTTTACCTGCTGCTGGACACTTCGGGCAGCATGGCCGCGGGCAACGCCATCGCCGCCGTCCGCCAGGGACTCGAAGCGTTCGCCAAGGAGATGGCGGCCGACGAGCAGACCCGGCAGCTGGTCCGGCTGGGTGTCATCGCCTTCAACACGGAAGCCCAATCGCTCACCCAGGGGCTGGTCCGCTTCGACGATTGGAAGGTCCCCGATCTGACGGCGAGCGGCACGACGCAACTCGATCGGGCCTTGGACGAGGTCCGCCAATCCATCGCCCAATACGTTCGAAAGCCCGTCAAAGGCGGTAACAAGGGCGACTGGAAGCCCTACATCTTCATCTTCACGGACGCCAAGCCCAGCGATGAAACCTGGAAGGCGGCCAAGGACCGCCTGTTCGACCCGAGCCTTGGGCACGTAATTCCCAATGCCATCATTACCGCCGGCTGCGGCCCGGAAGTCGAGGACGCTACGTTGAAGGCGATCAGCACGGGCCCGGCCTTCCGTGTGGACTCCACTGAAGCCGCCTTCCTGGCGTTCTTCCAGTTCGTCTCGGCCAGCACCCTTCGCTCGCTTCAGCAGTCACAGCGGGCCAACCAATCCGCAGACCCTACGGCGGGGTTGGCGGTGAGTCAGCACATCCATCGGATCCCATAGGGAGGAACGGGAAACGTGAAACCGCTCCAGAGCTTCGGCGACAGTTGCCTGATGGTCCCCGACGTCGCTCACCCCGACCGGCATTTCGATGCGGTCGGCGTGGGCGGCTGCGTTGTGGTGGGCGCCAGCGCCGCCGGGTGGAGCCATCGCCGTGCCGGCCGGCCCCGCGACGATGCCTTCTCGATCCTTTCGGATGGCGATTGGCTGGTTGCGGCCGTTGCCGACGGGCTGGGGTCGAAGTCGCATTCCCGCCACGGTGCCGCCTTCAGTGTGAACCTGATTGCGAACCATGTTCTGATGCTTCTTCAACAACAACCGGCCGGACCATCCGGGGAGGGCACGGGTGCGATGGATGCGGTAGAGGCCGCCATTCGTGCAGCCTATGGCAAGGTCCTTGCCGGCATGCCTGACTTCTCCGCGCGACTTGGTGTTCCCGTCGACGCCTTGGCTTGCACGCTGCTTCTCATGATCCTGGATGTACGCTCGGGATTTCTCTGCGCCGCGCGGGTTGGTGACGGCGCCATCCTGGCATTGGACCCCAACGGCGATGTTTTCGAACTGGTGGATGCGCCGGAAGGTTCACAACCGCAGGAGACCTACAGCCTGCTCGACGGCAATGGCCGGGATTGTCTGGGCGTTCGCGTGTGGCCGAACCCGCCGCAGTGGCAAACGCTCTTCCTGATGACCGATGGCATAAGCCACGATCTGCTGTTCACGGATCATCAAGATGCGGTGCGCACCTGGGCGCATGGGGTGAGCACTCAAATCAGATCGGCGGAGAACCCGTACGTTGCAGCCGAAGGCATGGTGAATTGGCTTGCGACCTATGAACTGCCAGGCAGTTGGGACGACCGGACGATGGTGGTGGTGACCCGGAAGGAGGACCATTCAACATGAGTATCGCCACGGTTCACATGGCCCATTCAAACTCGCCGCAACGGCTGACGATCCAGGATCAACCGGCGCACACGGGCGGCGAGGGCCGCATTCACTTCTCCAGCGACGGACACTACGTCGTCAAGGCCTACCTCAATCCTTCGCCGGAGAAACCCAAGCTGTTGCGCCAAGTGATCGAACTGGGTGGATACTTGAGTCAGGCCGAACAACGGTCGTTGGTCTGGCCGCTGGGCGTGGTGTCCCAGATCGACGGCCGCCAGTGTCTGGGCGTGGTGATGAAACGCGTTCCCGACGCATTCAAGCCTTTGGTGAACCTGCTCCTGCCCGAAGGCCTGATGCAAGCCTTTCAGAATGGCATGTCCTTTGTCGAACTGCTCAAAATGGCCCGCTCTATTGCGGCCTCAGTGCATGCCTTGCACAGCAAGGACATGGTTCACGGCGACCTGCATCACGGGAACGTTCTGGCGAACCCGAAGACCGGTGAGACCGTGATGATCGATTTGGACGGTCTGATCGTCGAGGGGTTCCTCACTTCACAGGTCGACGGGATGTGGGGCTTCATGGCGCCCGAGGTCGCGATGCAGGTTGGCCATCCGAACGAATGTACGGACCGTTTCAGTTTGGCGGTTCTCATTCTTCATGTGCTGCTCTTGCGGAACGTCATGGAGTCGCTTGTCTGCTACGATGATCAGGATGATGTGAAGGACAGCCGGCTGGGCTACGGTCTTCATGCCTGCTTCAGCGACAATTCCAGGGATACCCGCAATCGTCCCCAAGGCTTGGGGTTGCCGTTCTTCCGGGGCGGACAGCTCGCCTGCGCTTCGCTGCCTCCCCGGTTGCAGAAACTTGCCGTGAGAGCGCTGATCGCGGGGTTGCGGCAGCCATCACTGAGGCCTCAGCCGCAGGATTGGGAAAACGCGTTGGCAGAGTGCTACGACATCCTCTTCGACTGCCGGAGTTGTAACCAGTCGTTTCTTTACCCTTACTGGATCGAAACTTCTGTTGGCCGCAAGTGCCCGTTCTGCGGTCAGGTTGCTGCCCAAGGCCCCGCCGTGAGTCTCAGGTTGGTGGAACCGCCGCCTGCTCCCGGCGGTGAGCCGGAGTACGGCCGGACGCTGGTTGTCGCCGCTGGCTACCCTGTTTTTCCTGACGTGGCGAAGCAGCGGAGTCTCCCGCCTTTTACACGGCGCGGGCTGAAGCCCATCGGGCTTACCGTCGTCAGTAAAGGCTCTGATGAGTTGATGCTGGTCAATGTCGGCGATGAGCCATGGCGGCAACAGGCGCCGGAAAACCGTGTGGTCCGGAAGAACGAGAGCGTGGTGCTCAAACCCGGCGTGCTCTTTTCGTTTGGGGACGGGATGCGGATGGCGGAGGTGGTCGCATGAGTGGCAAATGGCTCCTGCAGACCTTCGGGATCCAGACAGTAACCCTTTGCCAGGGATGCGGGGAAGCCGTACGCGGGCAGCAGGATCAGAAGGAACCTCTGTTCCTTTGCCGGCATTGCAGCGGCCGGTCCATTAACCGGTTCACGCAAGCCGAACCGCTTATTGCGCTGGTCATGGAGTGGCTGCAGTGCCACCGGATCCGTTTCGGTGGTGTTCCGGTGAAGATCGAGCTCCGGAACCATGTACAGTTGCGCGAATTCATGAATGGCCAATGGCATCCGCGGATGCTCGGCGCTGCCGTCCGCAAAGTGTTCTCCGTTCCATGTCGGGACTCATCCAAAAAAGCGCTTGGCATCGCCGTCATGCGCGGTCTTCCGCCGGCCGTCTTCCGCTCGATCCTGGTTCACGAGTTGGGCCACACGTGGCTTGCCGTTCTCGGCCGGACCGAACTGGGCGAGTTTGTCGAGGAAGGTTTCTGCCAATGGCTGGCCAGTTGGCATCTGACCGAACAGCGGGAACCGGAATGCCGGTTCCAAGCGTTACGGATCAGAGAGATGGACGACCCTATCTACGGCGATGGTTTCAATGCAGTTGACAGGTTTGCCGGCAAGTTGGGTCACCATGGTTTCATGAAGCTCCTCGTTTCGCGGTCTTCCGACGCCGAGATCAGGAGGAAGATCGAATGACTGCGCAGAAGGGGCAGGCATCGGTGATTCTGGCCCGCTTGGCCAGTCAGGTTGCGCGCGAGAGTCTTCTGCGCAAGGAAGACACTCAGGGGCTGAATGACGAGGCAGGCGTCTGGATCTCGATCCTGCGCCAGGCGAAGCGGGATCCTGCGCAGAAGGCTGAAGCCATCGGCCAGTTGCGTGCGCGTGGGTTTCCGTTGGCTCCTGCAGTTCTGGCCGTTAAGGAGGTTACTGACGTCCCGCCATCTGTCGTGAAAGCCGTCAGTGCCCCGGCGTTACGGGTGGCACCGGTGGCACCACCTGTCCGGTCGGATTCGGTACCCGGAAGACACCCAAGACCAACGCCAACGCAGATCCGGAAGGCGCTTCAACCGCAAGCGCCGGTACAGCAGTGCAAGACGAAAGATCAGTCCTGGGGCCAGGTCCTCCTCGTACTGCTGCTCCTCCCGGTGATTCTGCCTATTGGGTTGCTGGTGGTCTGCATCAAGGCGTTGGCGCCGAGTCTGCTCAAGAGCATAGAACTGTCATTGAAGGTTTGCTGGTGGACCATCAAGATCGCATGGAAGGTTGCAGGGATACTCTTGGCATGCGTGGTGGTCCTTGTCCTTATGTTCGTTGCGTGTGCCGCGGCGAACGATAAACAGTAGAATAGGACAGGAAACCGGAGAGGTTCAGAGACGAGGGTTAAGTCATGCCAAAGGTCTTTCACGCGGAAGGCGAGCGAGCACGGAATCGCGAGCGGATGTTCATCATCGACGGCCTGCTCCGCAAGGGTGGCTACCCGAGCGCGCAGAAACTGGCCAAACACTGCGGAGTCTCGGTTAAGACGATCCTTCGGGACATCGAGTATCTGAAGGCGTTCATGTCCGCGCCTTTCGCCTACAACGAGTCCGAAAAGGGGTGGTACTACACCGACAAGGCCTTCTCGCTTCCCGCTCAATTCGTGGGCCGGGACGACATGCAGGCGCTGCTGGTGTTGGGCGAGATCGTATCGCAGTACGAAGGCACGCCCATCGCCAAGCGCATGCAGGCAACCTATGAACGACTCGCCGGTCTTTTCAAGGCTGAGGATCTCGAAAAGTACCAGAGCCTGGCCAAGCGCATTTGCTTCGCGCCGGCGGCCACGCGCCCGGTGAAGCCCGAGATCTGGGAGAACATTCTTCAGGCACTGATGGACGATCAGCGGCTTGAATTGGAGTATCAGAAGAGCGGCACCGGGCCGGTCGCCAAACGACGCTTTGACGCCTTCGGGCTGATTGTGCGCGACCGCGACTGGTACCTCTACGGCTACTGTCACCTGCGGAAGTGCCGGCTGACGTTGGCGCTTCCGTTCATCCGCAAAGCGGAACTCGTGGACGACTATTTTGACCTGCCGAAGGAGTTCGACCTCAAACAGTACGCCAAGTCCGGGTTCCAGGGCCTGCAGTCGGATGGCCAACCGGAACACGAGGTCATCCTGCGCTTTGCGCCCGACGTGGCCGTGCTGGCCGCATCCAAGCCGATGTCGGCCGAGCAGAAGGAGAAGACGGAATCGTCGGGGCACTTGCGCGTCAGCTTCCTGACGACGGCGATCTTCCGTGTCGAGCGCGAAGTGCTGGCGTGGGGCGACAAGGTCGAGGTGTTGGCACCCAAGGAGTTGCGGGAGAAGGTAGCGGAAGTCGTGCGCGGGATGGGGCGGATATACAAGTAGCCAGAACGCTGGGTGCGGAGCGTCGAGGCAAGGATTTCAGAGCATGTCTGCCATTCTCGCTCTTGATGCGGCGTGGACGGCCCATGAACCCACCGGGGTGGCGCTCCTGGAAACTACAGACGCGGGTTGGCGCTGCGTGGCCGTGGCGCCCAGTTACCTTGATTTCCTATTGCTCGCGGACGGCCAACCCCTTGACTGGGCCAGACCTGCCATCTCCGGCTCACTGCCCAACCCGGCGTTGCTACTCCAAGCTGCGGGCAAGTTGCTGGGCGGACGCGCCGTGGACCTGGTGACAGTGGACATGCCCATGTCGACGATGGCGATCAGGCCACCCCAGACACCCTGTGCCCGGCGTGATCACGTAGATATGTGATCAGAGTGAGGGTTCCATGCTTTTCGCCGCATCACGTGGTACGGGAGCGACGCACATGTCCACACACCTGCAAGACGGGGAGCCGGATCGCCTGCTCAGGAGCCAGCACAGGCTCGACCGGTACATGGCAATCTGCAACCTGACGGCGGCAGATCCTCCGGAGGCAAGTCATTTGCTCGTCGAAGCTTTGCGACGCGAACATACGTTCGCATCATCATGCGAACAGAACATCAAGGCAATCACTTCGTACCTTGCACGGGTCAAAGACCCGGCCACGATCAACCCGCTGATCGGTATCCTGCGTGAATCTCCGTCCAGCGCCATCAGGGCAGCGGCCGCGTGGATCCTTGGGCGGATGCGCGCGTACACGGCCATCGAGGCCTTGCGGGAGTCCTTGGTCAAGGGGCTCGACTCGAAGGCTCCTGCCGACCTTCTGGAAGAGGAATTGGACCATGTCATCTGGACACTGAGCCGTCTCAAGCCGGAGGTTGATCACGAACTGCTGGCCAGAGCCACCAAACATGCCGCGCCCGGCGTTCGACGCAGTGCCGTCCAGCATCTGGCGGAATCCGACCCGAGGCAGTTGATGGGGAGATGGGCCCGACTTTTCAGGGACCCGTGTGAAGCGGTGCGCAAAGCCACCGCGCATTCCTACGATCAAGTGCTCGCGTTCACATCGATTTCCACGCTCTCC
This sequence comes from uncultured Planctomycetia bacterium, assembly GCA_964429255.1. Lineage (GTDB taxonomy): Bacteria > Planctomycetota > SZUA-567 > H5-PLA8 > H5-PLA8 > CAYSBP01. The sequence goes on from CAYSBP010000069.1 coordinate 9,118, forward strand.
AAGGACTACATCCCGCGTTCCGCCATCACCGCCTGGGAGTCCTGGAAGCTGATGGCTGAGCAGAAGTGGGAGGCTCTGTCCGGGAAGGGTTCTGCCGCACTCAAGCCCTTGTGCTTTGCGCTGAAACAACCGGAACGTCAGGTCCGGGCGAAGGCCGGAGAGTGTCTGCTGCGCGTGCTTTCAAGACTGGACGGAGCTTCGCTTGCCAAGCTCTCGAAAGATGAGCGCATCGGCCGGGCTGTGGCCACCCGCGACTTCGAACAAATGACCTGCTTCGGCCAGCGGGCGGTTTCCTTCCTGACGCCGGTCCTGAACGACAAGTCCGAACCAAGAGCAAACAGGTTAAGGATCGTCGGGATTCTGGCTGGTGTCGGCGGACGGGAGGCCCTGGCCGTCCTTGGGCGGTGCATGGTGTACGCGAACATGTTTCCCTACACGCACCCGTTAGCTTACGACGATCTGTGGGACGCGCAGTTCTGCCGTGGATTGGCGGCCGCGTTCTGCCGTCTGGGTGAGCCGGGACTTGAGTTGCTGAGTGCATTTCTGAAAGCCGCGCTCGAAGATGGAGATCCCTACCCGAGGTACTCCGAGGAAATCGCCCGTGTCCTGTCAGGGCAAACGGCGACGCCTGAGCGAGACCTCGAGACTCAAGCCCGCTGCGCGATCGTTTCCCGTGACTGGCAGCGAGTCGCGGATCTGGGCTATCCCGCGAAAGAGCCGCTGGAAAAGGCGTTGTGCCATCCATCCGCAGAGGTGCGCTACGGTGCCGCCAAGGCGCTGGAAGCGATCGGTCTTCCCGAAGACCCCGAGGTTCGCTACTGGCATGCCATGGCAAAAGGCGATGTGATATCAGCCAGGCGCCTCAGAGCAGCGGTTTGGGCCGCGGCGCAGGAGCGCGAGGTGTGTAGGCGCCGACCGCGAAGGCCGGGTAAGCCATTGTCCTGCACAGAATTCAGCATGGTCTCCGACAACTGCATCGTCAAGAACGCGCGTCGCATGGGTGTTTCATGTGAGGTGGCCGAAGTCTGCGTGGACGTGGACATGGGCGGCGTTTCGCAGGGGGCGCTGCCTCGTGTGGAAGGCGCACTGGCCCTGCTTGCGCTCCATTGTGAGTCCCCCTGCCTCAGGAAGTATCTACAGTTGCTGGAAGACTGGCTTCCGTTGCGACCCGGCGAACGATTCCTCAACTATTGCTCAATGCAAGAGCAGCGCGATGAACTCTACGCCAATTGTCCGAAGCGCGGTGCCGACGGGAAGAGCATGCCATGCGACTGGCTTGAGCTGCAGATAGCCGGGATACTGCTTCAGAAGAACCCCTTGCCGAGGCCACTTGAGCAGCGCGCGGGAGCCTTGGAACCAACGACCACTCACACCATCCAAGACCATTGGCCTGTGCAGACGACCGAGGCGTGGGCCGCCCTTTTCAACTTGGTTCGCGACCTGCCCGCAGCGGCGCCCGATCACGCCCGGCTCGACCCCGCGCGGTGGCAAGCGCTCCAACCGCAATTGGATCGGCTGACTTCGGCGGGGCTCGAAGTCTCACCGCCCTTCCACGGCCCGGCTGTCGACCACGAGTTCGGGTTCCACGTTAGGAAGCCGCAGGTCACATCCGGTTGCCCTTGCTCAGACACCAACCTTCGGGGTGAACCTCCTCCTTTGGTGGACCGGAGAACTGACCCGCCACTGGATCTCTATACCTGCAGCGGCACGTGGGTGGTCCGACCGCGCAAATCAGATCCAGACCCGCAGGACTTCTTGCCTCCCGGCGACATACAGTGTGAATCGTTCCCAGACGCCGACGAGAGCGTGCACGTCTTCGACCAACTGAGCGACGCGGTTACCTACGTCCTCGAGTACTACTCCGACCCTCTCGCGCCGGGCAAGGAGCGAATGGCGCTGCTCCTTCAGCAGCTTGGCCGGAGTCGATCGGTCGAGTTCATCGGCGTGGTTGCTGAGAGGTTCATCGGCACAGACTCCATCATGCCTGAGCGGATGTTCGACTTTTCTCTTACGGCGTGGCGATACCCGGGCAGACCTATGCAGAAGCGGACGCTCACTGTGGTGAAGTATGGTGTTTCCGATGCGGAGGTGGAATCGCTGTTCGACCTCCTGGAGCCTTACAGCGTGGTCAGGCTCAAGGCGCGTGTCGCGGAGGAGAATGTCTATGGGGAGCCTCACGCCCTATTTCTTGAGATGCCCGTCAGGGATACTTCGGATCGCGAGCTTAATCAGTATGCCTTGGCGCTCCAGAAACCAGTGACTCTGATCGATGAAACCTTTGGTACGCTCACGCTGCAGCGCGGCGAATGCAACCACTACACGGCGCAAGTACTCTGGGGCGGGAACTGGGTCACAGTGTGGCTCTTCGCTCGCGACTGCGAAGTCACGTGCGAGGACGCCAAGGAGTCTCTTGCTCTCGCGCACTTACTGTGGGCGTCGCAGACTGAGTGGGATCAACGCATCGCCCATCTTGTTCTCGAGAAGCTACCGGACCTGAGGGATGAGGCCCAGCCGGAGGACCACGAGCGGACGTCGCCGGCGGAATGGCTGAACCGTTGGATGCGGCTGGAACATATTTGGGTCTATCCGTGGGGGAGCTTCGAGTTCCGATACACGTTCCTTGGAGAACCCATAAAGGTTCTCGGAAACGTCACTGACGGACCCACCGGTGTCATGCGCAGCCTGTGAACTCTACGTCTGCGGGGTCATCACCACGCCTGGACTGGACATCTCTGCCCAACTGCGGCACCAAGTGAATTATTCCATTCAGATACGGCAGCATGCAATCAGTGCTTGTGCAGGGGTCATCCCGTCTTCCGTTTTATGAACGAATAGCCGGAACCCCTTGACGCGGCTTGTCTTGGGTCAAGGAAGAAGCGGGCAGCGCGATCTTCGCCCCCAACCCAGGACATTCAGTGGCCATGGTGCTTCCGTATCATCCTCAGGAGATGGGCTCTGTGAGAACCAAATAGCCTCGGAATCGCGCGGTACACAACCCCCGCTGCGCAGAGAAGAGTGCACGCCGTGAAACCTTTGGGCGCGGCGACTGTGAGCGTCGCGTCGCAAATGGAACCGTTGGCGAAATACAGTGCGATAGGCGCACGGAGTCGTCTGGAAGGAGGTGAGTGGCATGAAGACTTGGGCAGAAACGAGAGAAGAACGGAACGCTCAGCGCAGAGAAGAATGCTACGGAGCTGCAAGAAGCCTTTGGTCAATGGATGGGGCCGAGCGAACGCAGAAGGCGTTCCATCTGGCCGAGGTGGGGGAGCCCTGGGTGATCGGCCACCTGCTTGAGGTCCTCGACTTCGACCGGGATGAGCCGTGGCCCGCGTTGGCGGCCTTGCAGGCCAACACGCTTCGCGCCCTGCGCGTCTTGGGCGACTCGCTGGTCGTTGAGTTCCTCTGCGCATCCCTTCAGAACCCGGCACTGCTGCAACTGAGGGCGGGTGGACCGCTGCCCAGGCTGATCGAGAAGACCATGAAGGAAGGAGGGCAGCCGAAATGGGCGAAGCCCGTGTGTGAGAATCTGAAGGAGCATGGGATCCACCGTGTGTGGGCCGTGATGGTGCTAGGCGAGATGCGTGCGGAGGCGGCCGTCGGTCCGCTCGTGCGGGTGGCTTCCGCAGGCGGCTACTGGACCCGGCTTGAGGCCATCCGGGCGCTTGGCGAGATCGGATCTTCAGACGCGCTGCCCTGCCTCATGCGGTTATTGTCGGACGAAGCCGAGGAGATGGACTTCCGGATGGAGGCGGCCTATTCCCTTGGAAAGATCGGTGACAGGGACGCCGTCCTGGCTCTCTGCGAAGCCTTGGATGTCGAATGGACGGGAATGTGGTACGCGGCAACCTGGGCACTGCGTCTGCTGGGCGACTCGAGTGCCGTCTTCGCGCTCTGCAATCTGCTGCGTTCGACTTCCGGCGAAGACCGGGTGCATGTGGCCGAGGCGTTGGCGGATATCGGCGGGCCGACTGCGATCGAGGCCCTTTGCGGGGTCTTGGGCGACTCGAACACGGAAACGGCGGCTGCCGCCGCTGAAGGGCTCGGTCGCATCGGCGGACCGACCGTGGTCAAGGCCCTGTGTGATTTCCTGGATGGCCGCGACGCTCAATCGTCCATCAACGAGATCGGCCTGAATGGCCTGTGTCACAAGCATGTGGCGACGGACACGTGCCCGCGCGAAGCTGAGGAGTTGGTGAAGTGTGCTTGCGTCAAGGCGCTGGGCGACATCGGTTCTGTCAGGGCGTTCCCGGTACTCAAGCGGGTTCTTCTTGACGATTCGAACCCAACGACCCTACGGAGCGAAGCAGCAGGAGCGTTGGGCGACCTTGACCTGCCGGGCGTCGTCCCGCCGCTCCTCAAGGTGCTGGAGGACAAGGATTCCAGCCTCGTCAGCAGTGTAGCTTGGCGATTGGGAATGTTGAAAGCACAAGGAGCCATACTGCCCATCTGCCGGGCCGCAATTACCAGGATGGACATGGATCTTGA
>CAYSBP010000070.1:0-11348 GCA_964429255.1 uncultured Planctomycetia bacterium
TTTGCCGTGATGTGCGCCGGCATCTTTCCCGCCATCCACGTCGGCCGCGCGTGGCTGGCGTACTGGCTGCTGCCGTACCCAAACGACCTGTCGATGTGGCCGAATTTCCGCAGCCCGTTACTCTGGGACGTCTTTGCCGTCAGCACCTATGCGACGATTTCCGGGCTCTTCTGGTACCTCGGTATGATTCCCGACTTGGCAACGCTGCGTGACCGCGCGACGAGCAGGTGGCGCCAGTTCTTCTACGGTCTGGCGGCCATGGGTTGGCGCGGTTCGGCACGACAGTGGGCGCGCTACGAGCGCGCGTACCTGATCCTTGCGGCGCTGGCCACGCCGCTGGTGGTGAGCGTCCATTCGGTGGTGAGCTTCGATTTCGCGACGTCGGTCCTGCCCGGCTGGCATACGACGATCTTCCCCCCGTACTTTGTCGCGGGCGCGATCTTCAGCGGCTTCGCCATGGTGATGACGCTGGCGATTCCGGCGCGCGAGTTCTTCGGGTTGAAGGAGCTGATCACGCTGCGGCACCTGGAGAACATGGCCAAGATCATCCTGGCCACGAGCTGCATGGTCGGCTACGCGTACGGTCTGGAACTCTTTACGGCCTGGTACAGCGGCAACGAGTACGAGCAGTTTGCCTTCCTGAACCGCGCGTTCGGCCCCATGGGCTGGGCCTACTTCATCATGGTGGGCTGCAACGTGCTCGTCCCGCATCTCCTGTGGTTCAAGACAATCCGCACGAATCTGAAGTGGCTCTTTGCCATCTGCATCCTTGTGAACGTGGGGATGTGGTTTGAGCGGTTCGTGATCATCGTCAGTACGCTCAGCCGCGACTTTCTGCCATCCAGTTGGGGTAGTTACTGCCCGACGTGGGTGGAAATCGGGATGCTGATCGGTTCGTTCGGGATGTTCTTCATGCTCTTCCTGCTTTTCTGCCGTTTCCTGCCGATGGTGGCGATGGCGGAGGTCAAGGCGGTGCTGCCGCACGACGACGCACACGGAGCGCACGATACGGGCGGGAACGCCGACGGTCCCACCGGAAGCGGCCCGGAAGGAAGGGGGGGCGGCCATGAATGATACGCCGCAAACGCCTTCCGCACCGGTCGAACGCAAGGTCGTGGGGGTGCTGGCCGAGTTCGAGACGGCCGGACAGTTGCTGGCCGCTGCGCGCGCCGTCCGCGATGCCGGATTCAGCAAGTGGGATGCGCACACGCCGTATCCGGTGCACGGGTTGGATAAGGCGATGGGCCTCAAGCCCACCATCCTGCCGTGGTTGGTCTTCGGCGCGGGGTTGACCGGGCTGGTGGTCGCCATCGGGTTGCAGTGGTTCACCAACGCGTTTGACTACCCGCTGAACATCAGCGGCAAGCCGCTCTTCAGTCTGCAGGCGAACATCCCGGTGGCCTTCGAGCTGACCGTCCTGTTGAGCGGCATCACGGCGTTCGGGGGCGTCCTGGCGTTGAGTCTCCTGCCGCAGTACAGCCATCCGGTGCTGACGAGCCAGCGTTTCCGCCGTTCGACGTCGGACCGATTCTTCATTTCGATCGAGGCGGATGGGCCAGACTTCGATGCGGCGAAGGTCGCGGAGCTGTTGCGCGGGCTGCAGCCCGTGTCGGTCGAGACGCTCGAGGAGGAAGCGGCGCCGGCACGCTTGCCGCGCTGGATGATCCTCGGTGCGGCGGTGCTGGCGGCCGTCTCGCTGGTTCCGTTGATGCTGATCGCATCCCGTCGCGCGGGCACGCGCGAGGAACCCCAGCCGCGGATCTTCACCGAGATGGTGAATCAGCCCAAGTACATCACGCAGGATCTCTCGCCGTTCTTCGAGGACCACCGCGCCTCGCGAGCGCCGGTGACGGGAACAGTGGCGCGCGGCGAGTTGCAGGAAGACGATGCGGTTTTCCGCGGGAAGGTCGGCGACCAGTGGGTCGAGCGGATCCCGATCCCCGTTTCGCGGGCGCTCATGGATCGCGGACGGAAGCGCTTCACTATTTACTGCGCGACCTGCCACGGTTTGGCCGGCAACGGCGATGGCATGGTGGCCATGCGCGCGGACGAACTTGCGGAAGGGACGTGGGTGCCGCCCACCGGACTAAATTCCGATCCGGTCATCAAACAACTCGATGGGCAGCTCTTTAACACGATCACGCATGGCATTCGCAAGATGCCCGCGTACGGCCCGCTGATCCCGGTCGAGGATCGGTGGGCGATTGTGTTCTACATGCGTGCGCTGCAGCGCAGTCAGCACGCGAAGGTGGAGGACGTTCCGGCGGACAAGCAGCCGGTGCTGCGCTAGTGACGCAATCCTCCGGATGGCGAGTTCACGGGCAGCCCGCCCGTGTCACGGCCAGGATGGGTGAGATGGAACAGACCGCCAAAACCGAACCGGACGATGGCCTGCACCTGAACGGGCTCGCTCGGCCGATGACTGTCTTCCCGTTGATGGTGGGGGGTGTGGGCATCCTCTGTGCGCTGCTTCTGGGCTTCAGCAAACAGGATGGGATGCGTTCGTTCTTCCATTCCTATCTCACCGGGTTCCTCTTTCTGCTGAGCATCTCGCTGGGCGCGCTCTTCTTCGTCATCCTTCAGCATCTGACCCGCGCCGGGTGGAGCATCACCGTGCGGCGGGTGGCCGAACTGATCGCGGGCAACCTGTCGCTGCTGGCCGTGATGGCGCTGCCGATCATCCTCGTGACCGCGATGGGCAGTGGTGCGCTCTACCCGTGGGCCAATCACGAGACCTTCCGTCAGGAGTTCCTGGAGAAGAGCCGCCTGCACGCGATGGAAGAGCTTCTGCACAAGAAGCACGCCTTCCTCAATCCGGGTTTCTTTGCCCTGCGCTGCGCCTTCTACTTTGCGGTCTGGATTCTGCTGGCGCGCTACTTCCTGAAGCGCTCGACCGAGCAGGATGCGTCTGGCGATCCCGCGCTGACCACCCGCATGGAGTCGGTCAGCGCGCCGGGCATGCTGCTCTTCGCATTGACGATCACCTTTGCCGCGTTCGACCTGATCATGTCGCTCGATCCGTTCTGGTTCAGCACGATCTTCGGCGTCTACGTCTTCTCGGGCAGCGTGGTCGGTTTCTTCGCATTCATCACCCTGGCGATGCTCTTCCTGCAACGGCGCGGGCGCCTGCCGGGCAAGGTGACCGTCGAGCACTACCACGACCTTGGCAAGATGCTCTTCGCCTTCGTCTTTTTCTGGGGTTACATCGCGTTCTCGCAGTACATGCTGATCTGGTACGCCAACCTGACGGAAGAGACGGGCTGGTACCGGCTTCGCCAGACGGGCGGCTGGATGGGTCTTTCGGTGGCGTTGCTTTTCGGGCATTTCATCATCCCGTTCGTGGGGCTGATCTCGCGGCATGCCAAACGCCGCGTGGCGATCCTCTCGTTCTGGTGCGTGTGGATGCTGGTCTTCCACTACCTGGATCTCTACTACCTGGTGATGCCGCAGTTGATGCTCAGGCAGGTTGGCTGGGACGCGACGCTGGCGTTGGATACGACCTTCCAGCCGCTGGATCTGGCCTGCCTGACCGGCTTGGGCGGGATCTACCTGGCGGTGTTGGTGCAGCGCGCCCGGGCCTGCCACCTGATGCCGGTGAAGGATCCGAGGCTTAAGGAGTCGCTGGCGTTTGAGAATTACTGAGGAGCGTGGGCGGGTAGCGAAGAACGGGGAATCCGACCGACCGGTCCGATCCTGCGTCCGATCGGACGGATCGGTCGGATGTCAGCGTGCCGCCGAGGTTCAGTCATGAGCGAAAAAGAGAAGACAGCCCAACCGCCGCACGGCAGCGCCGGCCGCCCGGGCGCCGAAGCGGACACCGTCGACGCGCCGATGATCGCCGTACTGGGTTTTTCCGCCGCGATCCTGGCGTTCGTCGTGATCCTCGGCCTGATCGTGCTCTTCAGCAAGATGGAGAAGAGCGAGCGCGAACAGAAGTACGTCAGCCAACCGCCCGCCGGACTGACCAAACTCCAGGCCGGCCAGCGTGCGCTGCTGGCCGAGTACGGCTATGTCAACCAGGCCAAAGGCATCGTGCGCATCCCGATCGAGGATGCGATGGAACTCGTCACGAAAGATTACGAGGCCGCGCAGAAGAGGCCGTGACGGCAGAAAGGGGTTGGGAGCCTTACGGGGTTCGGTCCACCAGACGTGCCATCGAGCGACCTGCAACTCCCCCGCGTTCGCTCTGCTCTCGCCGGACGGCACGGTCTCCCGCGATGCTGACAATCCCGTCGCACGGCAGGTCCTGAAGCAGGAAATCAGGAACCGCCAACGATCCCTCTGACTTCAGCCGCGCTGTCGTCACTTCAGGTACTGCGCCGGCACCGTTTCGCCGGCGCCGTACTTGGGCGACACTTCGTAGTGTTTCAGCGCCTCGGCGGTGTTCTCGCGCATCTTCCTGGCACGGTCGGCGCTGGCGGGGTGCGTGCTCAGAAAGGAAGGGGGCGCCGACCCACCGGCCTTCCCGAACCGGTCCCAGAACTGCTCGGCCAGCCGGGGGTCGTAGCCGGCCTTGGCCATGTAGGTCAGGCCCAGGTAGTCCGCTTCGTACTCGTGCGTGCGGCTGTAGGGAAACAACACGCCGATCTGCGTGCCGGCTCCGAAGGCGGCCAGCGCCACGTTGGTCTTGGTGGGCGAGACGCCTTTACTCTGCAGGTACGCGTCCAGCCCCGTGGAGAGGCCTTCGACAATCAGTCCTTGCGACATCCGTTCACCGCCGTGCCGCGCAATGGCATGGGCGATCTCGTGGCTCATCACCGTCGCCAGTCCGCCTTCGTCCCGGCAGTGCTCCAAGATACCCGTATAAACGCAGACTTTTCCACCGGGCAGGCAGAAGGCGTTGGGTTCCTTCGAGTCCAGCAGGACGAACTCGTACTGGAAGCCCTTCTGTGGCGCCGCCGCGGCGATCCGCCTCCCCACGCGTTCGACGATCGCCATCGCCTGTTGATCCGTCGAACGCTTCTCCTTCTGCAGCACTTCCTGGAAGGCCTGCAACCCCAACTGGCTCTCGGTTCCTTCCGAAATGAGCAACAGCTGATTGCGGCCAGTGCCTTCCACCTTCCGGCAGCCTGGAACGCAAACGACCACCGTGAAGAGCAGACCCAACGTGATGATGACGCGCAGCATGTGTATTCCCCTCGATCGCTCCATCGACAGATTCGCTCCACCAGAGTACACGTCTGGATGCTGGAAGTGACCCGTCTATTCCAGCTCCTTCTGTTCATCCCGCACCCGTGAGATTGTCCTGCGGGTGTGGAACCACACCGATCAGCGGTGATTCATGCTCCGTGCCTCCGTGCACACTGAATGATGCAGGCTAGGGAGCCCGCAAGGACTCGTAGTTGATGCCGGCATCCCCGCCCAGATGCGATCGGATAGCATCCGTCAACTGTTTGATCCCCTCGGGATTCACCTTGAAAAGACCACCACCATCCACGTCCAGCATCTGCGGCAGGTACACGAGGATGTAGATGCTGGCATTCTGCCCATGCCTGGACTTTGTGGCCGGTCTGGTGAAGAGCACCCTGTAATCCGCTGTCGCCTTCGTGGTCCTTTTCGCCCTGATAGGTACGTTCCATGAAGCCCGCTTCAGTTCGTTATAGAAGGCAACAAACGGTTGGGTCTGCTCGGTGTCCAGATCCCTGAATACGTCGCCTCTGGAGACCTGGCAGGTCCAGCCTTCCTCCTGATCCATGGGTGATGGCGCGACCTTCTTGCTGCAGGAAGCCATGCCGGCCGCGGCCAGGCACGCGCACAGGAGATACTCCAGTCGGACTGCATTGCTCATCGGCACGACGACCTTCTTCATGGCACACCTGACGGCGCTTGCATCAAGACATCCATGTCGAATTCTACGGCGGCCGTGGGATGAAGCAAGCATTCCGAAACAGTCTCCCTCACGTGGGGTGTGCACTGATCGTCACGACGCCCAGCGTCTGGAACCCCGCCTCGGCCGTCTGCTGGGTGTTCTTGGAGAGGCCCAGTTCCAGAATCTTCGCCACGTCGTTGCGGCAGAGCATGCTGTTGGCCGGCTCGATGTCTCGATGCACGAAGCCCGTCTTGTGCGTTTACTGCACCCCCCTGGCGATCTGCCGGGCGATCGGTGCGGCCGGAAACCAGTCGAGGGGCCCGGCACGGAGGAGCCCCTGGTCGAGCGTCTCGCTTTCGCCGTGCTCCTGACAGACAGGGACCGACGTCCCCGGACCGTCGTAAGGCAGGATTATCCGCCGTGTCAGGATACATCAAAAATAAATGCGAGTCGTGACACTCTCATCGGACCAATCGGTACTGGTACAATCTCCCCGGCTTGTCTAGTACTATGAGGGACCCATGGGCCTCTGTGGCAAATTTCGTTGCGGTTTCGGTTTTCTCCCAGTACCCATGTGTGGGAGGGAGGCGGAAATGATGCGTAGAAGCGTCGGCTTGTTGCTGATTGCAATCGGGACCTGTAGCGTCCCTATGGCGGGCGAGTCTGCCGGGCGCGCCGAAACGCTGCCGAAGGAGCTGGAGGGCATCGGCGTCGAAGAGAAGTTGGGCCAGCGCGTGCCGCTGGACCTTCGCTTTCGGGACACTGAAGGCAAGGAGGTGACGCTGGGCGAGTACTTCGGCAAGGGTCGTCCGGTTCTGTTGACGCTGAACTACTCCAATTGTCCGATGCTGTGCCACCTGCAACTCAACGGGCTGGTGGAAGCCCTCCAACAGATGCCGTTGACTCCGGGGACGGAATTCGAGATCCTTACGGTCAGCGTGGACCCGCTGGAGACACCCCAACGCGCAAAGCAGACACACGGGAAGTACATGGAGTTGTACGCGCGTCCCGCGGCAGCGGCGGGCTGGCACTTCCTTACCGGAAGCGAGCCGGGTATCCAGGCGCTGGCGGAGAGCGTCGGTTTCGGGTACCGGTACGATCCCGAGACGAAGGAGTATCTTCACGTGGCGGCCGCGATGATACTCTCGCCGGATGGGATGACGACGCGGTACCTTTACGGGATCCAGTACGATCCAAGGACGCTGCGGTTCTCACTGGTCGAGGCCAGCGAAGGGAAGATCGGGACGAGCATGGACCGGCTGCTGTTGTACTGTTTCCATTTTGACTCATCCAAGGGCAAGTACGCCCCGGCGGCCTTCCGGTTGATGCAGGTTGGCGGCGTGCTGACGGTGGCGGTGCTGGGTGTCGTACTGCTGGCCTTCTGGCGGCGCGAGACGCGGCGGCAGGACACGACGGAGGCCAAGGCATGAGTGCATGGCTGCCCGTCGCGCAGGACGGGACCTTCTGGTTTCCACCGCAAAGTTCGACGAATGCCGCGCCGGCCGACTGGGTCTTTTTCTTCATTCTCGGGCTATCGGCTTTCTTCTTCATCCTGATCGTTGGCGTGATGACGTTTTTCGTGCTGCGTTACCGCAGGCGCCAAGGCGTTCCGGCCCAGGCGACGGCGCACCACAGCATGGCGCTGGAACTGACCTGGACACTCATCCCGCTGGGCCTGGTCGGGGCGATTTTCTACTTCGGATTCGTCGTCTTCCTGGATCAGCGCGTGCAGCCGAACAGCCCCTACGAGATCATGGTGACGGGGCGCAAGTGGAGCTGGTCGTTCACCTACAGCAACGGCGTGACCGACCGCGACCTGCACGTTCCGCTGGACACCGACGTCCGGCTGGTGATGTCGTCGGACGACGTGATTCACAGCCTTTTCATCCCCGCCTTTCGCGTGAAGTTCGATCTGGTGCCGGGCCGCATCACGAAGCTCTGGTTCAAGGCCACGCAGGAAGGCCAGTACCCGCTGCTCTGCGCCGAGTACTGCGGCACGGAGCACTCGAATATGAGCGCCACGGTGCACGTGCATCGGTCGGGCGAGTTCGAAAAATGGCTGAACGACTCATCGAGCCGGGTATTGCAGATGTCGCCGCGGGACCTGGGGGCGAGGCTTTATGTAACCAAGGGCTGTGCGAGTTGCCATTCGTTGGACGGTAAGGCGAGTTGGGGGCCGTCCTTCAAGAACATCTTCGGACGGCAGCACGTGGTTCGCGAGGACGGTAAGGAGATCCAGGTACTGGTGGACGAGAACTACCTTCGCGAGTCGATCCTGGATCCACAGAAGAAGGTGGTCGTCGGGCCGTACAGTGCCGTGATGCCGACCTATCAGGGGCGGATCAAGGATCAGGAGATCAATGGCCTGATCGAGTACATCAAGAGCCTGAAGGATACGCCCTGAGGGCGCAGGGGACCGAACATGCAGTCCGACACCGGCGTAAACTATCTGAACCACGAGAGAGGCTGGGTTTCGTGGCTCTTCACGCTGGACCACAAACGCATCGCGATCATGTACTGCGTGGCGATCATTGTGGCGTTCTTCCTCGGCGGGGTGATGTCGCTGCTGATCCGCATCGAGTTGCTGGCGCCCAAGACGCCCGAGACGTTCCAGATTGGCAACATCATGAAGCCCGATACCTACAACCGGGTCTTCACGCTGCACGGCGCGATCATGATCTTCCTTTTCGTGATTCCGGGCATTCCGGCGATCTTCGGAAACTTCGTGTTGCCACTGATGCTGGGGGCCAAGGACGTCGCCTTCCCGCGCCTGAACCTGCTGAGCTTCCACCTCTACGCCATCGGCACGGTCTTCTTTGTCCTGACGATGTTCTTCGGGAGCCTCGACACGGGCTGGACCTTCTACACGCCGTACTCGACGACGACGCACACCAACGTGATCCTGGCCACGCTGGGCGGTTTCGTGCTGGGCTTTTCGTCGATCCTGACGGGACTGAACTTCATCGTGACGATCCACAAGCTGCGACCACCGGGGATGACGTGGTTCAAGCTGCCGCTTTTCGTCTGGGCGCTCTACGCCACGGCGATCATTCAGGTGCTGGCCACGCCGGTGTTGGGCATCACGCTGCTGCTGCTGATTGCCGAGCGCGTGCTGGGGGTGGGCATCTTCGATCCGCAACTCGGCGGCGATCCGGTGCTCTACCAACACTTCTTCTGGTTCTACTCGCACCCCGCCGTCTACATCATGATCCTGCCGGCCATGGGCGTGCAGAGCGAACTGATTTCGGTCTTCAGCCGCAAACACATCTTCGGGTACCGGTTCATCGCCTACAGCAGCGTGGCGATCGCGCTGCTGGGCTTCTTTGTCTGGGGCCACCACATGTTCGTGAGCGGGCAGGGCACGCTGGCCTCGATGATCTTCAGCGCGCTGACCTTCAGTGTCTCGATCCCGTCGGCGATCAAGGTCTTCAACTGGCTGGCGACGATGTACAAGGGCTCGATCAGCCTGGAGACGCCGATGTGCTACGCGCTCTCGTTCATCTTCCTCTTCGGCATCGGCGGATTGACGGGGCTCTTCCTCGGGGCGCTGGCGACCGACGTGCACCTGCACGATACCTACTTTGTCGTGGCGCATTTCCATTATGTGATGTTCGGCGGCGTGATGATCGCCTTCCTGGGCGCGCTGCACTACTGGTGGCCCAAGATGACGGGACGGATGTACAGCGAACGCTGGGGACGCATCGCGGCGCTGCTGCTCTTTATCGCTTTCAACCTGACCTTCTTCCCGCAGTTCGTGCTGGGGACCAAGGGCAACCCGCGCCGCTATTACGATTACGCGCCGTTGAAGGAACTGCAACCGCTACACATCCTCTCCAGCATCGGGGCCTTCCTGTTGCTGGCGGCCTTCGTGATCATGCTGATTTACCTGCTCCATTCGCTCTTCCGCGGCCGGAAAGCTCCGGCCAACCCGTGGGGCGGCAACACCCTGGAATGGAAGTGCTCCTCGCCGCCGCCGCCGCACAACTTCGAGGCGCCGCCGCCGGTCGGCGACCCCTATGACTTCTCGCATCTGGAGTTCGACGAGACGCGCGGCGAGTACATCGAGAAGACGCCTGTCGGGGAGGCGCACACGGCATGAGCGACGCGGCAGCCCACACCCACGACCCGCACCTGGCGCATCATTTCTCTACGCCGAAACAGCAGTTCGAGTCGGGTAAACTGGGCATGTGGCTCTTCCTCGTCACCGAAATCCTGCTCTTCGGCGTGCTCTTCACGCTATACGGCGTCTACCGCTCGAACTATCCCGAAATCTTTATCTACGCGCACCAGTTCCTGGATAAGACGCTCGGCGCGCTGAACACCGTGGTGCTGATCTGCAGCAGCCTGACGATGGCCTGGGGCGTGCGCGCCGCGCAGTTGGGCCAGAGGCGACTCCTGGTGGGCTGCTTGGCGGCGACGATCCTCGGCGGCATGGTCTTCATGTGTGTCAAAGGCGTGGAGTACCAGCACAAATGGAAGGACGGCCTGCTGTGGGGCAAGCACTACAAGCCGGTTCACGAAGCCGTGGAGAAGGAGGCCTTGGAGAAGAGGACCGCGGAGGCCACCGGTCACAAGATGACCGACGAACCCAGGAACGTCCGGATCTTCTTCAGCATCTATTTTCTGATGACCGGGCTTCATGGCCTGCACGTGCTCGTCGGAATGGCGTTGATCGCCTGGATCCTGATCCGCGCAAAACGGGGCGAGTTCGGACCCGGGTACTTCGCGCCGGTGGATAACGTGGGCCTGTACTGGCATCTGGTGGACCTGATCTGGATCTATCTGTTCCCAATGCTGTATCTGATCCACTGAAAGGAAGGGGCGTGACCCATGACGGAGGCGGCGGAAACGAAAGAGGAGCACGATAGTCAGGCGCTGGCGCATCCCGTTCCGGCCTGGATTCTGCTGGCGGTATGGGGCGGACTGATGCTCCTGACGGTGGTGACGGTAGCCGTGGCGTATCTGCCGACAAGCAACCTGCCAGCGCTCGGACTCTGGATCGCGATGGGCATTGCCACGGTCAAGGCCGTGCTGGTTGCACTCTTCTTCATGCACCTCTGGTGGGACAAGCCGTTTCATTCGATCGTCTTCATTGGCGCGCTGTTTTGCGTGATGCTCCTGGTCGGGTTGGCGTTGATGGACACCCGGGACTATCAGAAGGACCTACGTGAACTCCAGCAACGGACCATGCCATGACGATGGACCGAGCAGACGCTTCGGATGAAGCGAAGCGTGCCGATGCGACAAGCCAGCTGGGCATGTCCCTCTTTCTGGTTACCCTCGGCATTCTTTTTGCGTCGAGCCTCTTTGGGTACCTGGTGATCTGGTATCGTTCGGAAGCGTGGGGGAACCCCGTAGGCGAGAGCCTTCCGCCGACACTATGGTTCAGCACCGTTGTTCTGGTTGCCTGCAGTCTCGCCCATCACCGGGCACTGACCTCGATCCGGGCGGACCGCGGTGCCGATCTGCGATTCTGGTTGAGTGTCACGCTGTGGCTGGGCGCTCTCTTCGTGGGCTGTCAGTGCTACGCTTGGCATCG
>CAYSBP010000070.1:11448-13456 GCA_964429255.1 uncultured Planctomycetia bacterium
GTGTTGACGGTCAGGTGAGACGAACGATGACGAAACCGACCCACCCTCTTCGCCCCTGGACGCATCGCCTGGCATTGCTGGTCGTGCTGGTCACGCTGGTCATGTTGCTGGCGGGCGGCGCGACGACGACGATGAAATCCGGCGATTCGGAACCCGGCTGGTCGTTCCGTTTCTGGGAGTGGTTCATTTCGTGGAGCAGGCTTAGAAAGGGCCGCGAAGGGCCGTTCTACGAACTGAGCCACCGCCAGGTCGGTACGGTGCTGGGTTTCCTGATGCTCTGGCTGCTGGGTTTCCTGTGGCGGTCGGAGCCGCGGGCGTGGGTGCGCCGTTCGGCGATCCTGGCCTTCGTGCTGATGGTTGGGCAGGGCATCCTGGGCGGGGTGCGCGTGTTGATGCTGAACAAGCCCGAGTACCAGTCATGGGCCGACGCGCTGGGCGGTTTCGACGGCGCGCGGATCATCTCGTCGATGGTGCACGCGGGGTTGGGCTACGCGCTCTTCTCACTGCTCTGTGCGATTGCCTGGGCCACGTCCGCACAGACGGCGTGCGAACCTGTTGCCAGGGCCGGCACGCGTCTGGCCGAATTGAGGAGCGGCGTGGTCTGGACGGTGGGTGCCATCTTCGTGCAGTTGATGCTGGGTGCGTGGGTGCGTCATGCCGGCCTGGGGATTCCGCTGGTGCTGCTGCACGTGGTTGGCGCGTTGCCGGTGGCGCTCTTCTGCGTGTGGCTGGCGGTAAAGGGGCACGCGTCCCGCGATGTGGCGCCGCTGGTGGACACCTCGGCCTTCCGTCTCCTCGTGCTGGTGCAGATTCAGATTCTGCTGGGGATCGCCACGTACGTGCTCTTCGCCTTTGCTTCGGCGCAGGGTTTTCAGGGTGGCGAGTGGGTCTACCTGGATCCCTGGGTGCGCACGGCGCACCAGGTGCTCGGTGCGGTGATTCTGGCCTATGCGGTGCTGACGGTCCTGCGCGTCTATACGGCGGGCGGGCCGGACCGACAGGCGGAAACGGCATGAGCGAGATTCGCGTCCTGGTTACAGCCGTGTGGGCCGCGCGCCTGGAGCGACTGCGCGACTATACCGCGCTGGCCAAGTTTCGGCTCAATCTGCTGGTCCTGGCGACCGTGGCGGGTGGGTACGCCCTGGGTTCCGTGGGGCGCGTATCCTGGACGGGGCTGTTGGGGACGCTGCTGGGCGCCGGACTGACCGCCTTCGGCTCAGCGGCCTGGAATCAGTTCCTGGAGCGCACGTCGGACGCGCGCATGCGGCGCACGATGAACCGGCCGTTGCCGGCCGGCCGGATCCGGCCGGCGGAAGCGCTCATCGTCGGAACGCTCTGGACGCTGGCCGGGGTGGGCCTGCTGGCGCTGGCGGCGAACGAGGCATCGGCCGTGATTGCGGCGCTGATCTTCCTGCTTTACGTCGGGGTTTACACACCGCTGAAGCGCCTCAGCACGCTGAACACGCTGGCCGGGGCGTTGCCTGGCGCATTGCCGCCGGTGCTGGGTTGGACGGCGGCGTCGGGAACGCCCGGGCACGGCGCGTGGGCGCTCTTTGCGATCCTCTTCGTCTGGCAGATTCCACACCTGCTTTCCATCTCCTGGTATGCGCGGGACGATTTCACGCGCGCAGGGTTTCGGATGTTGAGCGTGGTGGATCCGGACGGACGGCTGACTTCGCGGGAATGTCTGCTTTTCAGTTTGGTGCTGTTGCCGGCCAGTCTGCTCCCGGTGGTGGCTGGGCTAGGCGGTCTCCTTTACGGCGTGGTGGCGCTGAGTGCCGGTTTCGGGCTGACGGTGCTGGCGGCGCGGTTTGTCCGCGAGCGGACGCCGTTCCATGCGCGCCGCGTATTTCTGGCAACCTTGGCCTATCTGCCGGTGGTGTTGACTGGGCTCTGGCTGGACCGGACGGGTCTTCTGCGCTGAGTTCCAGTTGGAGGCGATCGGCGTGCGCAACCCGGCCACCAAGCCCTGCATGCACCTGGTCTTCTCGCGCCTATCGGAAAAACG
>CAYSBP010000071.1:0-13450 GCA_964429255.1 uncultured Planctomycetia bacterium
CAGGATTGACGCCGAAGGGAGAGATGGACGGCGTGAGGAGTCAAAACGGTTTGTACGCCGTTCAAGCCACGGCGAAAACATATCCTGTAAGTCCTGTTAAAACGAGCATCCTGTCCGCTTAAGTGCACACAGCACCCGCTCGCGCCACGATCCTAACCACCGTTCCAGGAAAAGGTTGGACGGGGCCACCAACAATGAACCCGTTAGCACTCGGTAGACCCACCCGCGCGTCACCTTGGAAGGACACGTCGGGTCCAGCCACGCCGCGTTTCGAGCCAGCAGCTCCAGTGTTGCAAGGCCAATCAGGATCGGCCAGAACGCTGCCAATCGCAACCGGACACACCGCCGCGGGTGCGCCAGCAGATACTCTTCGGCCGCCGAGAAATGCCCCATCGCCACCTTCAGCCAGTTTACCAGCACCGGCCGCGCTTTCGATCCCGTCTCGGCCTTCAGTAGTTCCTCCGGCTTCACGCCAGCCGCCGTCAGTTCGTTCAGGGGAAGGTAACACCGGCCCATCCGCAGATCCTTCGGCACATCACGGAGCACGTTTGTGAGTTGCAGCGCCTTGCCGAAGCGCACGCCGATCTCGCTCATCCGCTTCACATCCCAGCATCTCAGCGCCGGCGTGTGTGCGACCAGCATCTCGGTCCAGAACTCGCCTACGCAACCAGCCACCAGATACGTATACCGGTCCAGCGCCGCCGCATCGGGGAGCGTGGCGATTCGGCCCGAGTCTTCCGCGGGGAACGTCGTCAGGTCCATCTCCATGCCCTCCGTCAACGTCACCACCACGCGCCGTACACGCACGCGGTCGGCATCCGGCAGACGCTCCAGCATCGCGAAGGCCGGCGGCAGGGACTGCAGCAGCGCGCGCTCGGCCGGCAACGACTGTTTCGCTGTCAACGCTCGCTCGATCGCGCGCAGCGCTCCAGTCGAAGCCGGGCCCTCAACCTGGCGGCGAAAGGACAGCAGGTGCTGAAGCCGTTCGCCCGGCTGCAGCAACCGTGAGTCGGCCACCGTGTCGGCCGCGCGGGCCAGCAGGTACGCCAAGCCGATCGGCTCGCGCAGGCCCGCCGGAAGCACGCGGAGGCTCAGGTAGAACGCGCGCGAAACGCTCTTGAGTAACTCGCCCAGAATGCGGCGGCGCTCATCCGGCGAAACCGCCGGCGGCGCATCGGTTCGTGCGTCGTTGGTCGCGGAAGCAGTCATGCACACGATTCTCGCTGGACCGCCAAAAACGGCAATGGCTGTTTAACGCTCAGTCATCCAAGAACTGCGTCCTGCCGTTGTTCAATCGTTCAGCCCCAACACGGCCTCATCGCCGACGATCTCGCGCAGCGCGACCGTGGCGTAGGAGCCGGCGGGGAGGGCGAACGTGATCTGTGCGGCGCTTCCATCGGCGGTGACGGCGGACGGCTCCAGCAGCGGCACGCGCAGCGCGCGGCGCGCGCCGGGTTGGCGCTCGGCCTCGCGTCGGCCGAAGTCTTCGACCGTAGCGCCCGACTGAGCCAACACCTCGCGCTCGATTGCACCGGGCTCGCCTTCGGGGAAGAGCATCTTCGGGCCGAAAAGGGGACCCGACGGGCTGATCTCGAAGGCCGCGCAGCGCGGCTGCTCCTTCGCGATGTCTTCCACGTTGAAGACCGCGCCGTTGCGGTGCAAAAAGGCCAGATCGCCAGCGAGCAATTCGTCGAAGCGCGGCATGCGGCGCGCCAGGACCTGATTGAAGAGTTCAGCCTGAAAGGCATTCACCATCAGGTTGCGAAACCTATGGTCGCGCGCCCGCGCCTGCGGCAGTCCCTGCTCGCGCAACTTCGTCGCAAAGCCGACCTCGTCCCCGGCCACCAGCGCGCGCCCGAGTTCGATGCTCGCCCCACCGCGTCCGAAGCGCTGCGGACCGTAGAAGTTCGGCAGACCGCGCCGCGTCAACTCGTCCATGGCCCGTTGCGCTGCCAACGTCAGTTCCGCCGTGCGCGTCGCGTCGGGTAAACGCAGGCGGATCATGAAGCGATTGCCCTTCAAATGCCCCATGCGCAGCTTGTTACCGTGCCGGCGGTATTCCACGACACGCGCTTCGGGCCCTACGTCGACCGCAGCAGCCTGTTCGTCGTTCACGTGCTCAAAACTGATCCACTGGCGCGTGACGGCCTGCGCGTCCTTCAGCCCCGCGATGCCGGCGTCGTTGGGGCGTTTTCCGAGCGCATGGGCCAACCGCCGGACGGCTTCGTGCGTCGTGATCCCGCGCTTTTCCATGCGGAAGTAGGTGTGGTCTCCCACTCCGTCCGGCTCGTATAGCGCGATCTCTTCGACCAGGAAGTCTTCCGGTTGCGCCTTGACCCTCACGTCGCGCCCAATGGCACGGTCGGCATTCAGGAGGAACGGCAGCGGTGTCATGAGTGGAATCCCAGGTCTCTCAGCCACTGCGCGCAGAGGTCCGTCCATGCGCGTACCGTCGGGTCTTCCGGCGCCAAACCAAGGCCGTGGTTGCCGTGCGGGAAGACATGCAGCGCACAGGGCACGCGATGGCGACGCATCGCGGTGGCCAGCATCAGGCTGTTTTCCACCGGCACGCCGTCGTCATCGGCTGTGTGCCAGAGAAACGACGGCGGTGTCTCCGGCGTAACGCGGTTCTCCAAGCTCAGGTAGAGTTGCAGGCCCACGTCGGGACTCGAACCCAGGAGGTTCTGCAACGAGCCCATGTGGCCGAACGCCCCGAAGCTCACCACCGGATAGCAGCCAATCAACGCATCCGGCCGACACGATTGCCTCGATATGGGATCGACGGCGTCGGGCACTCCTGGATCAAAAATTGTTGCGACCGAAACGGCCAGGTGCCCGCCGGCACTGAAGCCAAGGATCCCGAGGCGTCGGGGGTCGATGTTCCACTCGTCGGCGTGCATGCGGATCATGCGGATGGCGCGCTGCGCATCCTGTAGCGGACGCGGATGGCGGTACGGTGAGACGCGGTAGTGCAGGACGAAGGCGGAAAGCCCGAGTCCGTTGAGCCATTCGGCAATCGGATCGGCCTCATGCGGAGCGCGCCCGCCGTAACCGCCGCCAGGGCAGACAACGATCGCTGCGTGCTTCCTGGGACCGGGCTGCAGGAACGGGATCAAATTCGGCCGGTCTTCCGGCCCGTTGCCCAGCACACCGGGAGCGCCTTCGGGCCAGAGGAGTACGGGATCGAGTCGCTTGGCGGTGGCAGACATGGTTGAACCTCAGCGCGCCATGGTAGGCCACCCCGCACAGAAACAGACCCGCAAACACCGCGACGATCCACGTGTAGCGCACCGGGCGCTCCGATGGGCAACTCAATCGGCGGCGAACGACGAGTCCTTGGGATCCAATTTGGCCACCAACTCCGGATCGGGTTGCGCGCAGCCGTCACCGGTCTGTTCGGGATCTTCGCCGTTCTCGTCGGCACGCGTGCCGTCGACCTGGTCCAGGCATTCGATCAGGCTGTTCGGGACATGGCCCTCGCCGTCCGATTCGTTGTCGTCGGCGCTCCGCCTGACCTGCGCGCCGAAGGCGGCGGCGCCCACGCGGGTCTTCTTGTAGGCATCCCATCCGTCGAGCGTGATCAGCAGCTCGCGACCCTTGGCGCCGCGGTCCGGTCCGACGATGCCGAGGTGATCCATCTGGTCGCAGATCTTGGCGGCGCGCGTATAGCCCAGGCCCATGCGTCGTTGCAGCATGGACGTGGACGCGCGGCCGACGGCCAGGAAGCATTCCACGGCCTCGTCGAACTTGTCGTCGATCGCCATCTTCTCGCTGGCTTCCTGGGCCTGCTCCTCGGACTGCGCGGCCTGCTTCGCCACCTTCTCGATCTCGTCGCTGTAGATCGGTTCGGCCTGCTTCTTGCAGCCGTCGACGATCCCCTTGATCTCGTGGTCGCCGATGAAGACGCCTTTGGCGCGGATGAGCTGCGACGAACCGGGCGGGACGAAGAGCATGTCGCCTTTGCCGGCCAGTTTGTCGGCGCCGCCGGAGTCGAGCACGATGCGGCTGTCGATCTTGCTCTTCACCTGGAAGCAGATGCGGCAGGGCAGGTTGGTCTTGATGAGGCCCGTGACGACATCGGCGCTGGGGCGCTGCGTGGCCAGGATGACGTGGATGCCCGCGGCGCGCGCCTTCTGTGCCAGCCGGGCAATCGCCTGCTCGATCTCCTTGCCGCTCGACATCATCAAGTCGGCGAACTCGTCGACGATGATGACGATATACGGCATCGGGTCGACGTACTCCTCCGGCGGCTCGTTCTGCGGCAACCGGATGAGCCGCTCTTCCTGCGAGAGCTTGTTGAAGGTTGAGATGTTGCGCACGCCGACCTTGCTCATCCGGTCGTAACGCTCTTCCATCTTTTGTACGGCCCACGTCAGCACGCCGGCGGCCAGCTTCATGTCGGTGACCACAGGGCTGAGCAGGTGCGGGATGCCCTTGAAGTCCGTCATCTCGACCTGCTTGGGGTCCACCAGGATCAGCTTCACTTCCTGTGGCCGGCGCATGAGCAGCATGGAGAGGATGATCGAATTCACGCAGACCGACTTGCCCGAGCCGGTGGTTCCGGCGATGAGCAGATGCGGCATCTTGGCGAGATCGGCGACCAGCGGATTACCGGTGGCGTCGCGGCCCAGGATCAGCGGCAGCGTCCAGTGATTGGTGCGGAACTGCGGCGACTCCAGGATCGGGCGCATGCGCACGACGTAGTCTTCCGTGTTCGGAATCTCGATGCCGATCGTGTCGCGACCGGGCAGCGGAGCGATGATGCGCACGCCGTACTCGGACTTCATGGCCATGGCCAGGTTGTCCTGCAGGCTGATGACGCGCTGGACCTTGATGCCGGGATCGAGCGAGAGTTCGTACATGGTCACGGCCGGGCCGTGGACGATGCTGGCCAGGCGCGAGCCGATCTTGAATTCCCAGAGCGTCTCGATGAGCTTGATGCCGCGTTCCTTGAGCACCTCGCTGGGGATCTCCTTGGCCTCGTCCTTGGCCTCCAGTACCTGGATGTCAGGCAGTTTGTAGTCGTCCGGCAGGCGCGGTTTGGGCGGCTTGGCCGGGTCGGCTTCCGTACCATCCGCGGGCGTCGATTCGGGCTTGGGCTCCTGTGCCGCCATCGCCGCTTCGAACTTGGCGCGCGCCTTCTCCCGCTCCTGATCCTTGACCTTGCGTTCCTTGTCGAGTTTCTCAAGGGCCTTGGCTTCGCGTGCCGCCTGTTCCTTGAGTTCCTTCTCCCGTGCCTGTCGTTCCTTCTCGGCGGCTTCGGCCTGCCGCACGGCTTCCTCGTGCCGGATACGGGAACTCTCCTGTGAATGAGAGGCCTTCGCCTCGGTCTCGACCTTCGGCTCGTCCTTCGTGGGCTTCTCCTCGGTCGACGTCTCCTCCTTGGCCCGCTCCTTCAATGCAAGGGCCAGCGAACGACGCAAGGGCTTTTCAACCCGGGTCTCCTTCACGGGCGGTTCATTCAGCAGATCCTCAACCGCCGCGCGCGAACCCGCGCTGTCCAGCGCCAGCCGATCCAGCTTGTGGTCGCCGCGTGTGGCCTGTGGATGGAGACGCACGCTTTCGCCCGCCGCACCGGCTGCCGCCAGATCGGGCGTCTGCTGCAGGCGGCTCACCGCGGCCGACCAACCCATCATGCCCAGGCGGACGACGCCACGACCGAGCAGCATCAACGCGGACTCGGTCAACTCCTGTGCGATCAGCAAGCCCGACAGCACCGTCGCGGCCACGAGCACCAGGTAGATGCCGATATCACCGAAGAGTCTCACCAGCGGCGGCGCCAGGTACTTGCCGCCCATCAGCCCACCCAGACCGGCCGGGTAGATCGCCCGAGCAGCTTCCTGATCGGGGGGGCGCAAGGTGCCGGCCCACGTGCAGATCGTCGCCAGCAACAGAACCGAGCCGATACCGCGCAGCGTCATCCCGTGAAGTGAACGGGCGAACGTGATCAGGACACCGAATCCCACCAGCGAGAAGATGATCATCCACGCCCCGAATCCGTAGAGGCAGAGCAGATGATGCGCGAGTCTTGCGCCGATCAAGCCTCCGAGGTTGACGACCCGGCCGGCTTGCTCGACGTCATAGTCCATCACGTCGCCGGGTGAATGCGAATAGAGCGACAGCCCACAGAAGAGGCCCAGTGCGGCGAGGCCCATTCCGGTGACGATGGCCGTGGTTTCCTGGGCGCGGTCGTTTTCCATCCGTCCACTCCTGTCGTTGGTCGTTCGAGCACGTCGTCTGCGGACACGGGCTGCCCGGTTGATTCATGCCTCTCCCCGGCAGGGGCACACCCGGACCCCGCGGGAGAGAAACACCGCCCCCAGACCCCTCTCTCAGAAGGCCATCCGGAAGCATCGGAAGTATCGACAAAAACAGCGGTCCGCTGGACGTTTTTCGAGGACCATCCCATTCCGGCCACGCAGTCGATGGCTCCGGACGGCGTGCTTTCGTCTTGGCTGTTCAGTGAGATGCGCTATCCTTTAAGGCGTGGTTGGACTGGAGGTCCATTCTTTTGGGCGTAACGGGTTTACCCGGGAGGTATTCCGATGCACTACGGACCAAGCCTGACGGTACTTGGAGCGGCTCTTTTCGGTGGCCTGGTGTGTGCTGCCGAGCCCGAGCCGAAGATCGAGCCGAAGGCGCTGCTGACCGCCGAAGAACGCATCACGGCGCTGGAGAAACAAGTCCAGACCTTGATGCAGGCAATGGTGGAGAAAGATAACCGGATTGCGGATCTGCAGCGCCAGGTGGGTGAGTTGGCCCAGCAGCAGCCCGGTATGCAGATGCCGGGACTCCAGTTCCGCGCCACGCCGCGGGAAATAGAGGAGATGTTCCGCAATTTCAGGCGTGATTTCTTTCGCGACGAACCGGATGCCGAAAACGATTTCCAGCCGCCCCCTTGGGATCGCGAAGGGCCCATGGGGCGCGGCCGCGCGCGCAATTTTCAGGCGCCCAAACCAAGACTGGGTGTCTCCCTCCAGGATCCCACCCCGGAACTGGCCGACCGGTTCCAGAACGAAGTCAAGACCGGTGCGTTCGTTCTGCAGGTCATTCCCGGGTCTGCGGCGCAGAAGGCGGGCCTGATGGTCGGCGACTGCATCACCGCGTTTGACCGCCGGCCCGTCATCGATTCCAAGGAATTCATCGAGATGGTCCGAACTGCCGCGGAAGGAAAACACGACCTGACGCTGAAGCGGCGTGGTGAGGAACTGGTGCTCTCCATCCTGTTGGCCGCGGCGGAGGGAGACCGGGGCGCGGAAGCCCGTCCGCAGATAGACGGCGGATGGCTCAAACGGGGCGGAACGGCAGAGGGAACGCACGAAGTCCTGGTTGTGCGGAGTTCAGCGCTGGAGGTGACGCCCCGCCTGGCCGAGTCCATGCAACTGACCGCCGAACAGCGTCGGAACGTGGAGGAGGTGCTCGCCAAGCACGCGAAGCAACTCAGCGACGAATGCACGGCGAAAGGAACCGGCAAACGCGGACCCAGACCCATGGTGACCGACGCGGAGGTGACCCCGCTCGTCGAAAAGCACGCGCTGGAAGCCGAAAAGGAACTGGCGGGCGTGCTGGACGCGAAGCAGGTTCAGGCTTGGCGCGAGTATCGGCGGACCAACAACCGAATCTCTATCAGTCGCAGCCTGGAAAGGGAACAACGTGCGGAACCGGAAGGCTTGAACTTCTGACCTTGGCGGTCCAGATGCGGGTGATGATCGTCCGGAAATCCAGGACCCGCTACGATGAAAGGCGAAGCCACTCCACGTACTTTCGCGCGCCCGACTCGACATCATGAAACGGCGCCGAATAGCCGGCCCGGCGCAGTTTGGCCCCGGTGGCCTGCGTGAAATACTGATAGCGCTCGCGCAAGTCCTCCGGCATCGGAATGTAGACGATTCTCGGCTCGCGGCCCAGGGCCGCGAAGACCGCGCGGGCCAGGTCGGCGAACGAACGCGCCTTGCCCGTACCCACGTTGTAGAGACCGTTCGGCGCGAGGGGTGCCTCGGGCTGTGTCCAGAAGTGTATCGTCGCCGCAACGGCATCCTCGACGAAGACGAAATCGCGCAACTGACCGCCATCGACGATGTCCGGGCGATGCGACCGGAAAAGCTTCACCTCGCCCGTCTCGACGATCTGACGATAGGCATGGAAGGCCACGGACGCCATGCGGCCCTTGTGCGTCTCTCGCGGGCCGTAGACGTTAAAGTACTTGAGCCCCGCCCAGCGTGGCGGCGTGATCGTCTGTTCGAGTGCCCAGAGGTCGAAAAGGTGCTTCGATTTCCCATAGAGGTTCAACGGTTTCAGGCGATTGAGGTCGCTCTCGTCATCGAAGCCCTGCGTCCCGTCGCCGTACGTCGCCGCGCTGGATGCATATACGAACGGGACGGAACGCCGCGCGCACCAATGCCAGAGCGTCCGGGTGTACTCCAGGTTGTTCGACAGCATGAACTCGATGTCGGTGGCCGTGGTGTCACTGCACGCGCCAAGATGGAATATCGCTTCGACGCGTCGATCCGCTTCGAGCCGATCAAGCCAGTCCGGAAGCTCATCGCGGTCCAACCGGGCGTCCAATCCAAACTCGTCCAGATAACGGGTCTTTGCAGGTGGCGCCCCGGGTCCCGTGCCACTTGATCGGAACGTATCCACAGCCACCAAGTCCCGATGCCCCCGGGTCAGAAGCTCCGCAACCAGATTGGCACCGATGAAGCCGGCCGCGCCGGTGACGATGATCATGCTACGAACCACCCTCCCCGTCCTTTGTTTTCTTTGGTCCGTAGGCATCCGCCCGGAAGTCTTCGATCTCGATCGCCCGGGACCGCTCGGAAGGTTCCACGAGCAGTTCCTTCGCGTCAAGTTCCTCGAGGTTCCCCTGTGTCCGAAGCGGTTCCTCCGTCTCCGGATCGATGACGGGCCCAGTGACCTGGGTGAGCGGTTCGGGGTCCGGTATCGCCATCGACTCCTGCGCGGTCCCGAAGACCGAGCCGCCCTGGGCGCCCTGCGATTCCTGGGCCTCGGCGTGCTGGAGGTCCAACAGACGCTGTCGGTAGGCCGCGATCAGATCCTGCCGACCTAGCATGCCGATGACGCGTTTGCTGCCCACCGGTCCCCGCGGATGGATGATCCGCTGCGACGCAGCGTGCTGCGCGCTGGCATCCGTCGGCTCTTCGACGACGGGCAGCACGTTCACGTTCTTGCGCGTGAAGATCGTCAGCGCCTGGCTGAGCGTGGTGTCAGGCGTCACCGTCACCACGTTCGCCGTGCCCAGATCGCCGGCCACCACCAGCTGGCCCACCGTTTGGTCGTCCATGATCTGACGGATGTCGCTGAACGAGAAGATCCCGACCAGGAAGCCTTTTTCGTCGACGATGGGAAAGGTGGATGCTGTGGAGTGTTTGATGCGCTCCAGCACGCCGCTGAAAGGAAGGTCGGCTGGAATCGTATCCGGCGCCGGCGCGTTCCGGATGGCCTCGCGAACCCTGATATCCTCCAACACATTCACCAGGTAATCGCCGCGGTGCGCCGGCGAGTCGGACATGCCCGGCACCTGCTCTTCCTCGATCGTAAACGAGGTCGTCAGGAGATACGTGGACGCGCAGCAGAGCATCAGCGGCACGGCCAGTGCGTAGGAGCCCGTCATTTCGGAGACCACCACCAGACTCGCGATCGGCGTCTTGGTGCAGCCGGCAAAGACGCCGCCCATCGCCACCACGATCATCCCGGCGCGCGCTTCCGCCGACGGCTCCATCCAGCCCGGCATGTGCAGCCATAGCGAGGCGTAGAACGCCCCGGTCATCGCGCCGATGAAGAGCGTGGGGAAGAGCAACCCGCCGGATGCGCCCGAACCGACTGTCAGCCCCGTCGCCACGATCTTGAAAAAGATCACCAGGATCAACATGCGCAGGGAAAACGTGACGCTCGACATCGACGCCCAATCGGGTTCCAGAACGCTTCCGATCACTTGCTGGAGATAGTCTTTGCCGTCGCCCATCACGTAACCGGGTTCCACCTGCAGCGTGACGCACAGCACTGCGGCCAGAAGGCCCAGCGTCAGGCCGCCCATCAGCGACTTCATCGGCGTCGGAACCGGCAACAGGCCGAAGACGTAACGCTTCATCAAACGCAGGCCCTTGATGAACAGAAACGCCACGACCGCGCAAAGCAGCGAAAGCAGCGCATAGTGAACCAGTTCCAGGCTCGAGCCCTGTTCGCTCGGGAAACGCGGTGCCACCGGCACGCCCTGGATCGTGAACCGGAGCAGCGGATCGTAGCCCATGAACGCAGTGAATACGGAATAGCCTGTCACGGAACTGATGATGCCGGGAATGACGGCATCGTGCTCGAAGTCGGGTTCGCGGTAGAGCATCTCGGCGGTGAACAGCGCCGCGCCCAGCGGCGCGCGCAACACGGCGCCCAGTCCGCCCGCACAACCGGCCAGCATGAGCAGCCGCCGGTCCCGCACCGACAGGTTCAACCACCGGCCCAGTGACGAACCGACCGCGGCGCCGATCTGCGCGATCGGACCTTCGCGACCGGCACTGCCGCCCGCGCCGATCGTCGAGATCGTACAGGCCGCTTTCAGAAACGTCACTCGCGAACGGACCTGCCCCTTGCCCTTGTGAAACGCACGGATGACGGCATCTACACCGCCGCCGCAGATCTCGGGTGCCCACTTCCACGCCATCCAGCCGGCCAGAAACAGGCCGGCCGCGGGTATCGTCACCAGCTTGAACAGATCCGTAAGCTGACCGGCCTGAGTGCTCTGGATGTGGCTTTTGAAAAGCCAGGTGGTCGCATAATTGAGACCGGCGTCCAGCACCACGCCGGCCAGGCCAGCCACCGCACCCGCCAGGATGCAGAGCATCAGCAGCCTCATCCACGATTCGAGCCGGAAGAATCGGATCCAATGATCGAAGAAACGCCGTATCTTTCCCATAACCCCTAATCGACGGCCTACGGGCGACGCCGCTCGCCTTGTCCCTTTCGAAAACGCGCGGAGGCCTCGTCCAGCAGTTGGCGCTCCGACTTCGTCAGCGAATCCATCCCCGCGTGCTTCACCTTTGCCAGCAATTCATCGACGCGCGCGCGGAAAGCCTGCTCGTCCTGCGCCTCGCGCTCGTGCCGTGCCTTGCGGCGGCGCTCCACCCAGCGTGCCCACCACCCGAGCCGCGGCGCCTCCGTCGTACCAGCCTTCCAGGATTCCCCCACGTCATCCCATCCGTATCCGCCTTCCGCATACACCAGGCCCTCGCGGGCCAACTGGCGTTCCCGCATGCACCCCACGATCCCGGAAATCCCCACCCAGACCGCCAAGGCCGGGAGGAGCCCACCCGCCGTAAACCAGAAATACACGCCCACGACGATCATGACCACCGCCAGAAACTGACCCAGCGTGGCCGCGATATTCGTCGCGCGTGACGGGTCCAGTTTGAAGGCCAGGAACGCCCGGAACATCTTGCCCCCATCCAACGGCATCATCGGCACCAGATTGAACAGGCCCATCGCCGCATTCACATTCAGGCACCAGACGTAGAAATTCCCTACCACTGCACTCCCCGTCCAGACCTGCAGACGCTCGTGGAGATCGAACTGATACCCTGCGAAGAAGAGGCCCGTCAGCATCAGCGTTACCAATGGCCCGGCCATCGAAACGACCATCTCGTGATTGGGCGAGCGCATCCGCTGACCCATCAGCGCGGCGCCGCTGAACGGTAGGATGAGAATCTCGGGAACGGGGGTCCGCGTCCGAAGTCCGGCCAATGCATGACCCACCTCATGCAGGTAGACGAAGATGCATAGCAGCAGGCTGACAACCACGGCGCTCAGCAGCAGGCGACCGTGCGCGACCTCGACACCCGCATCCATGTCGTGCTTGACGTCCAGGGCATAGAAGACAAACGGCATCAGAATCAATAGCCAATGGAGGCTCACCGGAACGCCCAGCAGGCCGCGGCCTACCTGCAACGCCCACATGGTCGGGCGTGCTCCGCTCGCTTCGTCCATCGCCGGTTTGTTCGCTCCCTGACGCCACGCACAGGCTTGTCAACCGGGTCCTTCCTACTCTCCTTTCAGGGGGAATCAAGGGGCGAAGAAAACGTCTTCTACAACGCCTGTGTGGACCGTTCGCACAGGACCAACGGACCGCATTTCATCTTTCGTAACTGCGCACGGGAACCGCCGCTCTAAAGGAGAAGCCTGCCGGCCGGCCGAAGGCCCTGAATGGGTTGCCCTTCGGACCGGATGTCCCCGGATCGGCCACCGCGAGCATCCCGGCGCCGTTGCGATACGAGCGCGAATAACGCGTCGACACGGCGTGACCGATCACGGTTCTTCCGACGGCGTGTCGTGCGGCAGCAGCCAAGCCCGCCAGGCGCCATGCGGCTCAAGGTCGAAGAGGAGTTGAAGGTAACGTCCGATGAGAAGCTCTTCCGGCGACAGGTCCGGACCGCGCTTCGACGGAATGTTCCGGGCCAGTTCCCGGATGCGCCGCTGAACCTCCTGGGCGGCCATGGTCGAGGGAAACGTTTGCGCCCGGCGTTTGGCCGCTGCAAAGCGCGCGTCGGCTTCCTGCGTTCGGCCTTCCGCATCGGCCTTCAACCCCAGATACACGTGGTAGTGCGGATGGAAGACCATCCAGCGACAGGAAGCGACCAGACCGGCCGTCACGAACAGGCAGACGGCCAGGTAGGTCAGTCCCAGGCGGCGGTGATTCCGCTGGTACTCGAAGAGCGCTCCGTAGAGAAATCCGAGCAGCAATCCACCGGCATGTCCCCAGTGGTCGATGTTGGGAATAGCCAGACAGAACGCGAAGTTCAGCAGGATATAGAGGGCGGTCTGGCGGACCTCCGAACTCTTCATGGCCCGGCGCCAGTCATAGTGGGCCATGACCTTGGCGGACAGATAGGCACCCATGATGCCGAAGAGGCTTCCAGAGGCGCCCGCCGAAAGGTATCCGCCGAAGAGCAGACTCAGACACACGCCGCCGAGTCCGCTGAGCAGATAGATGGCCGCGAAGCGCCGGGTTCCAAAGTGAATCTCGGCCCCGGGGCCTAACCGGTACAGCATGTACATGTTCAGCAGGATGTGGATCGCGTTCACATGCAGGAACAGGGGCGTGAGGAAACGGAACCACTCGCCGTCCCAGACGCCTTTCCTCCAAGAGCCGCCGTGCGTCTCGAGTACTTCGTGCGGTATGTTCAGGAAGCTGCCGGCCGTGCCTGGAGGAAACTTGGTCAGCATCACCACGAAGACCGCGACGCAAATCACGATCGTCCCCATGGTGAAGGGCGCGACGTCCGTCAGCCGAGCGGGGCGGTTGCTCATGGACCATCCTTGCCCGCCACCTATCAGACGGCTCGGACCGGAGCGCCGAGTTTAACGCGGGCGGGGCGTGGATTCTACCGTTGGGGTGGTCCGAAGTCAGGAGGAAACCAAGGCATCCGGAATCGGTTGGATGCCT
>CAYSBP010000072.1:0-1906 GCA_964429255.1 uncultured Planctomycetia bacterium
GCCTTGAAGGGCTTGACCTTCAGGTTCGTGGCCTCTTCGATGGCATTGATGGCGCTACGGTTCAGCGGATTGCCCATGACCACGCAAAGCAGCTTGCCCAGCCGCTCGAAGGGGCACAGCTTCTCGCTATCGCACTGTTCGCGCGGGACCAACTTCAGCACGTCCAGCGGAGCGTAGATTTCCTCACACTGAATGTCTGTGACCTGCATCTGTTTGAGCAATGCATTCACGATAACCTCGTCCGTGCAGGTGCCCCTCTGGCGAAGGATCTGGCCGAGCAGGCCGCCTTGCTGCTCCTGGACGAGGATGGCCTCGTTGACTTGTTCGACCTGGATATCGCCGCTCTCGACGAGGAGTTGAGCGAGTGGCTTGGTATGCGGCGCGAAGCGTACGGGACGACGGGCGGAAACAGCCATGGAATAGCCTCCTTGAAGCGAGTCAAGCACCCTGATGAAGGTCAGGTGAAATGGCCGAAAGAACGATTGCCCCCATGGCGACAGCGTAGCGGGATGAGGGTGGAATTCAAGGGGGCAGGAGAGGTAATAAAAAGGGGCAGATACGAACGTATCAGCGTCCGCTACGGATTCGGACCGCAGGACTGTGAAGCACTGCCCAGCGCAGCGTGAGTGGCCTTCAACTGTTCCACGATCTTCAGCTTCTGCGGGCATTTCTCCTCACACGCGCCACACGCCACGCAATGCGTGGCGTCCTTGCCCTGGCCACCACGCTGGCTGTGCGCAACCAGTTCTCGATAAGCCTGTTGCGCATACTCCTTCATCCCGTAGACGCGGTCGTAGTTCATCAGTTCAAAGACACGCGGAATGTTGACGTCCTGGGGACAGGGCAGGCAGTAGTTGCAGGCGGTGCAGTAAAGCTCAGCAAGCTTCTTGTTTTCTGACATTGCCTGCGTGACCCGGGCGCGCTCCTGTTCGCTCAGATAGGTTTCACGCGAAGCGGTTGCGACGTTCTCCTCGACCTGTGCAATCGTGCTCATGCCCGAAAGTGCAATCGAGACATTCGGGTTGGAGAGCACGAAACGCAGCGCGAGCTCCGGCGTTGAAACGCGGGCCGGACCGGCCAGCGCGCCGGAAATCTTCTCGGACGGACCGCCCAGTCGCCCGCCCCCCACCGGGCCCATCGCCACCACGCCGACACCCTTCGAAGCCGCATACGCGATGGCCTCTTCGTTCGAACGGTCCAGCAGGTTGTACTGACAGAGGATCGTTTCGAAATAACCGGTGTCGACGAGCTGCTTCAATTCCTCGGGTTTGGAATGAAAACTCGTGCTGAGGTGTCGGACCAGGCCTTCCTCTTTGAGCTTAAGGAACGCATCGAGCGGGCCACCTTTGACGGCCATGCTCGTCTGGAAACGTTCCCAGGAAAGCCCCCAGAGGTGATAGAAATCGACGTAATCAACCTGCAGCCATTTAAGGGAGAGTTCAAACTTCTCGCGGAGATCCGCGGCCGTCGGCTTCTCGAAGGCGTACTTGGTTGAGACATGCACTTTCGATCGGTCCATGCCTGTAAGCGCTTCGCCGAGCGTCTGCTCGCTCTCCTGACTGCAGTAGAACTTGCCGGTATCGAAGTAGTTTACGCCCAGTTGGTAGGCACGCTGGAGCATCGGGATGGCCAGGTTTCGATCGACGTGGTTGCCCTTCATGGGGAAACGCATGCAGCCGAATCCCAGGGTTGAAACGCGCGCGCCGGTACGCCCCACATAGCGGTATTGCATCCTGACGGTGACTCCTTCATGAAAAGCGATGCTGCCCCGACGAAGAAACGCCTGACTTCTTCGAGCCAACGATAGGAAGAACGAATCCCCCCACCGGCCAGCGTAGCGGGATGGAGGTGGAATTCAAGCAGGGCAGACCGCCTCGCATTTCGAGACGTTTCACCCCGGTATCGT
>CAYSBP010000072.1:2006-13015 GCA_964429255.1 uncultured Planctomycetia bacterium
GGAAGCGCGGACTGAACGCGCCGCCCGGCGACGCGCCGCAGCGGAGATAGCTTGCCGC
Source organism: uncultured Planctomycetia bacterium (assembly GCA_964429255.1). Lineage (GTDB taxonomy): Bacteria > Planctomycetota > SZUA-567 > H5-PLA8 > H5-PLA8 > CAYSBP01. The sequence goes on from CAYSBP010000072.1 coordinate 2,065, forward strand.
CGGCAAACGGCAGGGCTTTTCAATTCTCCCTCCGCTCATCGGCGTCGGAGTCGGAATCGATTCGGCTACCCATACCGCAGGGAGGAAAAGGACTCGGTACCGATTCCGATAGCGCCCCCGACGTCGAAGTATGCAGACCCTTTTCCGCGCCTTGAAAAGCCCTGCGGCGAACGGGGGCTCACGCGGGGGTTGCAGGTGCGTGGAATGGAGGGGATGGACTACAGACGGACGGCTGGAACTACTTCACCGGCAGGATGTCAATGGTACGGTTTTTTTCGTTCAAGGGTCGTTCGGTGAGGCCCTTTTCGGGTGCGGCCATCTCCTTGAATCGGCCGGGCAGCTCCCTGTACTGTGCCACTGAAGCCGGATCGACCGCCATTTTGTGGAGCAACTCCAGCACGCCACGTTGCAGGACTTCATCGGTGGCCAGATCGCAGGCATATTCGCGATGGAGCTCGTCCTGTGCCAGACGGCGCAGCACCTGACGCACCTCGAGCCGCATGGCCGACGAGGGCGGGGGAGGGGATCCAAGGCCCTTCAACCACGTCTCGAAACCGGGATAGCCATCCGTTTTGCCTTCGTCGTCTTCCAGAACGGGAAGCAGCGCCTCGCGGTGCTCGGTCCACAGGGCGCGTGCGTAGTCCTCAACGACATGGCTCCCGCGCAGTTCAATGACCCGTCGCAGCAGGACGTCGTCCATCTCGATGGGCCTCGCGGGGATATCGGGTTCCACGCCCTTTTCGTGGATGCAGCGTCCCGAGGGGAGATAGTAGTTGGCGATCGTGAGCCGCACCTGCGTGCGTTCGTTGGTGGCGCGGAGCGGGATGATCTGCTGAACCGAGCCCTTGCCGAAGGTCTTTTCGCCGACCAGCGTCGCGCGACGGTGATCCTGGAGCGCTCCGGCGACGATCTCGCTGGCCGAAGCCGATCCGGCATTGATCAGTACAACCAGCGGCAGGCGTTCGTCGGCGTGCCCGTCACCGGCTCGAAATTCCTTCCGCGGCGCAAACCCCTCGCGTCCTTCCGAGGAGACGATCAACTTGTCACCCGCCAAGAAGCGGTCTGCGATGTCAACGGCGGCCTTCAACAGGCCACCCGGGTTGTCGCGCAGATCCAACACCAGTCCTTGAGAATCCTGACGGCCGATCAGTTCCTTCAGCGCTTCGCCCACTTCATCGTCGGATTGCTCGCCGAACCGTGTCAGCCGGATGTAGCCGATACGTCCGGGCAACAGGGCTGTATGCACGCTCTGGATGCGCACGACGGCCCGCACCAGATCCACTTCCACAGGTTGGATGAAGCCGCGCCGGGAGAACTTCACCCGCACGATGGATCCGGGTTTGCCTTTGAGTTTGGAGATGACCTCGATGACGCCGCCCTTTTGAATCGCATCACTCGTTTTGTGCCCGTTGACCTCCAGGATGGTGTCAAGCGAACGCAGGCCGGCCCTGTAAGCCGGTGCGTCGTAGATCGGTTGCAGAATGGTGAAGGTCTGATCGCGCAACCCGACGTAGGCGCCGATGCCGCCATAGTCCTGCCGGAGCATGTCCTGCGTCGCGGTTACCTCGTCCTCATTCATGTACTGGCAATAGGGATCCAAGCTACCCACCATGCCCTTGCCGGCCTGTTCGAAGAGTTGGTCCAAATCGCATTTCTCGATGTCTGGATAAGCCGTCAAAACACGCACCAGCAGTTCCCTGAGCAAGCGCTCACCGTGTATCAGTTTGGCATCTCCGGACCGCGAGCTCGATTCCTCCATCGTGCGAAACAGATCTGCGGCCTGTTGACCACGGGGCGTGGGTTCGAGACGCAGCGCGGAGAGTCGCTCGTAGACCGGTCCACAGAGGTCTCCCTCCGGCTTCCCCTGCCACTCTTCCTGCGGGCGAAGCCACCCCTGGCGCGCCAGGCTCAGCGCCGCCTCATCCCGCAACCCCGCATCCCCGGACTTCACCAGGTCCATCAGCGCGTTTGCGGCATCGGTGCGGAACCCCATGCGGAACAACGCCCGGGCCAGCGCCAGTCGCGTGTCCGGGATGGGTTCCTTCTTCAGTGCCTTGCGGAGCGTTTCCGGCAACGAAAGATCGTCCTCGGGAAGCGGGGAGACGGCGAGCACCTCCGCGGCGGTTCGGCGGATCGAAGCATCCTCGCTCTTGGCGGCCAGCTGGGTCAACACCCGCAGCGCACGTGAGGGTTCGTTGAGTTGGCAGAGCGCGTGCGCCGCGCCGAGGCGCACCTTCTCGCTGTCGTCTTTGAGCAGACGCTCCAGCTTTTTGCGTGGGGCGGGCGACGTGCCGCGGCCCAACTGAATCAGTCGTCCGACCGGCGTCCAAATGGACTCCAGCGGTTGATCACGCAGTTCGGCAATGGCCTGATCAAATGACTGGTTCTCTGCGAAAGCCGGGAGTGACAGGAACAGGACGAGCCATACGCCGAGGAGGAGAACGGCCGGACCGGGGCGTTGCGCCAGGATACGGATGGAAGCCATCAAACATCTCCATGGCCCAAAAGGCCTGCGCATCATACGCCAGGTTCCGCAGAGGGCAACTGGTCCGGTGAGACCGGCAGGGTCTTCCTCTTGGTACCTGAATGGCTACCATTCCCGCAACGCGCAGGCCAACGGATCCGATGGAACGTGCTGCTTGTTCGGAACTGCAGTCGTAAGCGCCCGTCGGTTTCCATGCGTCCATGCAGCCCAGCGGGTACATCCTGTCAGCACGTCGTGTCTTCCTGTCGGGCGCCGCCGGTCAGATCACACCGTCCGGTCACACCTTCTCGCTGGCCCAACGACCGAACACGAAGGCGAACAGGAAAAGCAGTCCGCGGAACATCAACTCGACGCTCAGCGCCACCCAGACCCCCCAGAGCCCGTAGCCATAGTGCACGCCCAGAAGCCAGACCAACGGAAGGCGGACCAGGAAGGTGGAGGCATACGTGAGTAGGAGGGCGGTTCTGGTATCGCCGGCACCGCGCATAGCCTGACTGAAGATCAGACACGCGGCGAAACCCGGTTGTGCCATCCCGACTACGGCCAGCAAGGAAGGGCAGACCTCAAGAAACTCGGGCTTGTCGGTGACGAGTCCGACCAACCCGTCGGGCACGAGGCAGAAGAGCAGTCCGAGACAGGCCATCGTGCCGCCGCCGTACAGGTAGCACCACCAGACGGCACGCCGGGCTGTGCGGGGATCGTTGACGCCCAGATACTGCCCTGTCAGCGTTGCGGCGGCGAGTCCTATGGCGAAGCCGGGCAGGAAGCTGAGGGCCTCGATGCGGATCGCGATCACGTGTGCGCCCATTGCAGCGGGGAAGGCGAGTCGGCCCACGATGGCGATGACGATGAAATTGCCCAGCCACTGGCCTCCGTTTTCCAGCAGGCTGGGCAGTCCTATGCGGATCAGTCGGCGCGGGAGGTGGCCGCGCAGACGGAAACGCCGTGTCTGCAGTTCGATGCGGCCGCGCCGTTTCGACAGTTGCCACAGGACGCAGGCGAAGCCGGTGATCCACGCGGCGACGGTGCCGATCGCGACGCCCTGAAGACCATAACCGCCCCACGGTGAGGAGGGTGCGGCCAAGGCTATACTGATCGTTGCATTGACCGTATTCACCACGATCATCACGAAGAACGGCGTGCGTGTGTCCCCGGTACCGCGCAGACACGCCGATCCGATGCTCAGGACCGTCGAGAACGGCGTAGCAACTGAAAGGGTCCGCAGGTACAGGATACTCAGCTCCAGGCTTTCGCCCGTCAACCCGCTGGCACGGCTGACCCACGGGGCGCCCACGTAGAGAAGCACGGCAAGAACCAGTCCCCAGATGGAGGCGATGGTCAGCGATTGTCCCAATATCGCGTTCGCCCGACGCCATCGCCCCGCGCCGGCCGCACGTGCAATCAGGGCGGTGGCCCCGACGTTGACCGCACCCACCATCAGGTTCATCAACCACAACATGTAGGCTGCCGTGCCGACGGCATTGGTGGCTTCCACGCTGATGCGCCCGGCCAATGCCGTGTCAATGAATCCGACGAGGAAATTCAGGATCTGTTCGAGGAACGGCCAGATGGCCAGCAGCGCGACTTGACGAGGAAGGCTGACGCCCGTCGCCAGACCGGCCGGAACCGGTCTGGGCAGTTCGACGCCGTCATCGAGCATCTCAGCGGCCGCGGCGCCACGGCTGCGAAGCACAAGGGTGTTCTTCCGTTCAGAGAGAACGATCGCGAGGTCTCCGTGTCTGCGTATTCCGCGGTGAAAGCAGGGTCAGTTTGCGCGGCCCATGAACTCACCGTCTTCGCAGCGGATCTTGACCTTCTCGCCCTTCTTGATGTACCCCGGGACGCGAACTTCGGCGCCGGTTTCGATCTTGACCAGTTTCGTCACGTGGGTGGCCGTGTCGCCGCGTGCACCTTCGGGCGCATCGGTGACTTCTACCGTTACGACCTGAGGCATTTCAATCTGGGCGATCTTCTCGCCGACCTTGAGCAGATTCATCTTCGAATTCGGGACCAGGAGTCCGCGCTGGGTTGCAGGGACCAGATCGATCGAGACGTTGACCTGTTCGTAGTTCTCCTGGTTCATGAAGACCAGGTGCTCGCCTTCAGCGTAGAGGTACTCCCACTCTTCGCGGTTCAACATGACCTTCTCGACGTTGTCGTCCGGCGAGAAACGCTGTTCGAAGACGTTGCCGCGATCGAGGTTCTTCAGCTTGACCTGCCAGTAGGTTCGCAGGTTGCCGCGGGTCTGTTCGTGGCGGTTGAATACCACCCAGACTTCGTTGTTGTACATGATCGCTTCGCCGACTTTGACATCACGCATTTTGACGGAGGCCATCATTCATCTCCTGCCACGTTCCGGGGAGGACGCAAACAAGCGGCCCGCGTTACGAAGGCGGGCCGAATGCACGCATGGTACTATAATCGTTCGGGTTCGCAACCGCCAAGCGCACAACCCGGCATGGCCGGGTGCACGCTAATCCGAACGTTCGATGAAATACTTCACCCTCGTCTTCTTGTATTCCTTGAGGGTGTAAAGCACCGCGCGTTGTGTGACGCCGAAGGGCTTCAGTGTTTCTGCAATCTGGTTCGCGATGTGTTCGCAGTTTTCGCGCGAGCGGGCGTGGACCATGGTGAAGAGGTTGTAGGGCCAGTCAGGATACGTCGGGCGTTGGTAGCAGTGCGAGACCTGCGGGAAGGCGGCGGCGGCGCGGCCGGCTTCTTCGATCTTTTCTTCGGGCACACACCAGGTCAGCATGCCGTTGTCGGTGAAGCCAGCATGGTGATGTCGCAGGATCACGGCAAACCGGCGCATGTAGCCCATCGCTTCCATCTCGCACAGCCATGCGAGGAGTTGATCCTGCGGGATGCCGGCCTGTTGGGCTTGCTGCGCGAACGGTTCCTCTACCAGCGGCAGGCCCTCCTGCGTTACGCGGATCAGATGCTTGTCTTGTTCGACGAGCGGACGGACGGGTTTGGTTGGCTTTTGGGGTGGCCCTTCGTCGCGGTCCAGGTCCTTCTCGTCACGCTCCATGTCCAGTTTGACGCCGATCTTGAAGAGCCGGAGGGTCGGTAGCAGGCGTACCTGCTGAACGCCGGGCAGATCGGTGATGCGCCGCGCCTCGGCCTCGAACTCCGTACCGGGCGGAACGGCGAGCGTGAACCAGAGGTTGAACGGATGCTCGCGCTGGTAGTTGTGGGAAACGCCCGGATGCCAGTTGATGGCCTGCGCAACTTCCACGAGGTGTGCCGGTTCGATTCGAGCAGCAATCAATGCGGAGGTGTACCCGAGTTTGTTCGTGTCGAAGATCGCGCCGGTCTGACGGATCACGCCGTCCTGGTGCAAGGTGCGCACGCGTTCCAGAACGTCCGCTTCGGGCCGTCCCAGCCTGGTTCCCAGTTCGAGCCATGGTCGCGCAACCAGAGGGAACTCACGCTGCAACAGGTTGAGCAGTTTGCGGCCGGTGTCGTCGATGCCTTCGGCTGCCTGATTCGGTTTAGGTGGCATCTGCTCTTCCATGAGGCTCTTGTAAAGAACGCCGTTTCATCCCCGTGCGAATCCAAAACCGCACGCAGGAGTCTTTATCGCCGCGCCGGGCTTCCATGTCCAGATCTAACCCGTTTTCCGGACAAGGGGTTGAGCTAGCCTAATCGCCTGCGCGGCGCGCGCTATTCCCACCGAATGACGCAACAAACGGCCACAGATACCACGTCTACTAGCAACGGGTACATGAGAGGATGGGTCACGTGCAACCAACCAACGGCCTGTTCGACGAACTGGAAGGGCTCCGCGAGATCCGCACGGGGCTGCACCGCGTGCGGATGCGGTGGCGTGCGTTTGATCTGGCGGCGGGCGGTCTGATGGTTGCCAGCGTGTTGATGGGGCTCGTGTTGGCGCTCGGTTTGGCGCAGATGATGATCCGGATGCCGGCTTCCTGGCGGATCGGTTTGATGTGGGTTTCCGTGCTGGGCGTGGGCGGTCTGGTCTGGCTGTGGCTGGTTCGTCCCGCCCGCGAACGGATCACGGACGAACGCGCGGCGGTGAAAGTGGAGTCGGCGTTCCCGTCACTGCGCAACGCGCTGATCAATGCGATTCAGTTGGCGCGGGCTAAAGATCTGCCCGCCCCGATGCTGGCGGCCGCGGCGATCGAGCAGGCGGCGGGGCAGATGAAGGAACTGCCCATCGAAAAAGCGATCGGGACGAAGCCGCTGCGCAACGCCACGATTACGGCCGGCGTGGTGCTGCTGGCCCTGGTGTTGGTGATCCGTCTGAACGGAGCGGCATTCGGGACGGCCTTGCGGCAGTTGGTGCAGCCGAACACCTTTGTGCCGAGCGTGGGCGACCACCCGATCGTCAACGTGACGCCGGGCGATGCGCGTGTGCTGGCGGGTGGCAGCTTGAATGTCGGCGTGGAGATTTCGCCTTACGACGGGCCCGCGCCGGAGGCGACGCTTTTCGTCCGCGAGGACGGCGCGGACCGGGAGACCACACTGAAGATGGAGATGGCCGAACGGACGCGGTTCATGGCGTACCTGCAGGACTTGCGCAAGCCGCTTCGCTATCGCGTGGAAGTCGGCACCAGCCAGTCGACGCTCTATCGGGTGGAGATCATCGAACGCCCGCGGGTCGAGCGGATCGAGGCGCTGGTCACGCCGCCCGCCTACACGCAGCGGAAGCCCGAGGCGTTCAAAGACGGTTCGGGCGATCTGAAGGCACCGCAGGACAGCAAGGCCGACGTGAAGATCTGGATGGATCGCGCGGTCGCTCAGGCCGCGCTGAGGATGGATGGAAACGACGTGGTCCCATTGCAGGTCAATGGCGGCGGCAAGGAACTGAGCGGCCAGTTCGACGTGAAACGCAACGGCTGCTACACGGTGCGAGTGACCGATCGCGACGGCAACGCGACGACGGACGACACGCCTCGTAAGATCGAGTGCGTTCCGGACCGTCCGCCGGCGGTGAAGATCGTGCAGCCTGCGGCTCACGAGTTGACCGTCGCGGCCGGCGCCAAGGTGCCGGTACGCGTCGAGGCGGCGGACGACTACGGTTTGACGGAAGTCTCGGTCCGCTTCCGGCGCAACCGCGAAGGCGTGGAGCAGAACCTGCGACTGTGGGACAAGCTGGAACCCGGCCGGCCGGCGCGCGAAGGTGCGGACTTTGCCCTCAGTTCCGCCGCCGGCTTCGAGGCCGGCGACACGGTCTACTACTGGGCCGAAGCCAAGGATCGTTCGCAGATGGCGCGGACCGAGCAGAAGATCATCAAGCTCATCGACCCGATGAAGGCAAAAGAGGAGAAGATCGAGGCGCTGGGCGACATCCTCAAACGCCTCGAGATGGTCCTGCAGTGGCAGAACACGGCGTTGACGCAGACCGACCGACACCGCGATGTGGTGCTGCAACAGAAAAAGCCGATTCCGGTCCCCGAAGTCAGCAAGGTGCTGGACACGCAGCAGAAGGTGCGCGGCGAGTGTGCGGACGTGAACACGGGCCTCCGGCCCGACGACACCTCGCTGGCCTGGATTCGTCAGGCGCTGACCGAGCTGCTTTCAGACGCCATGCCGCGCGCGATTCTGGCGGCCGAGCGCGTGAAGCAGCGCGTCGCGAAACCGGGCGAACTGGAAGATCACCTGAACGACCTTTCCACACAGCAACGGCTGATCGTGGCGGGGCTGAAGTCCATTCTCGCCGTGCTGCCCAAGACGGCTGAGGAGATCAAGGACGAAGTCGACCCGAAATGGGGTGGCGACCTGCCCAACGACGTGAAGGACAAACTGGAGAATCTCAAGGACAAGATGAAGGAGTTCGCTGACGAGCAGCGCAAGGTGGTCAAGGCCAACGAGGACCTGGCCAAGACGCCTGTCGAGGACCTGACCGAGGAGCAGAAGAAGGAACTCGAGAAGCTCAAAGCCATTGAGGACAAGTGGGAGAAGTTCCTCAAGGAGGCCTACACGGACCTGAGCAAGATTCCCAAGCAGGACTTCAGCGATCCGCGACTGTTGCAGGAACTGGTGCAGACCTACGAAGAAGTCGAGATGGCGAAGGACTGCCTGAGCAAAAAGGCGCAGGAGATTGCGTGCGCGCTGGAGGAATGCGGCGCGGAGAATGCCGAGTCGATCACCACGAACCTTGAAAAGTGGCTGCCCGACAAGGCCGACCGCGAGAAGTGGACCATGGAGGAGCCGGTGGGCGACCTGAACCCGCCGATGCCGGAATTGCCGCACGAACTGGAGGACCTTGTGGGCGATCTGGTCGAGCAGGAAGAGGACCTGATGGAGGAGGCCGACGACGCCACCAGCAAGTGGGCCGACTCACCGGATAAAGGCGCCGGCTGGGATGCGATGGACGGCCCGATTTCCAGCATGTCCGCGAAGGGCGTGACGGGCAACCAGTTGCCTAACACCAGCGAGATCGGCGGCAGGGCGGGTGAGGGGCGCACGGGCAAGTCGTCGGGCGAGATGGTCAGCGACACGGCGGTGGGTAAAGGTGGCCGGCGTACACCGACGCGCCTGACGCCCGACCCATTTGAAGCGGGACAGATTAAAGATACTTCGAAAGACTCCGCGGGCGGTTCCACCGGTGGCGGCAAGATGGGTGGCGCCGGCGGAGAAGGTCTGGAAGGGCCCACGCCGCCCGACCAGAAGTTACTCAATGAGCGGCTCGCCGGGCGGCAGGCGGATCTGCGGAACAAGGCCGAGCGGCTGGCGCTCAATCTGAAGCTGATGAACTATCCGAGCGCGGACCTGGAGAAGGCCATCAAGGAGATGAAGCAGGTGGAGTCGGCGTTGAAGGATGGCCGCTACACGAACATCGCCCGGCAGCGCGAGGTGCTGCTGAAGGACCTGAAGGGCGCCCAGCGGCACGCGACCGGCGTGGCGCGCATCGCGCGCGACGGCGCGCCGAACCTGCCGCGTTCGGTGCAGGACGAGGTGTTGGACGCGCTATCCGGAGAGAACGCGCCCAAGGGTTACGAGGACCTGCTGAAAGGTTACTACGACAGTCTGATCCAAGGTGACGAACCCCATCGATGAATCTCCGATGGGCGGCTTCTCCCGAAGATGGGGAATTCAGAGGGTGCGTTGAGGCAGGTCACACCTTGGCCAGTGCCTGCTCCAGGTCGGCGATCAGGTCTTCCACGTGTTCGATACCGACCGAGATGCGGATCATGTTCTCGGTGATGCCGCAGCGGCGGCGGACGTCTTCGGGCATCGAAATGTGCGTCATCGTCCACGGGTGTTCGATCAGCGATTCCACGCCGCCCAGCGACTCGGCGAGCGTGTGAAGTTTCACGGCGCCCAGCATGCGGAAGGCTTCAGGTTGCCCACCCTTCACGCGGAACGAGAAGGTCCCGCCGAAGCCTTTCGCCTGCTTCTTCGCGAGCGCGTGCTGGGGGTGACTTTCAAGACCGGGATGGAGCACCCGTTCGATCTTGGGGTGCTGCTCCAGCCAGCGCGCGATGGCCAGCGCATTACGGTTATGCGCATCCATGCGGACCGGCAACGTCTTAATGCCGCGAAGCACCAGGAAACAGTCCCACGGCGATTCGCAGGAACCCAGCGCGTTCTGCAGGAAACCGATCCGTTCGCAGAGCGCCGGGTCTTTGGCGATCACCGCGCCGCCGACGACGTCCGAGTGCCCGTTGATGTACTTGGTGGTCGAATGAATCACGATATCGACGCCGAATTCGAGCGGGCGTTGGAAGTAGGGTGACAGGAACGTGTTGTCGCAGACCGTCCAGACCTTGCGTTCGCGCGCGATCGTCGCCACGGCTTCCAGATCGACCAGATTCATCAGAGGGTTGGTGGGCGTCTCGATCCAGATCAGCCGCGTGGCAGGCTGGATGGCCGCGCGAAGCGCGTTCAGGTCGCGCAGATTGACGTACTGGATCTTAAGCCCATGCTGCTCGCCCAGCGTCTGCATCAGGCGGTAGGTCCCGCCATACAGGTCGTCGTGAACGATCAGGTGATCGCCGGTCTTGAAGAGCTGCAGCACGGTGGCTTCGGCGGCCATACCGGTGCTGAAGGCGAAGCCACGCGTGCCGCCTTCCAGCTCAGCAAGACAGTTTTCCAGCACTTTGCGGGTAGGGTTGCCGCTACGGGTGTAATCGAACGGCCCCGGCTGCCCGACGCCTTTGAACGCGAAGGTGCTGGTCTGGTAGATCGGCGTCATGACCGCACCGAAGGCGGGGTCGGGTCCCTGTCCGGCGTGAATGACCTGTGTCTCGAACCGCATGCAACGCTCCTTGTCAAAAACAAGCCACGTCGCGTTGACGTGGCTTTCCAGTGCGCTAATGTAGTTGTCCAGATTCCCTTATCCACAAGAATTTCGACAATTCCTACTGAGTATGTAGGGAATGGCTGCGGATGATCGTGGGGATGGACCATCAGGGTGCGCGACTTGTACGTTTCATGCCCTGGCAGCCCGTTGAAAAAGTCCTGGGGCCGCGCGGTGCGGGATTGGATTCGTGATCA
>CAYSBP010000073.1:0-3275 GCA_964429255.1 uncultured Planctomycetia bacterium
CGGGGTGAACTACGGCTGGCGTTGGGTCTGTGGACGAGGGTAGAACGGTGGCGGAAGCGGAACGCACGACAGCGCGTGTCCTGATCGTTGTGGACGACGATGAACTGCGCGGATTCGCCGAGCGACTCCTGAACGACAGCAACTTCACCGTTCAGTCCGTGACGAATGGAGCCGGTGCGCTCGAGTTCACTTCGCGCGAGTCCTACGACCTCATCCTGGTCGACATGGATCTGAAAAGTCAGCCGGACGGACTGAGTATCTGCAAGGAATTGAAAGGCACGCCGCGTCTGGCCTGGATGCCCGTGATGTTCCTGACCGGGGCGGCCGGCGGGGACCTGGTGACCAAGGCCTTCGAGGCCGGTGTCGACGAATTTCTGGTCAAACCGTTCAAGCCGGACGAACTGGCCGTTCGCGCCCGTGTTCTGGTCCGCAAGGGGCGCGAGGAGCGCTGGCTGGTCGAGCGTGCGCGCAAACTGGCCGAGAAGATTGCCGAGCGTGACGATGAACTGGACGATCTCCGCCGCTTTGCCCAGGATATCGTCAGTTCGCTGCCGTCGGCGCTGATGGTCCTGGACGTCGAAAGAACCATCCTGTTCGTGAACGGGCCGTTGCTGGATCTGCTGCAGGCCGAGCGGCGCGATGTGGTTGGTCGCAAGATCGCCGAGTTCTTCAATGCGGCGGATCTGTCGGAGATGATCGGCAAGGCGCTGGTGGTTGCCGGGCGTGAAGGCCAGCCGTCGCGGTTGCGCCGTGTCTCGGGGATCTCGCGAGGCAAGCACGACCGCGTCTGCGACCTGACGGTGGCGCCCATTGATTACGCCGGTGTACGCCAGGTTCTGGTTGTCGTGGAAGATGTGACGGACCAGGCGAACGCCGAAGGTGCGGTCGAAACCGAGCGTGCCAAGCTGACCGACGTGGTCAACGCGATGAACGCGGCGCTTTGCCTGATCGACCGCGACCGCCGGGTCCTGTGGAAGAACCGGACGTTTTCCCTGTGGTTCGGCGAGGCGCGCGATCAGCCGGGCTTACATGCCTTCCAGCAGCGGCTCAACCAGGACGATGCGTGGTTCCAGCCGGTCTTCGGGCAGCGACAGGTGCGGTATATGACCTGGCAGGTCTTCACCTCGCTGGGTCAGCCGCGACATTTCACGAACATCATTGCGCCGGTCAAGAGCGAAGGGGAGCGGCCACCGGACCAGGCGCTGGTGCTGACGCAGGATGTCAGCGACCGGGAGTCGCATCTTGAACAGCTTACGCTGCTCCGCGAACTCTCACAGCTGTTGCGCGGCACGTTGGAAGCGCAGCGTCTGAATCACGTCATCCTGCTTTGCGTCACCGCCGGGCACGCGCTCGGCTTCAACCGCGCGTTTCTCTTCAAGCGCAACCGCGAGACGAACGCATTCGAGGCGCAGATGGCGGTCGGGCCGACGAGTCGCGAGGAGGCCTTTCGCGTCTGGGGCGAACTCTCTTCGCAGGGCCGCAGCCTTTCCGATCTGGTCACGGAACTGAGCCGGAAGCCGCACGAGATGCCGCCGCTCTTCCGGCAGGTCAGCGGGTTGTCCTACGCGCTGGATGACCCGTCGGAAATCGTGGTACGCACCGGCCTGGAGAAGCGGCCGCAGGTGGTTACCGACGCATGGCACGACGAACGCGTGACGGAGGAATTCCGGAAGCGTTTTAGTGCGCAGGAGTTCGTTGCCGTGCCGCTGATCGCCAAGGGAGTCGTGGTCGGCGTCATCCTGGCTGACAACTCGTATTCAGGACGTCCGATTACGGAGGACCACGTCAAACTGCTGTCGCTGTTTGCGGCGCAGGCGGCGCTGGCCATCGAGAATGCCGATACCTACGCGGAACTGCAGATGCGCGTCTCGCAGCTGCATTCTGCGCAAGATAAGATTGTGCACGCCGAGAAGCTGGCCGCGGTCGGCAAGATGGCTGCGCACGTCGCTCATGAAATACGCAACCCGTTGGCCACGATCGGCGGGTTCGCCCGTTCGATCCTGAAGCACCCCGAGAACCTCGACCGCGTCAAGCGTAGCGTGCAGATCATCGCCGAGGAATCCGCGCGTCTGGAGAACATGCTAAAGGGCGTGATGGATTTCTCTCGTCCGTCTGCGCCTGTGCTCAAGACCGCCGATCTCAATGCGATCGCTGAGCGGTGTTTCCGCACGCATGCCGAACGGCTTGCGGGACGCAACATCCATACGGACGTGGATCTGGATCATTCGATGCCCGAGGTACCCGTTGACGAGAACCAGATGGTCCAGGTGATTACCAACCTGCTCCACAATGCCGCCGATTCGATGCCTAACGGGGGCGCATTGACGGTTCGCACGCGGCGCGAAGGGGAGGAGGCCATGCTCCAGGTGATCGACACGGGTTTGGGCATGCCGACCGATGTTCTGGAGCGCCTCTTCAGCCCGTTCTTCACGACCAAGGCGAACGGGACTGGATTGGGTCTGGCCGTGACACACAAGATTGTCGATGATCATGGCGGTCGGATCGACGTGCGAAGCCAGGTGGGGCAAGGGACCACCTTTACGGTATTCCTTCCGCTTCAGCGACCCGCCAACGGGCTGACTGCAAGACAGGCGGAGGGCAGCACCAAAGGACACAAGGAGGGTTGAACCATGGCCAGACTGTTGGTGGTGGACGACGACAAGAATCTACGGTTGCTCTACGAGCAGGAGCTGGCCGAGGACGGCCATGAAGTCTCGCTGGTCGGCAGTGGTCCCGAGGCCATTGATTACCTGAGCAAGAACCGGCCGGACCTGATCATCCTGGACATCTCCATGCCCGGCATGGACGGCATTGAGGCGCTGGGCAAGATCCTGTCCAAAGACAAGACCATGCCGGTGATCCTCAACACGGCCTACTCGACCTACAAGGACAACTTCATGACCTGGTCGGCTGACGCCTATGTGGTCAAGTCCGGCGACCTGGCCGAGCTCAAAGCGAAGATCAAAGAGGTGCTGAAGTCACGAGGCAAGGACGCCTAACGGCTTGGTGACATCCTCTGACGACTCCGTCGCGCGTCATTGCGACGAGATCGAACGCTGCAACCAACGCGGCGACCGGATGCTGACGCTGCCCGACCTGGTCCAGGCCGGAACGATGGATTTGCCCATGGCCGGTTATCTGATGGCCGCCGTCAGCTCCGGGGCGTCGTTTATGGTCGGGTGCGTGCCCGGTGGCGGCGGAAAGACCACCGTCATGGGGGCGTTGCTGAACGTCGGGCCGGCGGACGTGGAGTTGCGGGCCGCCGATTCGATGGC
>CAYSBP010000073.1:3375-12826 GCA_964429255.1 uncultured Planctomycetia bacterium
TCGGAATCGGTATCGAATCCTTTTCCTCCTTGCGCTATGGGTAGACGAATCGATCCCGATCCCGATTCCGACGCCGATGAACGGGGGGAGAATTGAAAAGCCCTGGCGCCCGACCCGACAGGGTTTGACAGGCCCAGGACCTTCCGTTATCCAGGATGGTTCTGAGACGGGCAACGGGGGTGCCTCTGGGGGTGCTCGCGGTGGTTTTCTGTCTTGGCTTGGCCAGGCCTTACTTTTCGTTGGACCAAACAGCCTTGGGCTGAACTTGAGGTCGTGCGTTGATGGCTCTGCTTTCCAACTTCCTGGGCACGCTCGGGCGTAAGGCTACGACCGTTGTCGAAGAAGTCGGCCAAATGGGGGTGCTGGCCAACCGAACCATCGCCCAGACCGGGCGAATGCGGGCCGAACCTGTGGCCGTGCAGATGATCCGTTTTGGCCTGCGTGCGATTCCGATCGTGTGCCTGGTGAATCTCTTCGTCGGCATGATCGTGGCCGTATCGATGTCGGAAATGCTCCTACGGTTGGGCGTCGTGACCTGGACGGCCAAGGTTGTGGCTGTTGCGATGACGCGCGAACTGGCGCCGCTGATGACGGCGATCGTCATGTCCGGGTTCGCGGGTGCCGCGATTGCCGCCGAGATTGCGACGATGACGGTGAACGAGGAGATCCTGGCGCTGGAATCTGCGGCGCTTTCGCCCATCCGGTTTCTCGTCCTGCCACGCATGGTGGGCGTCTGTTTCATGATGATGTGTCTGACGCTGGTGGCTGACGTGATGGGTATGTTTGGCGGTTATCTGGTCGGCACCGCGATGCTCGACATCGGCGGCCCAACGTACCTGGACATTAACAACAGTGCAGTCGAGTGGCTGGACATCCCGAAAGGACTGATCAAAGCGTTCGCGTTCGGGATGATCGTCACGCTGGTGGCCTGCCGTCAGGGCCTGAAGGCGAACGGCGGCGCCCTCGGCGTCGGCCGTGCGACGACCAACGCGGTGGTTCATTCGATCATGCTGATCATTGCCGCGAACCTGGGTTTCGCGATTCTCTTCAACTGGACGTTGGCCGAACCATGAGCACGAAGGCGCGCAACACTCGGTCGTCCGGCACGGCGTCAGGGAAGCCGCCCGTGCGGTCGGCGGCTACCGCGTCCTCGGCTCCGGTGCCAGCGCACGCCTCGGCGCAGGTCGTGGTCGAGACGGTCAACCTGGTCAAGCGTTTCGGCGACCGGACAATTCTTCACGGCATCAACCTGCAGGTGCATCGCGGCGAGACGCTGGTGGTGATGGGCGCTTCGGGTTGCGGCAAGAGCACGCTTCTGCGCTGCCTGCTGGGCGCTTACGTTCCCGACGAAGGTTCGGTCAGGTTGTTCGGCAAGGACATCCATTCGATCGAATCGCACGAGATGGACAGCGTGCGCAGGCGTTTTGGAGTGCTCTTCCAGTCGGGCGCCCTGTTCAGTTCGATGACGGTGGGCGAGAATGTGGCCCTGCCACTGAAGGAGCACACCGACCTGAACCAGGAAATGATCGATCTGATGGTGAAGGTCAAACTGGAACTGGTCGGTTTGCGCGAAGCGGAGGATCTGCTGCCGGCGCAGATATCGGGCGGCATGGCCAAGCGCGCCGGGCTGGCGCGTGCGATTGCCCTGGATCCCGAGTTGCTCTTCTATGACGAGCCCACTTCAGGTCTGGACCCCATCATGACCGGCATCATCGACGGCCTGATTATGGACCTGGCGCGGACCATGAACGTAACGTCGGTCGTGGTGACCCATGACCTGAAGAGTGCGTTTCGCGTGGCTGACCGGATGGTGGTGATGAACGAGGGGCGCATCGTGGCGGAGGGGATGCCGCACGAGATCAAGGGGCATCCGGATCCCTTTGTGCGCCGGTTCATTCAGGGCCCTATCGAGGCGAAGACCGCCATCTTCCCCCGTTCGGCTCTGGAGCGCGGTCCGGGCGGGTAGTGGGTACCGCAACGACCTTTGCCACAGAGGGCACAGAGCGCACAAAGGATGGCGCGAAAAGCGGGGATTCCTCTCCGTGCCCTCAATGGCGAAGGGGTCGTCGTAGAATCAGTTAGTGGCCGGTGGCCAGTGGGTGCCCACCACTCACGGGCCGCTGCTCTGGAGGCGTGCGGTGGCTCGGAAGCGTGGTTTCAGCAGCGAGATGAAGGTAGGCCTCTTTCTCACCTTCTGCCTGGGCCTTTTCGTGGCCTCGCTGTTCATCTACGGAAGCCTGACGCGCGAGTGGCGTGGCCGTCGCGAACTGCGGGTGATCTTCAATGAGGTTAACGGGCTTCGCCCGGAAGCGCGTGTGCTTTACAACGGGCTCGAAGTCGGCCGGGTGATCAAGATGGACCTGGTCGAACTGGACGAGGCACTGGCCTCGCTGCTCCCACCCCTGGACGATTTCACCCTTGAGGAACTGCCCCTCAGCGATGCGGAGCGCGAGGAGTTGCGCGGGATCGCACCGGCCGAACTGGACCGTTCGATCCGGAACAAACTCCTCGGCCACGGCGTGGTACTGCTGACGCTGGAGGTCCTTGCCGAAGGCGATGCGAAACGCTATCGAGAGAACGACCACGTCCGCGTGGTCTCGACCTTGATGGGCGAGTCGGCCATCCAGATCATCTCCGGCGATGGCGCACCGATCACCGATCAGAATCCACGCCTGCTGATCGGTTCGTCCGGTGACATGTACGGCGCGCTGGCCAAGAGCATGAATCAGATGAAAGACATCCTCAGCTCGATCGGGGAGATGATCGGTGGGGGTGACGAGGAGGGGGCGGCCAGATCGATCGCGCAGAAGGTGGCCAACTTCAACCGGTTTACCGAACGGATGGAGTCGATGGCCGGGTCGCTGGAATCCAAGCTGCCGGCCACGTGGGACAATCTCGATACGCAGTTGGAGAAGGGCCGCAGAAAGACCGCCGAGTTGGCCGCGGAGGTGGCGGTGAAGCGCCCCGGCTGGGAGCGCTCGCTGCGGGAGACGGAGACGGCCATCGGAAAAATGCGCGATGACCTGACCAAGGGCGTGGAGGAGGGACGTCAGAAGATCGCGGCCGTCTCGGAGGATGCGGACGGCATGCTTCAGCCGCTGGCCCAAACGGTTCAGCGACAGAAGGGCCAGATTCCCAACACGATTCGCGATGCGCGCGAGTGGACTGAGCGGATCGATGGACGGGTCGAAGCGATCGGACGCGAGATGACCCACTTCGACCGCACCTTGACGCAGGGCAGCGAAAGCGTTCGTCAGGCGTTCCAGGGGATGGTGATGACGGCGGACCGACTGGAGGAGAAGCTCTGGTACCTCTCCGCCTACCCGTGGAGTTTCGTGCGCACACCCTCCGGTCCGGAGGCGGCGGCGCTGGACCGGGAGTGGCGGCGGGTGCTGTTGGGCCGGCACTTCCGGGAGTTGCGCAGCGAACTGGGGGTGGCCGAGAAGGAGTATAAGCCCGGAGACCGGTCGGACCAGACGCGGCAGGAGCGGATCCGGCAGGCGCTGCAGGAGTTGGACGCGTTTGTGCCGGCGGCGGAACCGAAGTGAGGCGCGCATAATGGCGGCACCCCAGGAATACACACACGCGGAGGTGAAGGCCGGGCTCTTCATGGCCTTCTGTCTGGCACTCTTCTGCGGCATGCTGCTGGTGTACGGCCATCTGTCCAAGTTCTGGCGTGGGAGACAGGAACTGCACGTCGTCTTCGCCTCGGCCGGCGGGCTGGGGCCCGACGCCTCGGTGCTCTACAACGGCGTCGAAGTGGGCCGGGTCAAACGCATGCAGATCATTCACATGGATCGCCAGCAACTTGCGCGGCTGGTGCCGCTGGTGCGCTCGGATCTGGACCACCTGCCGATCTCCGCGCAACGGTGCACGGATCTGCGTCTGCTGCCCGACGACCTGTTCCAGGAGGCGGCGCGTGAGGCGTTGCGGGACCGTACCCTCATCCAGTTGACGCTGGAGGTGCTTCAGGAGGGCCAGTTTCGGCGCTACCTGACGGACGACACGGTCATTCTGCAGACCACGGTGATGGGCGATGTGACCATCGAGATCATCTCGGGGCCCGGGCACGGACAACCGATTCCGGCGGCTGGCGAGGAGATGCCGTCGCCGTTGTTGGTGGGTGTCACCGGCGATTTCTTCGCGCGGTTGGCGCGGAGCGTCGAACAGGTCCGCGAAGTGCTTTCCAACGTGACGGATGTGGTGGGCGCCAAAGAGCGGGCGGCCTTCAAGAAGGCCTCCGTTCGGTTGGGCGGCATCCTCGGCAAGATGGATTCCCTTTCGGAAACGGCCAACCGCCGGATCGAGGTGACGACGAGGCGTATTGAAACGATCGACGCCCAGCGCCAGAAAGACGTCACCGCGATCCAGAAGGTGCTGACGGATTCAGGCCGGGACCTTGACCGCCTCGAGACGACCTTCGGTGAGGCTCGGAAAGACCTGAGCGGGCGGATGACCGCGTTCGAGGAGGAAGCGAGCGCCGCACGCAAGGAGTTCTCGACGAAGGGCAAGGCTATTGCACAGAACAGCGACGACGCCTGGGCGGCGGCCCGGCCACATCTGGATGAGATGAAGGGACATTTCCGTGAACTGGCTCAAAGTATCACGGGCGTGACGACCCTGTCCGACGGTATCCAGTACACCTCTGGCCGGTTCATGGAGCAGAGCGCACCGGATCTGGCGGCCTTCTCCAACGATCTGGGCCGGAGTGCACGCAACATGCGTGACGAACGCCTGGTGTACTGGCGCGAGAAGGCCGGAGAATACGCCACGAAGGGTGAGAAGGGGGAGCACGAGTTCTACACCGCGCTTTCGGCCTACCGCAGTCTGCGGCGGTCCGCACGCTGGCTGGGGGATGTGCGTGCCGAGATCGATGGCCTGACGCCTGTGGTCGAAGGGGCGGGGCCGGAAGGGCTGACGACGTTGCCGGCGCTGCAGCAGGCCCGATGGGCGACCGATCAGCTTCAGGTGGACTTCGCCGACCTGCGGGATGCCACAGCGCAGACACTGCAGCCCGGTTTCACGGGAGTCACCGGCCAGGAGTTGGTAAAGCCGTTCGAGCGGAAGTGCGCGGCGCGCCAGATCTGGCCCAGGAAGTAGCAGGGGAAGGAGCGACGGACATGGTCAAAACGGGTTACTCCAGCGCTGAGGTGAAGGCGGGACTTTTCCTCACGTTCTGTCTGGCGCTCTTCGTGGCTATGCTCCTCTTCTACGGCAAGGCCTCACGGATGTGGCGCGGACGCGAGGAAATGAAGGTTGTCTTCACCTCGGTTACTTCGTTACGTCCCGACGCCCCGGTCCGATTCAACGGCGTCGAGGTCGGCCGCGTGAAGAACATCGAGATCAAACGCCTTGATGGCGATTATCTCAGTCGGTTGCCGGATCTCAGTCCCAACGACATCGACAACCTGCCCCTGACCCCCCAGCAGCGCGAAGCGTTGCAGAAGCTTCAGCGCCCCACGGGCGACACCCAGGAGACGGCCGGGCTGGAATGGGTAAAGACGTTCAACGACGCTGTTCTGAAAGGCATCGCCGACCGGACGATGATTGAGTTGACGCTCGAGGTCCTGAGCCCCAAGGACAAGGCCAAAGGCGAACAAACCATGCGCCGCTACCGTGCCGACGATCAGGTCCGCATCGTCACCACGCTGCTGGGTGACACCTCGGTCGAGATCTCCTCGGGCAGCAGTCCCAACCCGCCTGATCCGGAGAAGGTGCTCCTGGGCGTTTCAGGCGACTTCTTCACCAACTTGGGCAAGTCCATCGAACAGGTCAAGGAGATCCTGACCAACGTCAGCGACGTCGTCGGGGCAACTGAACGCGAGAATGTGCGCAAGGCGTTGCGCCGCTTCGATTCCATCACACAGAAGATCGAGAAGATTGTCCAACTGGCGGACCAGCGCCTGCCCGCCACTTGGGATAAGGTGGACGGTCTCGCCGAATCCGCCCAGAAGGACCTGGGGCAGGTGACCGAGTCCATCGTCAGCCTTCGGCCACAGATGGTTCGCACCCTGGAGACCGCCGAAGGCGCGGTCAAGGACCTCCAGGGAAGACTCGGCGGGTTGGCTGACGAAGCCAAGACCGCCGTCGTGGATGTCAAGGGGCAGGTGAAGCCGATTCTCGACGACATGCAGTACATCATTTCGCACAGCAAGGAGGACTTCCCGCTGCTGATCAAGAACGCCAAGGACCTCGCCGAACGCCTGCGCATGAGCGCGGACAAACTGGATGGCGTCCTCAGCACCAGCGATCGTCTGCTGCGGGAGAGCTACCCGGACCTCCGGCGCCTGATCCTGGCCTTGCGCATGGGCGGCGAAAATCTGAGCGAAGCGACCGACCTGATCAAGCGCAAGCCGTGGATGCTGATGAATCCGTCCAAGGACGTGGCCTTCGACCAGGCGCAGGTGAGCGCGCAGAAGCTGGAGACGGCCACCGCGCGCGTCCGCGAACTGTGCACGGAACTGGCTGCCGTACGCCGGAACCTGCCCTCGCAGCCCAACCGTGCGCAGCTCGAACGCCTCGATTTTCTCCTGCAGGAACTCAACATTCTCTCCGGCGTCCTGCAGAACGCCGGAGAGGCCACCCGCAAGCAGGTCCTGCCGCCGTTCGAGCGCAAGAAGGGCGGGTTTCTCAGCAACGAGGAATCCAGCGCCGTGCCGAACAAGTAGGGCATTCACAGGCTGAACGGTACGACTTGTATGGACTTTCCGCTCTGGACGCCACGTTCTCAGCTTCAGAGGGCGGAGGTCACCACGACTGGGATTGACCTTTCTTTTCAGTAGCCCGTAGCCGGCGATCTCAAATCATATAATCCGGTGGCGGCCGCAACTGCAGCGCGCCGGATTTCTGTACCAGCGCGTAGAGCCGGTCCACGCTCTGGTCGACGGTCATCTCATGGGTGGCCAGAACCAGGTCTGGTTTTTCTGGCGGTTCGTACGGCGCATCAATGCCGGTGACGCCGGTCGCATCGCCGGCACGGGCTCGCGCGTACAGGCCCTTCGTCTCACGCTGCTCGCAGACGCTCAATGGCGCATCCACATGAACCTCCAGGAACCGACCGGGTGGCAACGCTTCGCGAGCGCGAGCGCGATCGGCCCGGTGGGGTGAAATGAAGGCGGCGATCACGACCGCTCCGGTATCGGTCAGCAGCGCGGCGATGTCGCCTGCGCGGCGGACGTTTTCGGCACGGTCTTCGGCCGAGAAACCAAGGTCCGACGAGAGGGTCCGGCGCAAGCGGTCAGCATCCAGGGTGATGGCCATGTGTCCGTGCAGAACCAGTCGCTTCTCAAGCGCCTCGGCGATGGCGGTTTTGCCTGAACCGGGCAGGCCTGTCAGCCAGACCACCGTGCCGCGCTGGCCAGCCAGGGATTCGCGGTCCTGCCGGATCACAGGGCCTTCGCGGTTGGCGAGTTGTTCGGCGGCCGAGCCGCCTTCCCATTCGCTGCATTGTTCCTGATCGAGCAGCATCCCTGCGCCGAGCGTCCGGAAGGTCTGACGGTCGATCAGGATAAAGGCGCCTGTAGTGCGGTTGCGGCGATAGGGGTCGGTGAAGAGCGGACGCCGGAGGTCGATGGCGACGTGGCCGATGTCGTTCAGCGAGAGACTCTCGGCCGGGTTCATCTTCAACGTGTGGATGTCCAGACGGCCGTCGATGGCCGAAAGCGTCGCCGGCACGGTGCGCGTAGTGTGGCGCAAGAGCAGGCTCGTGCCCGGAAGGACGGCGCTCTGATCCATCCAGACCAGCAGGGCCTGGACACGCTGTCGCGTCGAGGGCGGGTTGGTGGGGTGGACCAGCATGTCGCCGCGGCTCAGGTCGAGTTCATCGGTCAGTTCGACCGTGACGGCTTGGCCGGGCAGGGCTTCGGGCAGATCCCCATCCCATGTAACGAGTCGTTTGACGCGGCTCCGTTGGCGCGAAGGAAGGGCCAGCACGTCGTCACCGGGCTTGATGCGCCCGGAGGCAAGCGTGCCGCTGTAGCCACGGAAACTCATGTTGGGGCGCAGGACGTGCTGTACGGGAAAACGCATGTCTTCCAGGTTGCGCGCGACCTTTACGTCCACGGTCTCGAGGAGTTCCAGCAGGTGCGGTCCGTCGTACCAGGGCGTGCGGGAACTGCGCGTCACGACGTTGTCGCCCTTCAGCGCACTGATGGGCAGGAAGTGGACGCGGGGAACGTTCAACTGCTTGGTGAAGGCGAAGTACTCATCCCGCAGGCGTTCGAAGACTTCGCGCGAAAAATCCACGCAGTCCAGCTTGTTGATCGCGACGACCAGATGCGTGATACCGAGCTGCGAGGCCAGATAGCCGTGCCGGCGCGACTGAGGCAGGACGCCCAGGCGCGCGTCGATCAACACGATGGCCAGATCGGCCGTCGAGGCGCCGGTGACCATGTTACGCGTGTACTGTTCGTGTCCCGGCGTGTCGGCCAGGATGAACTTGCGGTTGTGCGTGGCGAAGTAGCGGTAGGCCACGTCGATCGTGATGCCCTGCTCGCGCTCGGCTTTCAGCCCGTCGGTGAAGAGCGAGTAGTCGATATCGGCCTCGGTGAAAGCCCGCTTCTCGGACGACTTTCGGACCGATTCGAGCTGGTCTTCGTAGAGACCGTGGCAGTCGTGCAGCAGGCGGCCCACCAGCGTCGACTTGCCGTCGTCGACGCTGCCGACAATCACCAGGCGAAGAAGGTCTTTCTGCGCGTCCTGTTGCAGAAATTCTCGGATGTTCATCTTAGAAGTAGCCTTCCCTTTTCTTGTCTTCCATCGAGCCTTCCTGGTCGTGGTCGATGACGCGGGCGACACGTTCTGACGAGCGGGTCGTCAGCAGCTCCTCAATGATCTTCTCCAGCGTGTCCGCCTCTGAACGGATGGCGCCCGTGCAGGGGTAGCAGCCCAAGCTGCGAAAGCGGCACTTCACCTGCTTGGACTTCTCGCCGGTGCGCAGCGGCAGCGGCCCGTCGAGCGGGATCAGCAGCGATCCACGCTCCACTACTTCGCGCTCTTTAGCGTAATAGAGCGGGTTGACGGGGATCTTCTCGATGCAGGTGTAGTTCCAGATGTCGACTTCCGTCCAATTGGAGAGCGGGAAGACCCGGATCGATTCGCCGGGTTGGTGTTTTGCGCTATAGAGATTCCATAGTTCGGGGCGCTGGTTCTTCGGGTCCCACTGGCCGAACGAGTCGCGGAAGCTGAAGACGCGTTCCTTGGCACGCGATTTCTCCTCCTCGCGCCGGGC
This sequence comes from uncultured Planctomycetia bacterium, assembly GCA_964429255.1. Taxonomy (GTDB): domain Bacteria; phylum Planctomycetota; class SZUA-567; order H5-PLA8; family H5-PLA8; genus CAYSBP01. The sequence continues at coordinate 12,605 of CAYSBP010000073.1, forward strand.
GCCACCGATGGCCACATCGAACTGGTTCTCACGCAGCGCATTCAGCAGTGCCTGCGTCTTGAGTTGCGCGCAGCAGCCGACGGTGCCCAGTTTCCACGGTGCCGCACCGTCTTTGATCGCCTTCTCGTTTCGGTAGACGATCAGTTTGGCGCCGACCTCTTTGACGTAGGCATCGCGGAACGAGTACATCTCCTTGAACTTGTAGCCGGTGTCCACGTGCAG
>CAYSBP010000074.1:0-12722 GCA_964429255.1 uncultured Planctomycetia bacterium
TCCCCGCCCCACGGCGCATCGGCCGTGCGAAGGGCGAACGCGTTCGAACCCACTACCGTAGCGTTCCATTCGTCGTGGCCGCCGACGTGTCCGGCCGAGGTGCGGCCGTAGCCGAGACTGACGGCGATCGTCTGTGGCGCCTGGCCCGGCATCACGTACGCCGGCAGTTCCAACTCGCGCCCACGATACTTCAGACGTACGATCGTCTCGTTCTCGACGTTCAGTTCCCGAGCCGTCGAAGGCGCGATCAGCGCGACGTTTTCCCATGTCACCTTGGTGAGCGGATCGGGGAGTTCCTGCAGCCAGCCGTTGTTAGCGAAGCGCCCGTCATGGATCTTGGCGTCCGCTCGGAAGACCAGCTCCAGCGAAGCCGGTCGCGGCACCGCGGTTTCCCCGGCATGCGGTGTCGGTCGAGGTTGGTGCGGAAAGAGCGGCGGTTGGCTGTGCGCCACGAAGCCTTCGTGCACAGCACGGCGCCACTGCTTCTCGAAGTCGGCGCCCTCAGCTACGAACGGCTTGAACGAGCGTCGGACCAGGTCGTAATCTTTCAGCAGATCGTCGCCGATCAGCACCGCCAGCAGTTCGGCCGGGTTCTTGCCACCGTAGAGCGGCTCGATCAGCGGCTGCTGCAGACACACCAGACCGTCGTAGGAACGGGCGTCGCCCCAGCTCTCCAGATAGTGCGCGCGAGGGAGTTGCCACGTACAGTGGCGCGAGGTCTCGTCGACGTAGAGGCTCAGGTGCGCGCGGTGCTCGACCTTCTTCAGCGCTTCGGCAAAGTTCAGGTCGACCGGCGCGTCGTAGACCGGATTCCCGCCCAAGACGACCAGGAACGTGATCTTCCCGTCGGCCATTTGCTGCGTCAGCGCGCGCAGCCCGTTCAGATGAGACGTTTCTTCTTTTGGAACGCCGCTGGTGGCCGGCCGCGGGTCGCCGGCGAAGGAGACGTTCTTCTCGCCGCAGATACTCAGCGCCAGTTCGTGCGCCTCGGGCGGCTGGTTTGGGCCGGCCATCACAACGGCCTCGCCGCGCGCCGACTGGAGGTCTTTGACCAGCACCGCGAGCGCCTTGCGGGTCGCATCGGAAAGGGGCAACCGTTCGAGCGTCTTGCGGGCGACGTCGCCGTACAGCTCCTCGTGCAGCGCGCGCAGGATCGCCGGGATGAGGTGCGACGGGACAGGCAGACGATGGTCGGCATTCGCACCGGTCAGCGAGAAGGTGCTCTCGAACGAATAGAGCCGGCCCATCCGCCCGTTTTCCGGGACTCGGTTCCGGCTGAAGGCGTGCATCTGTTCGACCGCGTTGCGGTGCGCGCCCAGCGGATCCGCATCGAAGCAGGCCACCACCGGCGAACGATCCAGTGCATAAACCGGGCGGCCGGGCCGGCCTGTGGTGCGGCGCACGCCTTCGCGTTCGTTGTCCCAGGAAAGCGGCTCGTATTCGCACCAGATGGCTTCCGGGAAGCTCTTCTGCAGTTTCTCGCGGAGAACGGCCATCGTCGCCGAAGAGGACGCTTCGCTCAGGACGGCCAGCCCTCGGCCACCCTCCACGCGGAGCTTCTCCATCAGCGGTCTGGTGAAGGCGGAAAAATCGTCCCAAGTCTTGGCGATCCGGTCGCGACCTGACGGATCGACCAGTTGCACCTCACGGCTTCGATCCGGATCGTACAACTCCAGGATGCTCGCCTGCGCCAGCAGACTCGTGCCGCCGCGGGCCACCGACGGACAACCTTCCACCTTAATGGGCCGGCCATCGTAACTGGTGACGAAGAGCCGTTGCGCCACGCCGCCCAGTTCCATACATGTGGCGAACTGCTGCGGCACGCCCGGGACGCGCTCGACGGGACGTGTCTTGGCCGGCGCGATGATGGACTTCTGCCCGAAGCATCCGGAAAGCCCGGCCAGGGCGAAGGAGGCACCCATCAACTGCAGGAAGCGCCGGCGGTCGAAAGGACTCAGGTCGGGCAGCGCCAAGCCATGGAACTCCTGCTCCATAAACGCCCGGAATTCGGGCGTGTCGGCGCGTTCGTCCAGGCTGCGCCAGAACGCCGGGGGCGAGGTGGGGCGTGGGGTTGATTCTAACGGTGGCATGCCGAGCAATCCGTAGGAGGGTTGATTCTCAGATCCGCGCGCAGTTTCTTGCCGTACTCCGTGGGGTCCTGTCCCGCGGGCGGCACCCAGTCCATCTTTGTCACGAATTCCGGCGGTCGCAGGTGCGCGTTCGGATTGCGGTGACAGGAGAGACACCAACCCATGCTGAGCGGCTTCTCCTGCTGCACAACGTCCATCTTGTCGACGCGGCCGTGGCAGGACAGGCAGGCGACGCCGCGGTTCACGTGCACGCTATGGTCGAAGTAGACGAAGCGCGGCAGGTTGTGGACGCGGACCCACTCGATGGGCCGGTTGGCGGCATCCTTCTCCAGCAGCGGCGTGATCTTCTGGCTCTTCGTGCGGATCGTGCCGTGGCAGTTCATGCAGGTCTGCGAGGTTGGAATCGCTGCGTGGGCTGCCTTCTCGACGGTGTTGTGACAGTAACGGCAGTCGATGCCCAGTTCGCCGGCGTGCATCGCGTGGCTGTACTCGATGGGTTGCTTGGGTGCGTAGCCAACAGCGAGCGTGTCGGGCGAAAGCCCATAGGCGATCAGGACGACCATGAAAAGGCCCGCGCCGACGGCCAGCACGGTCAACAGCGGACGTGCGGTGTTCAGCCATCTTGGGAAAACAAAATCCCGCATTTTCTCGTCTGCTGGCGTCATGAAATCCTGTTCGGAGCCTGTGTTGACTTCGCCAACGCTCAACCTTGACTGAACTCAACCGCAGTAACCTTCAGCCATTCAAGGATGGAGGTCGAACCGTAACGCCCCTGCTGGCTGGCGTCAACGGACGCTCAAATGCCCCCGCAGTCCCATTTTTCCACATCCAATCCGATGTAACAAGAACAGTGCTTTGTTCCCCCGTCCTCATACCAACATCCGGTTGGCCACTTGGAATGCGATAAACCCGCCGGCGTAGGCCAATACCGTCATGTAGACGAAGGCCAACGCCGGCCAGCGCCAGGATCCGGACTCCTTGTAGAGCGTCGCCAGCGTCGCGCCGCATTGACAGCAAAGGGCGAAGAAGACCATGATCGAGAGCGCGACCGGCAGGTTGAAAAGTGGAGCACCGTCCGCTCCCTTGACGGCCTGCAGACTGGAACGGAACGCGGCTTCGTCCTGCTCCTCTTCGCCGGCTTCGCCCAGGTCAAAGATGATCTGCATCGTTGAGACCACCACTTCGCGCGCCGGCAGCGACGAAATCACCGCCATTCCGATACGCCAATCCCAGCCGAGCGGCTTCACCAGCGGTTCGATGAACTGCCCCATGCGCGACAAGTAGCTCTGCCGCAGGTACACGCTGGCTTCGTGTTGATCCAGTTCCGCCACGCGCGATTCCAGAGCCTCGCCGGCCAGCGTCGCCTGCGCCTCCTGCCGCAGCGCGTCATACTCCCGGCCCACGCTCGCCGTTCGAGGATAGTAGCTCAGGGCCCACACCAGGATGGACAGCGCGAAGATGGCCGACCCGGCGCGGATGACGAAGGCGCGTGCGCCGCCCCAGACACGCAGGGCGACGTTCTTCGCGAGCGGCTTGCGGTAACTCGGCAGTTCCAGCAGGAAATGACTCTCGCCGCCCCGCAGCAGGAGCCGCTTGACCAGCCACGCGACCGGAATGGCGACCAGAATGCCGAGGAAGTACAGCCCCGTGAAGACCAGGCCTTGCAGCGGCAGAAAACCCCAGAGACGCTGCGCCGGAACGAACGCGGCAATCATCAACACGTAGACGGGCAGACGCGCCGAACACGTCATCAACGGCGCGACTAACATCGTGGCCAGACGGTCGCGTCGGTCCGGGATGGTCCGTGTAGCCATGATGCCCGGAACCGCGCAGGCGAAGCAGCTCATCAACGGGATGAAACTGTGCCCGCTCAGCCCGCAGAAGCGGAGCGGACGGTCCATCAGGAGCGCGGCTCGGGCCAGGTAGCCGCAATCCTCCAGCAGCGCCACAAAGAAGAAGAGGAAGACGATCTGCGGGAGGAAGATGAGTACCGCACCAACGCCGGCCACCACACCGTTTGTCAGAAGGCTCTCCAGCGCGCCGCCGGCCAGTGTCGTTCCGGCGAAGGCCGCCGGGATCTTCGCCCCCAGCCAGGAAAACGCCTGGTTCATCCAGTCCATGAACGGCGTCGCGCCCTCGAAGATGACCAGGAACATCGCCGTCATCGCCAGCACGAAGACCGGCGTACCCCAGACGCGGTGGGTCAGGACCCTGTCGAGGCGATCGGTCAGGCTTTCGGGTACCGTCCGGCGCTGCACGCAGCGCGACGCGACTTCGTTAATCCACCCATAGCGCATCCGCGTTTCCAGAAGTGCAGGTGAGGCGCCTTCCGCCTGGAGGCGCTTGCGCGCGGCCGCGAGCGCCTCGCGGGCATGCGTGCCCCGCTCTTCCGTCAACGCCTGCTCCACCGCACTGCCTTCGTCCAACAGGGCGCGGCGGACCAGGAAGCCCTCGCCACACGCATCCTTCAGATCGGCAAAGACCTGTTGAAGCTGCTCCGGCCAGCGCCACGGCGTCTCCGGCGGCGGAGCGTCGATGGCGTCCCTCATCGCCTTGCGAATCTCCGGCAACCCGACGCCCTGCGTGGCTACCGTCGGAATCACCGGCAGTTTGAGGGCGCGGGAGAGTTCCACGGCATCGACGCGAATGCCGGACGTCTCGGCCGCATCCACCATGTTCAGCGCAATGACCATCGGCAGGCCGGTCTCCATGACCTGCGTTACGAGGTACAGGTTGCGTTCCAGGTTGCTGGCATCGACAACGACCAGCGCGGCCGAGGGCTTGGGACCGCCTTCCACGGTGCCCAGCAGCACGTTGACGGCGGCCAGTTCATCGAGACTGTACGCGGCGAGGCTGTAGGTACCCGGCAGGTCGACCACTTCCAGACCCGGTTCGGCCAGGCCCAGCTTCGGCTCGATGGTGACCCCGGGATAGTTAGCGGTGCGCTGCGACAACCCGGTCAGCGCATTGAAAAGCGTGGTCTTGCCCGTGTTCGGGTTGCCCAGCAAGGCAATTTGGCGAACGCCGGTCTGAACCGGTGCTATCATGGATCGCGTTCACCTCGTGATCCGGACGCGCCCTGCGGACAATCGCAGGTTGGACGACGCGAACAGCTGTGAGGGCAGGCGGAGGAAGGAGTTGTCGGGCCGCAACAGCCACCCGGGTTCCGCCAACTGCGCCAGAGGCTGTACGCCACGCCAACAGCAGCACCCGTCACCAACAGGACAATCAAGGCTTCTTCGTACCACATGGATGGCCATCCCTTGGAAGGTCAGGAGACCGGGAGGATCTCGACGATGACGGACCGCGCCACGTTTCGTCCCACGGCCAGACGTGTCTCGCCCATCTTGACAATGACCGGGCCCGCCTGACCGGAGTGAATGACCTCCACTTCGGCGCCGGGATAGATGCCGATCTCCAGCAGGCGGCGTGTGCGCTGGCAACCGCCGAGAACCTGAATCACGCGCAGTGTCTGCTCGGCGGGCGCATCGCTCAGGACCAAGCCAGCCACCACCGGTTCGGGATCATCCGCCCAACCGTTCACCTTTCGCCACAGGGCTCTCACACGGGTGCGGAAACGGTGTCGTTCGTGCCGGTGACCGCCCTGACGGTGACTGGAACGAGACGTCTCGGTATCCGTCGCGCCGATATCCACGGTTGACCTTCTCCCTTGGTGTTTAATGTTGAGAATGATTCTCAACATTCTGGTCGAAGATTACGCGCCCACGGAGACCACGTCAAGGGGGCAATCTCGGGTCAGCGCAGGTGGGGGGGTAAAAAGTCTGGTGAAACCTGGCATCCACTGGGTATTCTCTACGCGGTGTGGTGCAGGTGGCGAGGGGCGCGAGCCTCGGCAGGCACACCGAAAATGGTGTATGGATTGAATGGCCGGAGAGACAAGGAGCTTCAGTGGCCGAAGAACACAGAGTTCAGGAAATTCCTCCGATCCTCGAGAAGTTCATCGAGAAGGGCCTGAAACTTCCCGCGTGGCCGACCTTGCTGGGGCAACTGGGCGAAGTCATACGCGACCCCAAGAAGGGCCCCAATGACGTCGCCAACCTACTGAAGACCGACCCCTCCTTGACGTCCGCCGTGCTGAAAGTTTCCAACTCGGCCCTTTACGGCGCCTCCCGACAGATCAGCTCCGTGGATGCCGCCATCGTGCGCCTTGGTTTCAAAGAAGTCTGGAATATCGTCGTCGGGCTGAAGTCCAAGGAATTCCTCAACGCGCCCAATCTCAGCGTCTTTTCCAGTTGGTTGTACGAGCACTCCCTGCGCCTGGGCTTCCTCTTCCGCCATCTCAGCAAGGACATCAACCCGCGATTCGAGGAGTTCTACTTCACAGCCGGCGTGCTGCACGACATCGGCCGCATGGTGCTTGCGCAAGTGGATAACGAGTATGCCAAATACGCGCTGAACCTGCCGACCTTGCTGAAGGAAGATCAGAGCGAGGTCATGGCGGAAGAGACCCGGCGCTGGGGCAACGATCACGCCGAGATCGGGGCGGCGCTGGCCGAGTTCTGGAATCTGCCCAAACCGCTTGTGACGATGATTCGCGAGCATCACAGGCCGTCGCTTTCGGACCGCATCGCGATCCTGATGCAACTGAGCGACCTATGGTCGGTGATCCTGACGCCGCCCACCAAAGCAAACCCTAAGCTCTACGGCGCGTTACTCGATATGCGCATCTGCCTGAAGGCGCGCATCCAACCCGATGCGGCCCAAAAGCTCGGCGAGCAAGTCGAGCAGGAAGTCCAGGCTGTTCTCGGCACCAGCCGCTGACCCCGTTGGCTTCGCATGACCGCGGAAGACGCGCGCCCGGCTACTCTCCACCTGCGGCGATGGGCGCGGCTTCCTCGGCGACCGGGGCTTCGGCTGAAGGCTTCGCCTCGACAATCGCCTCCTGCGCCGCTTCGCGCTTCTCTTCCGCCTCTTTCTCCATCTGCTCGATGGGCAGATGCTTCTCAATTTCTGCGTACCTGATCGCAATGCGCTTGGAGACGCCCGGTTCGGGCATCGTCACGCCGTATAGCGTGTCCGCATAGCTCATGGTCTTCTTGTTGTGTGTGATGACCAGGAACTGGCTGCGGTCCATGAACTCACGCAGGATCATATTGAATCGGTCGACGTTGGCCTCGTCCAGCGGAGCGTCCACTTCGTCCAGCAGACAGAACGGCGCCGGCCGGGAGCGGAAGACGGCGAAGAGCAGCGCGATCGTCGTCAGCGCCTTCTCGCCACCCGACAACTGCATGATCGATCGCGGCTCCTTGCCGGGCGGACGCGCCAGGATGTCAATGCCAGCATCCAGAATGTCCTCGTTCTCCTCGAGGACGATGTCGGCCTTGCCGCCGCCAAAGAGCTTTCGGAAGATCTCCTGGAAGTGCATCCGCACCGCCTCGAAGGTGTCCTGGAACTGCTTCCGGCTGCGGCGGTTGATACGGGCGATCACGTCGCGCAGGCTGGCACGGGCCGAGTTCAGGTCATCGGACTGCGTCTTCAGGAACGTCGCGCGCTCCTCAAGCTGCCGCTGTTCTTCCAACGCGAACATGTTCACTGGACCCAGGCGCTGCAACTTGTCGTTCAGCTCCTGGACCAATGCCACGGCATCGGACGTTAGTTCGGGCGGCCCGCCGCGCTTCGCCAGTTCGTCCAGAACGTCGATCTGGAACTCCGTCCGGGCCGACTCGAGTTTCTGATCGAGGCGCAGCTTCAATTCCACTTCGCGCCGTTCGATTTCGCCGCACTGCGCGCGTGTTTGTTCGAGCTGTTCGCTGAGCGCTTTCTCGCGCGTGCGCGCGGATTCGAAACGTTGGCGTGTCCGCTCTTTGGACTCACCCAGGTGCCGCGTTTCGCCTTCCAGCAGGCCGATGCGTTCGGCCGTCTCGGTGCGACGCGCGCCCTTCTCGGAGCACTCGGCCTCGGCCGCGATGCCACGTTCGTCCAGCGACCCGGCCCGTCGGTTTTCGCGATCGGCCTCGTCACGGCGCTCGGCGAACTGCGCGGAGAGCGCCTGACCGTGGCGTTCCAACCCGCCGGCGCGCTCCTTCAGTGTCGAAACCTCGCGCCGCACTTCCTCCAGCGACGAACGGCGGCGGGCAAGCGCACCGCCGCGGAACTCCACGTTCCGGGCCAACTCCTCGGCCAGACCGCGCGCCCGTTCTTCCTCCTGCTTGAGCTGCGCCAATTCGGCGTCCAGTTCGCCAAGGCGGGCGGCAAAAGAACCACGTTCGGTCTCCAGCTGGCCGATCTCATCGTTGGCGAGTTGCTGCTCTTCGGTCGATCTCGACTCCTCGCGCTGCACGGCCGTCAGGATGCCCTTCAACTCCGTAGCCGTAACGGACAACGCGGCGAGATCCGAACCGATCCGCTCGTCGTCCCGCGCCAGACGCTGCGCACGATTCTCCAAGTAGGCGGACCGTTCGGCCAGCGCTTGCAGCTTGAGCCGCAACTCGTCCACCAGCACGTTCAAACGCGAGATCTCGTTGCGGCGACCCAGCAACCCGAGGCGCTCCTTGCGGAACTGCCCGCCGCCGATGGCTCCGGACGGCTCCAACAGCACGCCATCCAAGGTCACCATGCGCCACTGCCCAGACCGACCGAGACGCTCACGAGCCGCGCGGGCACACTCCAGGCTCTCAAAAACCAAGACATCGCCCAACAACGCGGCGGCCACCGGTGCGTGCAACGGATCGAAGTGCACCAGATCCGAACCGCGCCCCTTGAACCCCGACAGATCTCCTCCCCAGGGCATCTCGGCGGAGGCGTTGTCTGCCATGCGATCGAGCGGCAGGAAGAGCGCACGCCCCAACCCATCGCCGCGCAGGCGGTCGATCAAACGGCTGGCCGTCTCGTTTCTGCCGACGACGAGCGCCTCGATATTCGCGCCCAATGCCGCCTCAATGGCGACTTCCAGCTGCGGCTCGACACCCAGAACATCCGCCGCCAGACCGTGCAGGTCACCGCCATCCAGTCCTTCATTGCGGAGATCGGTCAAGACCGCTCGCGTGCCGGGCAAAAGGCCATCACCTGACTGCTGCAGGTCTTCCAGCACGGCGATGCGCGAACGGTGCCGCTCCATCTCACTGCGCAACTCCTGCGCGCGCGTGGTCAATAGTCCGCTTTCATCCTCGGTGCGCGCCTGCAGCGAGCGAAGATGTCCCTGCTCGGTCTCCAGCGCTTCGCGCCGGCGCAGCACTTCTTCCAGCCGGCCACGCGCGCATTCGGCTTCGGATTGCGCCAGCCGGAGTTGCTCGCCGGCACGCGTGACCTGCGCATTGGCCTTGCGAAGACGGTAATCGATGCCACTGATGGCCGCTTCCGTCTTGGAGAAGGATTGCTGAAGCTGCGTGTGGCGCCCAAGCACATCCAACGCGTGGCGCCGTGTCTCGTCCAGCTTCCGCGACAGCGTCTCGTGCTCGCGCTGGTCCTTGGCCAGAACATCGGTGAGCATCTCGACGGTCTTCTCGCGCTCGGCCAGCGCCTCCTGGACGCGCTGAAGGTCCAACTCAGCCTTCTCGCGTTCGTTGGCGATAGCCGCAGCGCGGTTGCCGGCTTCGGCCGCCATTTCGCGCGAACGCGTTGCCTCCGTACGCATGCCCTCGATGGCGCGCCGTTCGGCCTTGAGCGATTCTTCCAACGTGGCCAGCTCCGTCCGCGCATCTGCCAACCGGCCCTGCGTCTCGCCCAGCGCCCTATCCAGCCGCGCCAGCGACTCCTCGTCGGCCTGCGTAGCGCAACGCGCCTCGTTCAACTGCTCGGCCAGCGCCGCCACCTGCTCGCGCGCACCGTTCAGTTCGCCCTCAACTTCTCTCAGCGCCGCCTGACTGGCGTAAGTCTGATGCATCAGAACGTCGAGCCGGATGTGCTGCAGCTTGTCGGTAAGCTCCTTGGCGCGGCGCGCACGCACGGCCTGCCGCGTCACGGAACGCAGATTCCGCTCGACTTCGCCCATCACGTCATTGAGGCGCGCCAGATTCTGATCGACCCGCTCCAGCTTGCGAAGAGCGATCTTCTTGCGTTCCTTATACTTGTGAATCCCCGCCGCTTCTTCAAATAGGACGCGACGTTCCTTATTGTTGGCCTCCAGCAACATGCCGATGCGGCCCTGCTCGATGATCGAATAGCTGGAAGTACCGATCCCCGTATCCCAAAGCAGTTCGCGCACATCACGCAGACGACAAGCCGCCTTATTGATCAGGTATTCGCTCTCACCGCTGCGATAGAGTCGGCGTCCAATGGCCACTTCCGGTGCAGCCAACGGAAGGACGCCGTCCGCGTTGTCGAAGACAAGCGTAACCTCGCAGTAGTTAAGTGGCTTTCGATGAGCCGAGCCATTGAAGATGACGTCCAGCATCTCGCCACCGCGCAGGCTCTTGGCAGACTGCTCGCCCAGTACCCACTTGATGGAATCGACAATGTTAGACTTGCCGCACCCGTTCGGGCCGACGAGACACGTAAAGCCCTGTTCGAAATCGAACACGGTTTTGTCAGCAAAGGACTTGAAGCCAAAGGCTTCAAGACGTTTTAAATACATCTAGGGCACGCTCCACCGGCGGGTTCCCCCCCCACCAAGGTGTGCCAGTCTCGGACGCGGTTCAAGACCGCCCCACCTGCACCCAGCCATTGAACGCCTACCGAGATAGCACCATCTTGCCAGTGGTATCGTCCGGTGCAAGACAAAACCGGAGGAAATGTTAAACATTCGCTAATCGTCGGGGGGATCGTCCCATGAGGGCGGGCCGTGATGCAGGATAATCGCCCGCTAAAGAACGAACCCCGCCTGAAGACGCGTTCGTGCGATCGCGCGGCCCAGACAGGGCAAGCTCCTCGATCGCTGGCAGCTGGCCCAGACGCCTGATCCCCATCTGACGCCCCTGTCCGCTGCGGGCGAGTGCCCTCAGCCCTTGGCTGCGGCCTCGAAGGCGGGCTTGAAGTCCTGCCGGGCGAAGAGCGGATAGGTCGTCTTCGTGGTGACGAGCTCCATGACATGCACCCTGAGAGTCCACGGCCCCTGCGGAACAGGGGGTGTACGGCGCCCGTCACCGCCTACTGAGGCCGCGAGGCTCGCCCTCTGGGCTGACGTCGAGCGCCACGACCAGCGCCGCGAGGTCCTGGAGTCGCGCTCCGAGGCCAGCGGGGACGACAGCGCAGCCCCTGGCGATCCATGGGAGCGCCTGCTCTTCGAAACGACGGCGGACCTGCTCCAGCCAGGGCTCGCCCAGGTAGCGGGCGAGGCTGCCCAGGACGATCCGGTCGAGGCCGAGCAGGTCGCCGAGCAGCGCGCAGGCGTCACCGACGGCGCGAGCATTCAAGGCGAGCACCTCCCTGGCCTCGGCGTCGCCGACGCCGGCGAGGGCCGCGAGCTCTTCGCCACGCGGCGGGCTCTTGGCGAAGCGGTTTGGGAAGCGCCAGGCGGCGAGGCCGGGGAGGCCGTTGCCCGCGCCGAAGGCCTCGAAGCTCCCCCTCTTTCCGAAGGCGACCGGGCCGTCGTCGCGGTAGCGCACGTGGCCGATCTCGATCGAGCGCCCGCCGGCGCCGTGGTAGGGCGCGTTATCCAGCATGAGGCCGACGCCGAAGCCGCTGCCGCAGGTGAGGAAGGCGAGGCGCGAGGCCCCGCTGCCGGCGCCCCATCGGTGCTCGGCCAGTGCAGCGGCCGCCGCGTCGTGCTCGACTCGTACCGGAACGTCGAACTCGGCCTCGAGCCGCGCCTTCAGCGGCAAGTTGTCCCAGCCTGGGAGGTTGGGCGGCCCATGGACGACGCCTCGCGTCACGTCCAGCGGCCCACCGATCGAGACGCCGGCGGCGCGGACCGGGCCCCGCCGCCGGAGCAGGTCGCGAGCGATCTCGACGAGCTCGGTCAGGATTTCCTCGGGGCCACGCTCGACGAGCGTGGGGACCTCTCGCCGTTCGATGACGAGGCCCTCGTCGTCGCCGACCAGCGCGGCGCACTTGGACCCGCCGACGTCGAGACCGAGCAGACGGATCGCTTCGCTCACGGGTTCCCGGGCCCTTCGAGTGGCGGGAGGCCGACCTTGCGGAGCACCGTCATCGGCCCGATCTCTCGCACGCGGTCTAGCTGCTCGCTACAGCGGACCAGCAGGCCCCCGGCGAGGTCGGCGAGTTCCTCGACCAGCCTGCTGGGCCACGAACGCTGGACCCCCGTTCTCGTGCCGCCCGCGACATGCCGGAGCCTCCGCAGCCCGTCGGCGGTCGTCACCGTAACCACCGAGCCGATGGCCGTTGCGTTCGAGACGGTCCCGCGAAGGCGCACGCGCAGCCTGTGACCGCTGCCGGGCGTCTCGTTGTGCCAGAGCCCGCGGCTGACCAGGGCGAGGCGACCGTCGCCGTCGTAGTCTCCCCAGGCGCAGACCCAGCCGTTGTCGAGCGCGATGCCCGACGGGTCGGTCACGTCGCTGAAGCTTAGCGCACCGGCGCTGTGACAGAGGAAGGCTCGGTAGCCGACATAGAGGTCCGTGAGGAAGAGATTGACTGGTAGGAAATTTGATTTTCCCATGGCGATAGCGTAGCGGGCTGGAGGTGGAATTCAAGGGGGTAAGGGGTGTGAAGGGTGGCGTCCGCCTTCGCCAAGGCTACGGTGCACACGTCGAAATGGCCCACTGCAGCACGAACCCC
>CAYSBP010000075.1:0-12518 GCA_964429255.1 uncultured Planctomycetia bacterium
AAGGAGGAAAAGGACTCGATACCGATTCCGATCGCGCCCCCGACGCCGAAGTCGTTAGACCCTTTTCCAAGAATTGAAAAGCCCGGCAGCAAGACGCCGGGCAACCCGTCATAGTTCCGCCGGCGGGATTTGAGGCCGGCACAGGAAGGGGCGGCTGGAGATGCGTTTTTCCGTGGTCCTGCTCTGCGGATGGTTCTTGGTTCCCGTGCTCTTGGCTGCGGACAACCACGACCTGCTGACCGAGTTGGGTGAGATCCGGGACGTTACGATTGTGGTCGGCGATCAACCGTACATCGGCGATCTGTTGCCTCCCCCGACGGAGGGCGGGTTCCGGTTCCGCTGGGCCGAAACGGATGACGTGCTGACGTTCCGTTGGAGCACGCTCGACGAAACCCAGCGCCGTTACATCCAGAAGCTCTTCGGCATCGAAGTTGCGGCCGAAGGCACGCACCTGCTGTGGGGGGAGAGGGTCGACTGCGTTCGCCTCTTCCTGTCTGGGAACAAATCACTGGAGGGGTACGAGAGCACCGAGCGGGCTATGCCCGGGTTCCGCTGTCTCAAGACCGCTACGCAGATCATGCAGATCCCCGCGAACATGGTGGAGCGGGAGGAGAAGATCCAGAAGCGCGAAAGCGACGTCTATTCGCCCGAGGAGGGCCTTGAATTCCGCATTCAGCGGCGTCCACCTGCGGCCGATTCCCCAAACGACTACCTGCAACTCGCCCGCGACTGCGCGCAGATGGGGCTCTACGGCCACGCCATCGATTATCTGTCCATCGCCGAGGCCCTGGACCCGCGGGTTCCCGAACTGGCTCGCGATTTCCGCGGCGAACTATTGGCTAAGAACGCCGAAGTGCAGGCGCGCAAACTCTACGAAACGATCGTGCGCGACATCTTCCGCACCGAATATAGTTCGGCGCTGGAGCGCTGCCAGTCATTCATCCGTAACTTCCCGAACTCCGAACTTCGCACCAAAGTGGAATCCATGCTGCCGGATGTGACCGAGAATCGCCGCGTGAACCTCGTCAAGCAGGTCGTCTTCATGTACTACACGCTGGTCCATGAGCTGATCGCAGACCGGATGATGAAGAAGACCAAGATCGACGGGCTTAACCGTCCGGTCGCCGCCATTCCCGGCAAGATGGTAACCACGAAGGAAGGCCTGATGATCCGTGGCCGTCTGGCTTCGGAGACCGGCGAAGCCGTCATCATCCAGCGCGACGATCTGGCCATCGAAGTTCCGCGCAAGAGCATCCTCGCCATCCAGGATGTCGACCTGAGCTATGGCGTGAAGAGGGTCCCGCCTTTCTTCACGGAGCTGAAAAACTATGTAACCGACACGCAGGGCGGTCTGGGCGGCGATCTCGTCCACCGTATCAGTCGCACCCTCGATATCCCGCCCGGCGAAGTCCGGAAAATCTGGGCGGACCGCTTCCACCAGACCGCGGTGGTTCGCGACGGTCAGTTGCAGAAGTCGCCCGTCTACTACTCAAAACACATCATCAACTACGGCAAGGGCAGTTGGCTGCGCGAAGGCACCGCACAGGGCCGCGGGCACAACGCGCCACAGCATGTCCACCCCGAGTATTCAGACGATCCGGATATCTGGTGGACGGCGCAGTACCCAGAGACCAAAGCCGCCATCCTCAAGGCCCTGGCCGTGGAGAAGATCTTCAAAGTCAAGGGATATAAGCACCGGGCCTGTCCGGAATGCGGCGGTCGCGGCGTTGTCAGTGGCAACGGCGGCGCGGTCATGGCGCGTTGTCCCAACTGCCGCGGACTGAAGGTGCTCACCGCGGTCATCTACGAGTGACCAACCTGGATTATTCACGCTCAGTGGGATGGGCGCTGCAGACGGCCGGCGCCGCGAGCGTGAATAATCCAGGTTAGCCCTGAGCGAGGCCTCGGGAGAGGCCGAGTCGAAGAGGATTATTCATGGGGAGGGGCCCATGAATAATCCGGGCTAACGGCCCTTCCGCGTGCGCGACTTGGCCGTGGCCGAGCCGCGGCGCTGAGCGCGTGGGCGTCCGGGCTTCGTAGCCTTCACCCGGTCCTCTCTTCCCGCTTCTTCCTCGGGCTCTTCACCTTCTACGGTCAGCTTCACCGGTTCCGGATGCGCCCACGGCACGATCGCCGGCGCGACCTCGTTAACGGTCGAGACACCGGCGCCCGTCGAGCCGCTCGAGGGCGGCCAACTGGGTGCCGGATGCGGGACGCCATGCACGACCCGCGGCAGCTTGACGCTGAATCCGCGCGTCTCCACCGGAGCCGACAGGTAGGACTGCTGATGCCAGTTCGGCCCACCCGTTTCGCCGGGGCGCAACATGACCACCTCATGCCGTCCATCGGCGCCGAGAATCCAACCGACCTCCATGATCCCGCCCGAACCCCTCGATGTGGGCCGTCCGGACGCACCCAGAAAACTCGATACCCACTCCGCCGGCTGCAACGGCCGCCCGCTCCCGGAGGTGCCCAACGCGCTGGAAAGGCCCGACATGCCGCTCGATCCAATACCGCCCACACTACTGGCCCCTCCCAGTCCCGCGCCGCTCTGTTCCCTCGACGCACCCAGGACGCTGCCGGGAAGCCGCCAACTCGCCGCCGGCCAACTCGACGGCACGCCGCTGGCGCCCACAAAGCCCGAAACGCCACGTTGGCGCGCATCGGCGGTCAATCCAAGTTCCTTCAGCAAACGCTGATAGAGTTCCTCTTCACGCTCCTTGAGCAGTTGCCATTCTTCATCCGTGATATCCGATGGACGGTCCGAGGGCGTAATGACCATCTGCGAAGCCAGCAACGTCAGGTACTCGCCTTCGCGCGAAAGCAGCCCCAGCTCGAGCTGGTACTCGCCCGGCTGCCCCACGTGGATGTACCAGTTGCCCACGCGCGGATCGACCTGGACATCGATCGCCATTCCTTCGGCATAGCGATGCAGGCGCAGCACCCAGGCGCTCGACTCGACCCACGCCGCACCGCGCGCCCCATGAATGCGCTTCAGTAGATCGCCGGTGAGTTCCCAATAGCAGAAGACCCAGTGCGGATCCCGAACGATGGCGACCAGACGGTCTACGGCATACGTCTCCGGGATCGGTTTGCCGCGGTCGATCTCGCCCTGCGGCATCAGCTCCGGACCCCGCACAAACTGCGGACCCACGAAGGGCAATACCGGTTCGCCGGGGCGGATCGGCTGGAGTTCGACGGAGGTCGCTGCCCGAGCGGATGCGCTCCTACTCTTTCGCACAATGCGTCTCCTCTGCCTGGGCTCGGGCGCCGTTCGCTTGGGTACATCCACAGGCTCCTTGGCCTGGACCAGAACGGGTGGCGTCCGGGGCATGGCGGGTGCCTGGGGGACGGGGGCCGCGGGGACAAGGGTACGCGCAGCGAGGGGAGCCTTCGGTTGCGGCGCGACCATCGGAGCAGGCTTCTCGGCGGGCGCGGCCACATACGCACGGGCCGGCGTGCCCGCTGGTGCCTCCCGCTTCTCGACGCGAGGCTCGGCGGCCGCAGAACGGAAGTACGCCGCAATTGGCTTCTGCCCGGGCGCCTTGGCGGGGATCGTGTGCTTCGCCGCGACGGACGGTCTGACCGGCGCAGCCGGCTTGACGCCCTCACCGGGTTTCTTCGCGATCGTCTTCGCGTGGCCGGCGGGTGCCTTCTGCGCGTCCGCTGGGACAGCGTCCCGTTGCCTGCGGAACATCGGTGCAGCTTGGCGGGTAACCGGCGACACATCCGCCTTCCGGCGTTCGGCCGGTTCGGATGGCACGACCGGACGACCGGGTCTTTGTGACGCGGAGGCTTTGGGCGTGGAAGCCACGGTCTCGCGCGCTGGAGGCTTGGCGGATCGCCTGTCCGGGTCGCTTGCTTTTCGCGTCAAATCGCGTTTGGAGGCAGCCTTCTTGGGCTGGGGAACGGGCGTCTTCCTGCCCGAAGGTCTCTTTTCGCTCTTACTCACGGCGTCCCCTTCCGGCCATACCAAGGCCTGACGAGTCAGGAAGTCCACGGGTTGATACCGTCTGCGTCGGCAACGCTGGAGTCTACCCGCGGACCACGCGAAATTCCATAGCTTGTCCTTGACTCTTGAGCGGTTTCCTGTGTTCATATGATACATGGACCACACGGGAGAAGTGTTGATGCGATCGGCGTTTGGTCTGATCCTGGTGCTCCTTTCCGCATCGGTTCTCTCGCAGGAACCTGGCCCGCCGGCCCTTCCTCATGCCCAGCTGATTGCCGATCTGGGAAATGAGGATTTCCGCCTGCGCGAACGTGCCCACCAGCAGCTTAGGGATGCGGGACCAGCGGCCAAGGCGGCCCTGGAGAAGGCCGCGGAAGAGAGCGCAGACGCGGAAATCCGCCAGCGTGCCGACGCGCTCCTGCGCCGCCTGACCGCCGGCCCACGTATCCAGGCCGCCATCGCGCAACTGGGGTCGGCCAAGTGGGACGAGGTGAGGGAGGCCTTGTTTTCTCTCTGCGACGAGATGGGCGAGGAAACGGGCGCCGGAGAAGCCGTGCGCAAGGCGTCCGACGGGAAAAGCCAGACCGCCCAGCTCGCGCGAGTACTGTTCCGGCAGTGGGAAAACTGGGACCGGCAGCAGCAGCAGTTCATTCGCAGCGTCAGCGTTCAGGGCCGCCTGTCCACGCAACAGCACTTCACCAGTTTCCGGCAGAACGTGAAACGAAGCATCGAGTCCATGTGCAAGCGCGAGTTCGACCAGTTGCATGCCAAGAACAAGAAGGAATTGGAAAAGGCCCCGGACGATCCGTAGCAGAACGGCTTGCCCGGTCCCGCGCCGCGGAGGCTCTTGACCCCGGGCGCCGTGTATTCCGCCGCGGATCGAGGCGCGTGCGGGGAGCCTATCGGGAGAAGATCTGTGACGAGTGCGCAACGAAGATCCATGGCGGAAGGCGAAAGCATGGGGTCTGAGACTTCCGTAGCTCGGTACGCGGCGCTACTCGTGTTCCTGTGCGCCCTGGCGCCCGGTCCGCTGCCGGCCGCCGAACCGGACACCCCCAGTCCCGAACAGATGAAGTTGTGGGCGTCCCAATTAGGGGACGACGATTTCCAGCGGCGCGAGGAGGCGCAGGCGAAACTGACCGATGCCGGCCCGGCCGCCATCCCCTATCTGAAGGAAGCGATGAAGCACGAAGATGTCGAAATCCGGCAGCGGGCCGAACGGCTGCTCGCACCGCTGAACCGGGACGAGCGTCTCACCGAGGCCGCTCGGGGACTGGGGGATTCGGACTGGGAGAAGGTCCACCAGGCCATCAACGTGCTGCTGGAGCGTTGTGATGAGAAGAGCGAAGCGGCTGTCGCGCAGGTAGCTGCCGGAACCGACCGCAGGGCCTCGATGGCGCAGGTACTCCGCAAAGAGATCCAGAACATCCGCAAGGCCGACGATGAGATCGCCAAGTTCCTCAACATGGGCAAGCAGAATCGCGCCGTGCAGACGGTCGTCGATAAGAAGAAAGACGAAGTGCAACGCGTCTACCGCCAGCGCGCTGACCTGGCCTGCCTGAAGGAATTCGAACGGCTGAAGACGGCGGCAAGGGAAGACGCCAGGTGAACATCTTCAGAACAAAATGGGGGTAAAGCCCAGACCTCGGTGAGAGGGCAGCTGCGCCCGCGACACCCGTCGTTACCCGATACCGACCCCGACGGCGATGAGCAGCGAGAGAATGGAAGGACCCTGCGAGGACTGGTGACACGGTCGCGTGCGCACGGTTAGCGTGCTATGGTTGCGTCCCCTCATATCCGGAGAGGAGGGTTTTGTGTTGAGATTCATCGATTGCCATGTGCGCATGGAGCAACCGCAAACCTTGCGACCCATTGCCGATTGTTTGGGTGTGGTTTTCTATGGCGCAGCGACCGGGAGTCTGGGCCTGCCCGCAGACGTCTCAGGGGACGGCGTGTTATGGCGTCATGCCGAGTCGCTGGACCGCATCGTTGGCGAATCGCATGCGCGATTTCCATCGCGCGCTTCGGCCGTGATCGATCTGCAACTGGGACCGAGACTGCTCGATGCCTTGGCGAAGCCGGCCGAATGGTGGCCGCTGTGCTACCCGTTGCGAGGCACCTCGCGTCTGATCCGTCTCAGTCTCCCGCCCGGAGCGCATCTGGTGGCCAAGGTTAAGCAAGTGCTTCGCCGCCACCCGGAGACCTTTTTCTTGTTCGACCCGTTTGTTCACGGTCCCGTGGAGGGTTGGCAGGCGCAGGTTCGGATGGCGGAATGGGCCAATGTCTTTATCACCACGCTTGGACTGAGCCCGTCTTTATGCAAGGGGTGGCGGGAAGAAGAGATTGGCCAGGCGTTGCACTTTGTGGTGGGCGAAGTCGGTGCGGCGCGGCTGTTATACGCCAGCGGGGGGGACTGGGCCGCATTAGGGGAGCGGGACGACGTGGCCTTCCGCGAATGGATGGCGGGGCAACCCGTCTTTGACTCGAGGGAGGTGGAATTGGTGTTTTCTGAGAATGCGTGGCGCCTGCTGCACTCGGAGGAACGGCTCTGACGGCGAGGGCGGTGGCGTCGTATGGAGGAGCCCTTTCAGGATCCCTCAGACGGTTTGGCGGACGGGTTCCATGCCCCGGGTCCCTTCATGGGCGCCTCGAAACCAGGCTTACGTAAGGCGTACGAAACCGATGGCCTCTGAGTTTCTTCGGCCGCCGAATCTTGAACCGCCTGGCCCAGACGGTCCATTCGGTCAATGATTGTACGACTCCGAGGCCGATGAACGGAGAGAGAATTGAAAAGCCCTGCCCTTGTTCCTTGGACCACTAGGCGGCAGAATTGGAGCGATGCGCATCTTCCGAGACGAATCCGAGCCTCCCGCATTTCCCGGTGCCGTCACGACGCTGGGGATTTTTGACGGGGTGCACCTGGGACACCAGGACGTGCTGCGGCAGGCCGGGTTGTGGGCGCATGAACTTGGGGCACCGCGAGGCATCATCACGTTCGCGCAACACCCTCGCCGCGTCATGGATGGCCGTGCGCCGGATCTGCTCACGACCCTGCAGCACCGTCTGGTTCTTTTCGAGCGAGCCGGCATTGACTTTGCGTGGGTGCTCGAATTCACCAGGGACTTGAGCGGACTGAGTGCCGAAGTGTTCGCGAGGCGATATCTGGTCGAGCGGCTTCGCATTCGGGGGTTGCTGTTGGGCTTCGATAGCCGCTTCGGCCACGACCGTCTGGGGGGTGATTCGCCAGAGTTGCCGGCGCTGGCGCAACGCTGCGGCTTTGCGCTGCGCACGGTTCCGGCGAGACTGGCACCGGACGGCCAGCCGATCTCCAGCACGCGCATTCGTGAGGCGATCTGGGATGGGCATCTGAAGGAGGCCGAGGCGTTGCTGGGTCGGCGTGTTTCGGTTTACGGACGCGTCGCGCACGGCGAAGCGTTGGGTCGCCGGCTGGGCTACGCCACCGCGAACCTCGATCTGGGCCGAGAGGTCCGTCCGCCCTTCGGTGTCTATGCCACGATCGCGGTACTGGAAGGCCGATCCTACGGTTCGATGACCAACGTCGGCTACCGGCCGACCGTCGCGAAGGTCGAGGTGGGCGAGAAACCAGATCTGCTGATCGAGACGCACCTCTTCGACTTCCTGGGCGATCTGTACGACCGGGAACTCGAAGTTCACTTCGTCGAGAAACTCCGCGGCGAACGGCGATTCCCCGACGTCACGACGCTGGCTGGGCAGATCCGGAACGACGAAGAGCGGGCACGCGCCATCCTGAAGACGGTTGGGATATGAAGTGGCTACGGGTTACCAGCTACCGGGAGGCGGTGGCTGGCTGAAGAGGGCGGATGGCCATGCGGAGGCGGATGGGCGTTCTGGGAAGCATGGGCGGAATGGGGCGTCTCGCACTTCGCTCCCCGCTCATCGTTCCGATCCTTCTTCTCCTGCTGGGCATCGGCGCAACGTCCGCCGAGGACACCCCGTTGTCTGTGACCGTCTTCTACTCCAAGGACGATCCGCGCTGGCGGGAGGCCGAACGGGCGATCGACGATTCGATCAAGCCATTGGACCCGCGCGTGGTGATCGAGAAGGTGTCCTACGACGATGCGGAGGGGTACCGGCGGCTCTCCAAGACTGAAGCCGAGTTGGGTGTCGAGCGTTTTGGCGAGATCACCGTCGTGCTGGGGCGCTTCGTGCTGACCAGTTCCGGCGAGCGCCGCGACGTGGAGAACTACCTCGCCCCGGCCATGGTGCGGATGCTGGGTGGCGAGCGACTGAAGGAACGGCGGCGGGCGGAAGTGGCGGCCTATGCGCGGGAGGTTTTCGGAAAGAAGGGCGCCGAGGCTGTTCATGACTTCGAACAACTGGGCTCCGTTTACCACCGCGTCGAGTTGGGCGGGCAACTGCTGGGATGGGTGGTCGATGCCCATCGTACGATTCACTGTCCGCTCTGCAATGACGCCCAGATGATGATCGCCGTCGCCGCACCGGACCTGAAGGTACTCGGCGTGCGGTCCGTGCGCGCCATGGAACTCTACGGTAAGCCACTCGAAGCTTCGCGCGTGAACGCATTTCTCAAGCAGTTCGAAGGCACCCAACCGGGAACGCGCCGCACGGTGGATGCCATCGTAGGCGCGACGAAGACCAGTTTCGCCTATGAGAAGTCGGTCGCCGAAGCGCTGCAATCGCTCAAGGGCCGGGGACCGGTGGAGGGGCGGAGATGAGGAACCATGGGCTCCCGGCTCCTGGCTCTTGGTTCGCTGGCGCGGTGCGACAACGTGGTTTCGCACGCCGGCCGTCGTATGTTGCTGCATCCATCGTGCCCGTGGGGCTCTGGAGCGTCGTGCTGTTTCTCTGTGGCCCGACGAGCGGAGCCTGTGCCGCCGAACCGGAACCGCCCGTCTTTACGGTGCTCTTTACGGCTGAATCGCACGGGGCGCTGTTGCCGTGCGACTGTCCGATGCGGTTGATCGGCGGCGTGGCGCGGCGGGCGACGTTGATCAAACGGTTCCGCGAGCGCGGTCCGGTGCTGTTGGTGGACGCGGGCAACTGGGCGGCCGGCGGTTCGTACGACGAGGACTCCGACGGTGATCCGCAGCGAGATGCCCTGCGCACGGAATTAATGGCCAAGGCGATGGCGTTGATGAAATATGATGCCGTGTTGCTGGGGCAAACGGAGCGGGAGAATCCCGGGTTTCCATCCGAAGCGGAAATTCATGTAACAGAGGGATCCCCCAATGCAGCACCCGCACAGGACACCTCAACCAGAAGAGGCGCCCATGCGCATAACCCAAAAGGGCCGATTCCGTTTCCGGAGTTCCTGAGGCCTCTAACGTTTGAGTTGGCATGGTGGAGCAGAGATCTCCGACTCGGAGAGCAAGAGATAGAGGTTGAAGCCGCGCCCAACCCTCAACAGGAAAAGGGCCGCGGATCGTCCAGACCGATCGATTTTCGGATGCTGTTATCACAACTTGGGGAGGAAGGAACGACGAATGCCGCTCGAAATGCCTTTGACCTCGCCATCAACGCCGGTCGAAAGGACTCCGATCGCACGAGTTGGTCCTCCGGTAAGGCCGTCGTTGCAAACTTCGATTATCAGGTTCAGCGCCTCGGCGTCGCCGAGGTCTTCCGTCCGCCGGAAGGCCGGAAGGGCGCGAACAGCCGACGCTGGGACGTCCGCATACGCTTCATCCCGTTGACGAAGGAGATCCCCGAAGACCCTGAAGTCCTTGCACTGCTACAGCCGCATATGGAGACGCTCAGCAAGAAAGGCAAACGGCGGCTGCAGGTCGAGGTCTTCATCAACGCCGAGTGCCCCCACTGGTGCGAGCTGGCGCCGGACATGGGGCGCATGGCGAAGGAACTGGGCCACCGGGTCGAGATCGTTCCTCGTTTTTTTGTTCGCAGGAACACGGATGGCACCTTCCGTTCCCCGCACGGCGAGCGTGAACTGCAGGAGAATCGTGTCCAGGCGCTGGTACTGCGGTACTATCCCGAGCGTTTCTGGGACTGGCTCGCGTGGCGTTCGAAGAACCGCGAATCGTCATGGGAAGATGTTGCGAGGGACCTGGGGCTGGTCCGCGCGCGTCTTGCGGGGGCGTTGGCGGCAGGGGAAGCGGAATCGATTCTCGCGTTTGATGCGCTGGCCGGACAGCGCCGGCACGTGAAGGCCACACCGACACTGGTCGTCGGTAACCGGCTCTACGATGGCGAGACTGGACGGCTTCACCTGCTGCGCGTCTTCTGCGGGCTGCTGGACGAGCCGCGGCCGGATGTTTGCAGGACGGTGCCCGCCTGTTTCCATGACGCGCAGTGTCGTCGGCGCGGGGTTGTGGGGCGCTGCCTGGACGCCGGGACCCCGGAGGCGCGCTGCGACCTGTCGCGGAACGCCGTGCGCGTGCCTACCATCGTCCTGGTCGAGAGGGAAGCGATCTACGACAACCACGAGCGCATTCTGGAGACGCTGCTGAACTGGCTGCCGGGGATCGAGTGGCGTGTCCTGGATCCCGGGGAGGGGGAAGGGAAGGAACTGGCGGAGCGTGTTCGTCCCGAACGGTATCCGGCGGTGCTTCTGGATCCCGTCGCGAAGACGGAGGTCGATTTCCAGAAGCAGCTGGGCGATGTGATGGACGATCGTGGGGGCTGGCTGATGATCAAGCCGGTGGCGACCGGTGCAAGCCGTATCGTGGCCCGTTCCCGAGCGTTGGGCCGGGCGGATCTTTTCGTTTCGCGGTTCTCGCGGACGGGACAGGAAGCCGTGGATGTGGCGCTGTCACCGCGTGCCGGTCAGCCCGAACCCGAGGTGCGGATTCACGATGCGTTGTACTGGCAGGAAAGCCCGCAACCCGATGGAACGGTCAAGCGCGAGTTGACGTCCCGCCATGGGGTGGCGGAACTGCAGGAGGCCGCGATTGCGGCGGCCGTTCGCGAGGTGGCGCCGGAGAAGCTGGCGGCCTATCTGCGCGAACGGTGCAGGAGGCGTGGGAGTCTCTTTTGGGATCGTGCGCTTCAGGAAGCCGGGATCGATGTGGCGACAGTGCGGTTGCTGGTAGAAGGGCGTGGCGAGACGGGTTTCAGCGAAACGGTTCTGGACGTGCTTCGCGCCGAGGCCGATCTGCTGGCCGAACTGAAGGCGGCCGGCGAGGCGATCCTGCTGGCGGAGAACTGCGAGGTTGTGCCCGTCCGGTCGCGCGAGGAGTTGGCGGGGTACCTCGAACAGATTGGGCGTCGGCGCGGCGCGTCCTCCGTGAAGGAGGACGCACCGACCGACCGCGTGAAGGCTACTCTCGAGGCTGTTCCTTCTCGATCAACGCCTTGATTTCCAGCATGGTCTTCTTGAATGCCTCCATCGCCATCAGTCGCTGATACTGAGCGGCCAGTTTCTCGGTAGCGGCGTTCGTCCTATCTTCGTACTTCACTTTCAGTTCAGCCTCTTCCTCAGGCTTCGGTTCGCCTATTTTCTCCATGGCCATTGAAATCTCGTTCTGGCGACGCATGATGGCTGTGAGCTTCTCCTTGACCGCGGCGATGCCCGCTTCATCCTTGATGCCTTCCAGGAGCACGGTGAGGGACTCGACCGAACCGATCAACGCCTTGGCCATTTCCTCGTGCGTGGTGGGCAGAGGTTCTTGAGCCTGGATCGGAATGCCACCCAACAACAGACACGCGAGCAGCAAGCCCCCGAACAAACGCGTTTTCATGTAATGCTCCTTGAGATGGACCTTCCCGTGGTTACCCCATCGGGTCCCCGCCCCAGGAATGGGGAAGGCCGATGGGGTCTGGTAAATCCTGTCCGAGTGGAGCGAGTGTGTCAAGCAGGCTCTGCCGGACAGCGCCATGTCGGGTGCGGCACACGCCGGGCGCGAGTGTTTTCCCCAGCTTCTAAGCGGGGAGGGGCTCCGTCGCCCGCCCAACGTGTCCCGCACCCCGCCATGGCCGCACTCAAATACGGTGACGTGATAGGTGGCAAGAGTATTCAAAAGGAGAATGCTCCATGTTCGTCAGCCTTTCGCTTGCACTGGATTTTGTGACGGTTAGGGTGAGACGGCCGGAGAATGGGGGGGTGATATGTCCGAAAGTGGTACTGAACTTCGCAGGTTCCTAAGGGTGCAGAAAGGGCTTCCGGTTCGCTACCGCTTCCTTTCGTTGGATCCGGGCTTCAGCGTGTCGTCTGACCGGTATAATGGGCGCACACACAATGTTTCTCAGGGCGGTGTACTGCTGTTGGGTCGCTTGCCCGATCCGCACTGGGAAGAGCACTTGTTGTGCCATCGGCTGGTGATGGGCATTTCGGTGGAATTGACGAAGGCGGAACTGCCCGTTCGCGCGATTTGTCGGGTCGCCTGGGTAGAGCCTGCGGAGGACGAGCCGGAGCTGATGGCTTTCGGGCTCTCGTTTGCCGAAATTACGCGTGAAGACCAGGAGAGTGTTCTGCGATATATTCTGGATTATCAATGGGTTGGCGACACGTAGGTGGTAGGGGACCGAGATGGGTGGACAGTTCTTCTTGCGGAAGCACGTGGTTCATAGATAATTCTCGGCCCCGGTGCTCAGCGGGCTTTCAGTGACGGCG
>CAYSBP010000076.1:0-12490 GCA_964429255.1 uncultured Planctomycetia bacterium
CGTCCCGCGCGCGCCAGCCGCTCGACGGCCGCCAGCCGCTCGGCGACCGTCCCCCGCGCCAGGCTGCGGCGCGCGCCGGGCGCGGCCCGCTCCACCTCGCCCGGGATCAGGATCGCCCAGCGGAGATCCTCGAGCGACCGGCAGGCGCGCGAACGACCGAGCCGCTCGCTGCGCTTCAGGACCTCGTGAATGGCCGGCAGCGCCTCGGCGCCGATCCGCAGCAGCGCGTTGAGACTCTCCGTGCGCTGCATCGGCCGGTCGGACATCACCCCCTCCAGCAGCGTCCCCAGTTTCCGCGCGTCGACGGGCGGCGGGGCCGCTCGCTTCGCGCCGGCCTCGAACAAGGCCGCGGGACGACCGTCGCGGTTCCACCAGTCCGTGAGCGCCTTGAGCTGCGCCGTCCGTTCCGCCGTGTCCGCCCAGGGGTCCACGGCGGGCGCCTCCGGCGCAAAGCGCTCCAGCACTTCCACGGCCGACAGGCGCACGCCGAGATACGGATCGGCCGCGGCCTGGAGCAGCGTCGGGACGGCCTTCGCCTCCAGCGCCAGGAAGAAAGCCAGCCCCGTGGCGCGCAGCGCGGGGTCCGGCGCGCTCAACCGCCGTGTCGCCTCCCCGATCTCCGCGTCGGTCAACGCCCCATCCCGGGCCCGGCGAACCAGATCCGCATCCTGATCGGCGGCAGAAAAGCCCTCCCACCGCCCCTGCGCAATCCGCTGCCGGCCCTCCGCGAGCCAGGCGAGCATCGCGTCGAGGTTGAGGAACCCCTGGCGCCGGGCCACCACCTGGCCTTCCCCCGACAACAGCAGCATGTCCGGTAGGGACTGCACGCGGTACTCGCCGGCCAGGCGGGGTTCCGCCTCGGCGTCGATCGCCACCAGATGCAGCGGCGCGGCCATGGTCTGGAAGGAATCGGTCCCCAGGGTCTCCTCCTGCAGCTTGTGGCAGGCGCCGCACCACGGCGCGTGGAAGATCATCAGCACCGGTTGGCCGTCCGCCAGGGCGGCTTCGGAAGCGCTTTCCCAGCCCGCATGCGGCATCACGCGGTCGACCGGCGTCGCGGGGCCGTCGGCGCCCAAGAGCGACGCGGCGGCTACCACCCACACAACCAACGCGCCTGTTCGCCCGGTCGCGCTCATGGGCGCTTCTCCTTCTTCTCCACCGGGCCGTGCTTGATCTTCGGCCACGCCTTCGTGAACTCGAACCCGAAGCTGCGCTCGGGCGTGTGGCACTTCAGGCACGAGGCCTCGCCTGCGGGCGCGAGGCGTACCGGTTTGCCCGATGGGGCCTTGGCGTGCAGTCCGGCGCGACCGTGACAGGCCTCGCAGCCGACGTTGGCCTGCTCCGGTGTCTCGGCGAGAATCGTATGCCCGTCCGGGGCCCCGTAACCCGTCACATGGCAGACCACGCACTCGGGCGAGAAGTCGTAGCGGGCCTTCTCCAGCGACGCCAGACTGTGGGCGTGCGCGGACGACTTCCATGCCTTGTACTCCTCCTCGTGGCAGCCGAAGCAGGCGGTACTACCGGCATAGCGGTCGCCCGCGGGGGGATGATCGGCGGCGATGCGCTTCCAGCCGGGGCCGGAGAGGGTCAGGTCGAATTTCCGGCCGCGTACCTGGTCACGGTACCAGTCGATAGAGGCGGACGTCGCCTCCTCCAATTCGGGGAACTTCTGGTCCAGGACGACCGCGGCGCCTGTGGCCTCCACGGCGCCAGGCGCGTTCCACTTCAGCGTCACGTCGCCCATGAAACGCCCTTCGCCCGCCACCGCCGCCACCCAGCTCCGGTTGAGCTGCTCCGGCGGCCGCGAATCCCCCCGGCCGCGGTAGAGCAGCAGCGTGATCTCGGGAAACCGCTCAGCCAGCGCGTTGACTTCGAGCGGATCGAGGTCGGCCAGCACCACGACGACCCCGGCCCGGGCGGTCATCTGCGGCAATACCCGGGCCAGCGATTCCAACGGGTCATCCGGCTCGAGTTCCGGGCCCGGAAGATAACGGCCCTTGGCGACTACGCTGGTCACCGCAACGTCCAGGCCCGCCACGCGCACCACCCGGAACGGGTCCACCACCGGCCGGCCGCCGGGAGCCAGCACGTTGGCGCTGACCCAGGGGACATGGCCGGCCTGCGCGAAACGCTGGAACCGCTCGCGGCCCAGCCACAGTTCGTGTTCGCCGACGCCCACGGCGTGGTACTTCAGGTCGGCCATCGTGCGCAGGACGGCCTCCATGCGCAGCAGTTCGAACTCGCGCACGCCGGCGCCGAGGCACCCGATGTCCACCAGGAGAAACGCCCCCTGGCGGCGCGCCTCCTCCAGGAAGCCGGCACGGCGGGGCAGGCCGCCGTAGTTGGACTCGGAACCGGCGGAGCAGCGGCACGGCTCCAGTTCCCCGTTCGTCTCGCTGGAGAAGACTGCGCGCAGTTGCGACCCGGCCCGCGGCCGGCCGTCGTTCCTCGGCCAGAAGAAGGCCGCGGCCGCCAGCGCGATCGGCAGCAGGGCCAGGATCGGCCAGACCCGTCGTCGCGGGCTACTGGAGAAGCGCATAGGTCAGGATGTTCACATTCACCTGTTGGCTGTTGGTAATCTCGTTCCCGCCGCAGCAGCAACAGCCGTGCAGACTGCTGGTGTCGTTGAGCCCGTCGGGCGAGTAGATCAGCACCAGCTTGTCGCCGATCGCCAGTCCCTCCAGATGCGCCTCGGGCCCCTTGGTCTTGAGCGTCTTGATGTCGTAGACCGTCCGGAAGACCGCGTGGTCCATCGCGATCCGCTTGAGCGGGCGATTGGGAAAGAGCGCCGTAACCTCACGCCGGAAGGATTCGTCCCACGCCTTGCTGCTGCAGCCGGCCGAGGCGAGCAGGAACCCGCCGCGCTCCAGGTAGCGCACGAGTTGCCGGCGCTCCTCCTCCAGCAGCGTGAACCCGCCTTCGCCGGTCATCACCGCGAAGGGATAGCGGAAAAGTTCCTCGTCGGAGATCTTGACGGGCTTGAACTTCCGCGAGGTGGTCACCGTGGTTTCCGCGGCGACCGTGGAGAGGAACTTCTCGCTGAAACAGACCGAACTTTTCGTGCCCGCGTAGATGAGGTTGGCGCATTCGACGAGATCCCCGCCGGAGGCCGACCCACCGGCCGCGGGCGGTCCGTCCGCGGGCGCCTCGGCGCCCAGAAGGGCCAAGAACGAACACCCTATCCAGGCCAGCAGAATGCAGACGCGTTTCATTCCTCGTCTCCTCCGTCCCGTGCCAGCATCTCCGCGATGGCACGGAAGTAGTCGCCCACCAGGTCGCGATAGCGCAGCGGGAACGTATCGTTGGGCGTCAGGCGGATTCGTGGCGGGGTGCCCGGGCGCTCCGCATCCGGTCCGTCGGGCGCGTCCGGCCTTAGCCGCTCGTGACGGCTCTGCGCCCGCCCCTCGTCGCCGTCACCCTCGCCGCCGGCCTCCGGGTTCCGCGCCATCTCCGCCCCCGGACCGTAGAGCCCCACGTCGCCGGAAAACATCGAGTAGCCGTCCTGGCCGCCCTGCCCCTGGCCTTCACCCGACCCCAGCGCCTGAAGGATCTGCTGGAGCGTGTTACCCAGACAGTCGCTCAACTGGGGCTGGAACGCCAGACCCTGCTGACCGAGGCCCTCCATCTGGCCCACGCCGCACTTCTTGACCAGGGCGTCCATCTTGTCCGCCGCGCTCCGCGCGGGGGGGTACGCCCCGCCGCCGTTCAGTTCCGCCAGCAGGCGCCCCGCGGAGGCCAGTTCCGGATCGATAAACGCATTCTCCACCGCCTCGATGAACGCGCCCGTCGTCGCTCGCAGTTTGTCGTACGAGGCGTCCTCCGGGAGCTGTCCCAACAGCTTGGGCAGGTCATCCATGAGCTGACGGAGCGCTTCGCGGATCCCCGTCTCGACCCGGGCCAGTTCCTGAAGCTCCATCTGCTCGACGCGCGAGAGCACGCCGGACTTCGACTTGAACCGCTCCGTCATGTGCGCCAGTTCCGACTGCCGTTCGGCCAGGACGGTGAAGAGCCGGGCCCGCGACAACAGCTCGGCCACCGACTGCACGTGGCGGACCGGTTCGCCGACCCTCTGAGACTGCTCGCGCTGGAACTCGGCCAGCGCCTGCCGCAGGCCGCCCAGGTCCGCCAGCGATGGCGCGGGGGTCCCGCCGCTGCCGGCCCTGGCCAGCGCCTTCGTCAACTCGCCTATCTTCTGGTGATGCTCGGCCAGCCGTTCCTTGAGCGCCGAATCGAGGTCGAAGAGCTCCGGCTGCTGGAGCGCCTTGCCCAGCGCCTCATGGTACTCGGCCAAGTCCTTGCGCAGGGCGTTCCATTCCCCCTCCAGCGCGGCCCGCTCCCGCTCGGGAAGCGCGCCGTCCTTCGCGGCCGCCCGGCCCTTTTCGTCCAGCACGCGCGACCGCTCGGCCAGACGCCGTATCCAGGCGTCGAGCTGGCGGTAGTGCTGGAAGAGCGCCCGCTGCGCGGCCGCGCGCCGAAGAATCTCGCGGTACTGCTCGGTCGAGATGATCGTGAGCCGGAAGAGACGGCTGGTGGCGACGTTGGGCCCCCCGGGGTAGTTGTCCACCGCCTCGAAGAAATACTCGACCGTGTCACCGGGCCGCACACCGAGCTGGGCCAGCGAGAAGGCGCCGGCGGATTCCGCCGAGGCCACCTCGGCGTTCTCGGAGAGCTTCAGCGGCATCGCGCAGAACCGCTCGGTCGACCCGTTGAGGCGGCGGTACCACAGGATACTCGCCACGCCGTAGTCGTCCTCGGCACGCACGTGCACGGGTACCGCGACGTCCGGCGTGGCCACCGCGTGACGGCCCGGTTCCAGGACGGCGATGGTCGGGCGGCGGTCCGGCAGGATCGTGAAACGCCCGCCACGCGAGTCGGTCGACTCGAGCCCGTCGACGTCCGATACCCCCACGCGATACACGACAGGCGCGGTCACGGTGAACTCGCCCCGCACCTCGCCGCCGCCGGCATTCGGGCGGAGTTCGACCGTTGTCGCGGCGCCGCCCAGCAGCGGCGTGAGCACGACCGTGCCCTTGGCCAGCGGGCGGTTGCTGGTCGCACGGCACTCGATGCGCGTGCCTTCCGGCAACGCCAGTTCGCCCTTCAACTTCAGCGCGCGCGATCGGCGACCCGTGTAGGCCGGATAGTGGGCCGTCATCTCCAGGCTCGAAAGCAGCGGCGTGAACCTGACCTCGATCCGACCATACACGCTCCGCGCGCGTCCGTCGGTGGCGTAGAAGACGGTGGGTTCCCGGAGCTGGGAGAGGGTCTGAAAGAACGTGCGCCGGGCGGGATCGTCCTGCTCCACGCCCGCCGCCATGAACATGGGGACCTGCGTCTCGCGAGCCCCCTGGCGCGCGACCAGGAACAACTTGTCCGCGGGGATGCCCGACGTGATCGCGCGCAGCTCCACCTGCCCGCCATAGCGCACTTCCGCCCAGGGCGGATCAACCTGTACGCGCAACCGGCTGTACGGCGGATGGTCGCCGCGGGGGTCCAAGAACCGTGGCAGCACCGCCTCGAACACATCGGGGAAAGCCGCCCATCCGCCGCCCCACAACGCCGTGACCGCCACCAGCGCCAGCCCCGCCCACAGCGCGGGGCGCTCCTCCAGCGCCCATGCGCTCAACGGTTTCGCACAGCGCCGGCCCTGCTCGACCGCCTGCGCCCTGAGAATCTCGCCCACCGCCGTCTCGCTGGGCTGCGAGGCCAACTGGACGGCGTTGGTCAACGCATTGCCCAGGGCGGGCATCTTGCGCTCGAAGCGACGTGCCACCCCCAGCGAGTCGAGCCGCCGGAGTCCGAGCAGCGCCGCGACGACCAGCGCCACGAGCGCCAGCCCCAACAGGACCCCTGGCGCAGCCACACGCAGCGGCTCCGGCAACACGGCCACCGCATCGCCTGCCACCACGGCCAGGAAGGCCAGCGCGCAGGCGGCCGTCAGCACCGCCAGCAGCCGGAGCGCGTAGGCTGCGCAGAGCCGGGCGCGCAAGGCCCCGAAGAGCGTCGCACCCCGCGCCCCCGCCT
The DNA here is from genome assembly GCA_964429255.1 of uncultured Planctomycetia bacterium. GTDB lineage: Bacteria > Planctomycetota > SZUA-567 > H5-PLA8 > H5-PLA8 > CAYSBP01. Next base: position 6,025 of record CAYSBP010000076.1, read on the forward strand.
CACCCGGCTTCAGACCGTTCGCCGCTTCAGCAGCCATAGGCCCACGCTCCACTTCATAAAAGGCCTTCCCGGCGGCGCAGGAACCACTCCAGACCCAGCGCCGCCATCACCGCCGCCCAGACCCACCACCGGTCCCAGACCGTGGTCTGCTCCATCGCGCGTTTACGCGAGGCGTTCCAGCGCCGGACCACCTCGTCCAGCCGAACCGCCTCGTCGCCGGTCAACACCTGCCCGCCGGAACTCTCCGCCAGCCGGCGAAGCTGCTCCGGATCCGCGCTCAGCTCCCGCTGCTCCGTCGAGGCCCTCAACACGTCCACCGACAACTCGATCTGCGCCGGGATGCCGACGTTGTTCCGCAGCACCGCCCGGTAGGTGCCCGGCGGGAACGGGCCCGCCTCCGCCTGGTACGCGCCGGGACGCTGCTCGACCGGCTCGATCTCCACCGTCGGCGCCTCCGGCTTCGGCCCGGCCTCCGCGCTGTTCGTCCGCTCGATCGTCAACCGGGGCCGGTACGCACGGACCTGACCGCCCTTGGCCGAGACCCAGAACCGCATCGGCTGCTCGTCCGTGTAGTACCGCTGGGCGCTGGAGAAGGCCACATCGGACCCCGGCATGAACTCAGCGCCGGAGATCATCCAGCGCAACAGCGCGTTCCAGAAGCGGGCGTAGACGACCTCCTCTTCCTCCGTCCCCTTCTGGCGGAAGGCCCAGCGCCAGAGACCGGCCGCGTTCAATGTCACCGCCTTGCCCTGCCCGAACCGCTGCCAGGCCAGCACGGTCGCCTTCTCCGCAGATTCCTCGTCGGCGCCGGCAGCGGGCGCCTGGTCCGAGGCCGCCAGCACCACCGCGAGCGGCTTCTCGCCCAGCGTGGTGGCGACGCGGTCGAAGGCCGGCAGGCGCGCCGCCAGTTCCTCGATGCCGCCCGGAATCCCCAGCTCGAAGATCGGGTGGCCCTGCCCCGCCGGGACGAGCGTCAGCCGCGCCGAGGCGTCCGCCCCCTTGCCCCAGACCACGGGCTCGTACTTGGCCAGCGGGAAGAACCGGCCGCCATACGACTTGCCCCGCGCGAAGATGATCCCCAGTCCGCGCCGGCCGACCGCTTCCGAAAGCAACTCGTCCGTCGTGTCCTCGAAGAAGGCCTCGCAACCCCGGCCGAAGATGAGCACGTCGAACGCGGCCAGGTCCTCCGCGCGCTGCGGGAAGAGGCTCTTCTCTTCCCGCCGCTCCGCACCCGAGGCGGAGACGAGCGAGAAGTAGCGCTTCGGCCCCAGCCGATACACGGCCGTGACGTCCACGTGCGGGTCCCGCTTGAGCGTGTGGACCAGGAACTTGGTGTCCCAGTGCGGCGAACCGTCCGCCACGAGCACGCGGACCTTCTCGCCCACCGCGCGCAGCCAGACGGAACGCTCGTTGTTTCGCGTATCCGCCTCGTCCAGCTCCGCCACCGCGCGGAAGACATAGCGGTGCTCGCCGTTCGCAGGCGCCTTCACCGTGAAGACCGCCCGCTCCTCCGGCGGCTTCAGCTCCACGTGCCCCACCACCGTCTCGTCCTTCAGCAATTCCACGCGGAAGGTGCGGTTCGTATAGCCTACTTGCTTGAGCCAGCCCACCAGCTCCACGTCGGCGCCCGAGAAGGCCAGCACCTCCGCGGCGGGGACCTCCATCCACAGGTCGCGCCGGGGCACCAAACCGCCCAGACACCAGGTCCAGACCGGCACGGACCGCGCCAGCGCCAGCACGCCCGCGTCCTGCACGCCCGCAGCCGTGGCACGGCCATCGGAGACGACCAGGATCCCCGCCTGGGACTCCAGGGATTCCAGGTCGCGGATCGCGCCTGACAGGGCGGCGGCAAGGTCGGTGGCGTCCCCCTTCGCGTCCGCGGCCCTTATCTGGCCCAGGTCGGCCGGGCGGGACTGGCGGTCGAAGGCGCGCACGTCGAGGGCGAACTCCTTCTCCAGACGCGCCCGCGTCCCGGGCGCCGCCAAGCGATCGAGGGCCGCCTGCAAACGGGGCTGGCCGTCGACATCCTTCACCGCCATGCTGGCCGACGTGTCCAGCAACACGACCAGACGCGGTTTGTCGCCGGCCACCCGCGGCCGCAGCCAGACCGGGTTCATCGCAATCAGCGTCAAGACGAGGATGCCCAGGAGCCGCAACGCGCACCACACGCGCTGGCGGGCCAGCCCGACCTGCCGGCGCTCGCGCAGCAGTCGGAAGACCGCCAACACCGCCAGCACCACGCCCAGCGCCAGCGCCGCGCGCATCCCCCACGGGGGCAGCCAGACCCAGTGGACGGATTCAGGCATCGGGCGCCGCCTTTCCGGCCGCGGGCGGGGACGCCCTCGGCCCGGAGAGGGCCATGCGCGGGGCGCGCCAGATGCTCAGCAGCAGCATCTCCAGCCCCCAGCCCAGCGCCACCACGGCCAGACAGAGCGGCCAGAGGTCGCGGGCGCGGCCGGCCGCAAGGCTCTCGCCTTCCGCCGTCAGCACCCGCACGGTCGCGGGACCGCCCGAAAAGTCAGGGCGCATCTCCCGCGTGTCCGTCTCGCGCGGGTCCACGTTCACGGTTCCGACGGCCGCCAATTCGCTCCCGATCCGGACTGCGTACGGCCCCAGGGCCGACGCCGCCGGCATCGCCAGACGCACGGTCCGGCCGCGCGCGATCACGGTGAACGTCACCAGACCACCCGCCGGGTCGGTGACCTTCCATGAGGCATCCGGTTCGGAACGGCTCGACACGTCGAGGTTCCAGGCCTGCCCGGGCGCCGCGCCCTGCGGCTCCGTGCCGCTGCGAAGCGTCCGCACAAACTCGGCCAGCAACGCGGGAAAGAGCGGGCTGCCCACCAGGGGACCGCCGCGGGGATCGACGGGGAAGTTCGCGTAGAGGGCCGACCCGCGACCGGCGGGGGAGACCGCCACGGCCGCCGACCCGTCCGCGAAGTACGCGCAGATCTCGTCCGCCCGCGCCTCGTTGATCCGCGTCTGGTAGTGGCGCGAGAACGACAAGCGGGACAGGTCACCCTGCTCGGGACCGGAGAAGAGCGCCAACGGACCCGCGCCCGCCTGGATCCGCCCCAGCGTCTCACCCGGCGCGTTCGAGGCCGCCTCCACCGCCCGCACCAGCGTGAACGGAGGGGAGACGACCCCCTCGGATGCGGTACCGAGCCCGCCCAGCAGGCCGGGCGCCGTGGGACCGTCCAGAAGACACAACAACGGCGCGCCTTCCATCACCCGCCGCGCCACCGCCTCAGCTGCGGGCACGCTGAACGTCACCGGGCAGGTGAGTACAACCAGATCAGCGGCGCTCAGCGACTGGAGATCGGTCTCCTGACTCCGCCGGTAGTCCACCGCCAGACCCGCGGCCGACGCGGCGTCCGCGCGGTCCGGGATGGGGGCAAGCGCCGTCCGTACGAAGAAAGCCGAACCGGAAAGATCGGTCGAATCCCTGTCGCTGATCACCAGGATCCGGAGCGCGCGACGCACGCGCAGAGCGAAGACGCGACGATCGTCCTCGCCGAACCCGTCGCCCCCCAACCGCACCTCGCCGACCGCGTACCCCGGCTCCGACGGGACGACGGCGAAACTGGCTTCCGCGGACGCGAAGGGCTTCAGGTCCAGCGTCTTCTCCTGAACCGAGCCAAAGAGTTCTAGACGGACCGTCTCCTGACGCGGCTCGGCCGTGGCGTTGAAGACCGTGGCGCCGATGACCGTCGGCTCGCCGGAGACCGGCTCCAGCGGCGCCGCGTGCACCTCCGTGATCCCGCGGTTGGGATGTCCCGATGCCGCGGCCGGCCGCAGGTAGCAGGCGATGCCCTTCCAGTCCTCCCCCAACCGCACGGCACTCCAGTTGGTGCGCTGGAAGTCGCTGAACACGTAGACCGCGCCCCGGCCGTCGAGCATGCGCTGCGCCAAGGCCATCGCGGCCACGGGGTCGCCACACTCGAGCGTCGGTTCCGCGCGGACCAGGGCGTCATGCAACTCGTGCAGGTTGCGGGTGAGCCCCGGCAGGGCGGCGCGGGACCGGGCGCCAATAAAGACCACGCCCGCCGAACTGCCGCTCTCCAGGCTGCCCAACACCTCCGCCGCCTCCGCGCGCGCGTGGGCAAAGAGCGTCACGCCGGCGGTCGCCGCGCGCATGCTGCAGGAGGCGTCCACCACCAGCACCGCGCGGCGCGGTTCGCCCGGCGCCTCCGTCCCCGCGTCCGAATGCAGGAACGGACGGGCGAAGAGCAGCCCCAGCGCCGCCGTAGCCAGACCACGCAGCGCCAGCAGGATCCACGTCCGCAACCGGTGGAGCGACTGCCGGCCCGCCCCCGCCTCTATCAGAAAACGCAGCGGCGGGAACGGGATCACCCGGGGACGCGGACGGGTCAGGAAATGGATCAGGATCGGCAGCGCGCCCGCCGCCAGCGCGATCAGCATGCCGGGCGCCGTGAAACCCAGTGCGCTCATCGGACGTACTCCCGCGAGCGGAAACACCGCTCCAGGAACACGTAGGGGTCCTGGTCCGTGCGCGCCAGATACCAGTCGCACAGGCGCGCGCGACACCCGCCTTCCACCTCCCGCAGGAACGCCTTGAACCGCTCGCGATACTGGTCCCGCACCACTGCCGGTTCGGCCGTGAACCGCCCGTCCCCCTCGGTGTCCAGAAACCGCGCGGTCGGGATGTCGGGCAACTCCAACTCCTCGGGATGCACGATATGGAAGAGCATCACGTCGAAGCGCGAACGGCGGAAGAGATCAAGCGATTTCCACCAGCCGTCCGTGGGGTACAGGAAGTCGCTCAGGACGATCAGCACCCCCCGCCGGCTCACCCGCCGGTAGACCTGCTCGAGACAGGTGCCCAAGTCGGTCGAGCCCTGCGCACGCGCCTGGGCCAGTTTCTCCAGGAGCACGCCGAGATGCGCCCACGAGGTGCGCGCCGGGAGATGCTCGTGAACCCGCGCGTCGGCCAGCGAGAGCGCGACCTCGTCCCCCTCACGCACCACCAGATACGCCAGCGCGGCGGCCAAGCGCTTGGCATAGTCGAGCTTGCCGTCCGTGCGTCGCTCAGCCCCGTCAAAGGCCATCGAGCCGCTGGTATCGAGCACCAGATACGTGAGCAGGTTGCGCTCCGTCTCGTAGAGCCGGATGTAGTAGCGGTCGCTGCGCGCGAAGACCTTCCAGTCGACCAGGCGGATGTCATCGCCCTCGACGTAGTTGCGGTAGTCCGCGAACTCGACGGCCGTTCCGCGGTAGTGGGAGGGATGCGGCCCCGCGAACGTGCCCTCGGCCGCCCCGCGCGGACGAAGCCGGACGCGCCGGAGCGCCTCCATGCGCGAAAGGTCCAGGAAAGGATGGGAAAATCCCGCCACGGATCACGCCCCCGAGCCCACGACCTTCTCCCGCAGGTGACGGACGATGTCGGACGCGTCCAGTCCCTCGCCCAGCGCGTTGTAGTTGGGAATAATGCGGTGGCGCAACACCGGGAGCGCCACCGAGACCACGTCCTCCACCTCGGGCGACGGCCGGTCGCGCAACAACGCCCGCGCCTTGGCCGCGGTCACCAGGTGTTGCGTGGCCCGCGGTCCCGCACCCCACGCCACGTAGCGGCGCACGTACTCGCTCGCGCCCTTCTCCGCCGGCCGCGAGGCCCGTACCAGCGCCACGGCCGTCTGAAGAACCTGCGGCGCCACGGGCACGCGGTCGATCACCGCCGTGAAGTCCACGAACTCCGTCCGCTCCGCCACCGGCGTCATCTCGGGGATGGGCTGCCGCGGCGAGCGCGCCGCGATCCCCAGTTCCTCGTCCTGGCTGGGATAAGGAATGTGGATGCTCAGCATGAAACGGTCGAGCTGCGCCTCGGGCAGCGGATAGGTCCCTTCCTGCTCGATGGGGTTCTGCGTGGCGACCACCAGAAACGGGGGCGGCAGCTCATAGGTGGTGCCTCCGGAGGTGACGGCCAACTCCTGCATCGCCTCCAGCAACGCCGCCTGGGTCTTGGGCGGCGTGCGGTTGATCTCGTCGGCCAGGATCAGGTTGGCGAAGATCGGCCCCTTGCGGAAGACCAGCACGCGCTCTTGCCCTGCCCGGCCCTCCTGGATCTGGAGGATCTCCGTGCCCAGGATGTCGGCGGGCATCACGTCGGGCGTGAACTGAATGCGGCGGAACTCCCAGGCCAGCATCTTGGCGAGCGTCTTGACCATGAGGGTCTTCGCCAGGCCGGGAACGCCGATCACCAGCATGTGGCCGCCGCTGAGCATGCCGGTCGTCAGCAGCTCGACGGCCTCCTCCTGGCCCACGACCACCTTGGCCATGTTGGTCCGGAGCGCAACGTAGCATTCGCGCAACCGTTGGATGGCCCGTTCCGCACCTTCTTTGGTTTCCAGGGCATGCACGTCCGTTCCTCCTTCTGACTGCACTTCTGACTGCACGGTGCCCGTCACGAAAGCGCCTTCCACTCCAACGGAGTGGTCTAAAAGAGTTT
>CAYSBP010000077.1:0-12293 GCA_964429255.1 uncultured Planctomycetia bacterium
TATCTGCCTGATACGCCTTTTGTTCCGCGCCTCGATCACGCTCAAAACCCCTCCCAGCCCACCTCCCCGTTCAAATGTGACGGACCACTAGCGGGTGGTGCCCGTGGCACCACCCTTACCGGCTCTTGGCGCGGCGGATCAGCCCGGTCGTCGAACGACCTTCCATCAGTTCCACCAGAACCACACGACCACCCCACCGCTCGACCAGATCCCAGCCCACGACCTTCTGTTTTCGCTTGTAGTCGGCGCCTTTGCAGAGCACCTGCGGCCGGATGGCTTCGACCAGCTTGCGCGGCGTGTCCTCGTCAAAGACAACGACCGCATCCACGCAGCCCTGCGCGGCCAGGATGTGCGCCCGGTCGTGCTCGTTCTGCACCGGCCGGCCGGGGCCTTTCAAACGGCGCACGGAGGCGTCCGAATTGAGGCCGACGATGAGTGCATCGCCCACGCGCCGCGAACGTTCCAGATAGGAGACATGTCCGTAGTGAAGGATATCGAAGCACCCGTTGGTGAAGACCACCTTGCGCCCCTGCGAACGAACACGCGCGGCGAATGAAGCCGCCTGACTCCGGCTCATGACTTTGCGTTCGCAGTCCAGCGAGCCGTGCCCGAGAAGGTCGAGGATCTCCTGAGGCGCAACCGACGCCGCACCCAGCTTGCCCACCTTGACGCCCGCCGCGACGTTGGCCAGCCAGACAGCCTCGTCGATCCCCGCACCCGCTGCCATCGCCAGTGCCAGCGTTGAAGCAACCACATCCCCGGCACCCGTGACGTCGAAGACCTCTCGCCAGAGCGCCGGGAGAAGTCGCGGCGCGGGACCGTCCCGTGAAACCAACAGCATGCCCCTCTCGCCGCGCGTCAGCAGCACATGCTTGACGCCCAATCCCCGCAGCGCCCTCCGCGCACCTGCCACTGCGTCCCGCTCCTCCGACAGATCCCCCCCCAACACCGCCGCGGCATCGCGCCGGTTCGGCTTGAAGACCGTAGCGCCGTGAAACCGCTCCCACCCAGACGCTTTGGGATCCACGATAACCGGCCGTTTCTTAGCCTCCTCCAGTACCGCGCGGCACACTGCGGGCGTCAGAAAACCCTTGTGGTAATCAGACAACACAACGGCCTCGGCCCACCGCACCGCTGCGCGGATTTTTCCCAGCAGACGTTGTTCCAAGGCCTTTGTCAGCGGCGCGGTGGATTCATGATCCATGCGGATGAGTTGCTGGCGCTGCGCCAGAACGCGGCGTTTGACCGTGGTCGGCCGCGCGGCATCTGTCGCGACAGCACTCGTATCCACGCCCAGCGCCCGCAATTCCTCCAGCAGCGTGCGCCCATATTCGTCGTTGCCTGTGACGGAACAGAGACGGGTTCTGGCCCCCAGCGCTACAAGGCACTTCGCTACGTTGGCCGCACCACCCGGCCAACGCTCTTCCCGCTCCACCGTCACCACCGGCACGGGCGCTTCCGGGGACAGACGTCTAACGTGACCGAAGACGTACGCGTCCAGCATCGCGTCTCCGATCACCGCGATCCGCCGTCCTACCATGCGCGCCAGGAGATCGCGAACGACCTGCACTGGGAGTTCCTTAACCGATTCGGACAAGCGAACCTCCATTCAAAGACGGCTCAACGGCAGACGAAAGCGTCCTGGCCGCAGAATGCCACGCAGTGTACTACAAGCTCCCCTCAGTGACCAGATGTCCTCCGACCCTGTTTGCCGTTCAGGGGGCACAGGGACTCGGTGAACAATGTGGCCCACGGAGGAGTGAGGGCGAACCACAGCCCCTACGTCAACGGGCTGTGGTGTCAAACCTTGTGTGTGGAGAAGAACACATGCGATTGATCAGCTTCGGACCCGCCGGTCAGGAGCGTCTGGGCGCGTTGGTAAACGACGGCAGACACATCCTGGACCTGAACCGCGCCGACGGGCGAATTCCCTCGACCATGCTCGATTTTCTGCGTGGCGAATTCTGGGTAAGGGTCAGGGAACGGCTGGTCGATACTCAGAAGACGGCCCCGTCCGCTCTCGTCGAGCGGGCCGGGGTCCGCTTGGGTGCGCCCGTACCGCGGCCGGGCCTGATCGTCTGTGTGGGGCTGAACTACAAGGACCACGCGGACGAGCAGGGGGACCCGTACCCTGCGGCGCCGCTGCTTTTCTGCAAGGCGCCTGGAGCCGCGTGCGGACCGGAAGACGAGATCGTCTATCCGGACGGCGTGACCAAGCTGGACTACGAAGTGGAATTGGGCGTGATCATCGGGCGGACGGCAAAGAAGGTCCCCGCCGATAAGGCCGCCGACGTGATCGCGGGTTACTGCGTCTTCAATGACGTCTCGGCCCGCTGCGCGCAGTTCGGGGATAAGCAATGGTTCCGTGGCAAATCGTTCGACACCTTTGCTCCATTCGGACCGGCATTGGTCACGGCCGACGAGACCGGCGCGCCGCGTAGCTGGCGGCTGCGCAGCTGGGTCAACGGCGAGGCGCGACAGGATTCGAATACGGACCGGATGATCCACGATGTCGGACGGATCATCGAGCACGTCACCCGGGGCCTCACGCTTCAGCCCGGCGACGTGGTAGCGACGGGAACGCCTTCGGGCGTCGGTGTCTTCATGAAACCGTCCCGGTTGCTGCAACGCGGCGATGTCGTGGAAATGGAAGTCGAAGGACTGGGTCGGCTGAAGAACCGAGTCGTCTGAAGGCGTCGCGCATCCGCGGTCTCCCCGCGTGCCCGGCGCAGGGGGGAACGGACATGCAGGAACCGCGTGACGCGCACCGCTTGAGCCGGCGCAGCATCCTGGGTCTTGGACTCGCCGCACTGCTTCTGCCCGGCTGCGGAAACAGACAGGCCAAGCGCTCGACGCCACCAGTCATCGAGTCGGCTTCGGTCGGTCCCGCTCCGACTGCACCCCAGGCCACCCAGGTCTCGCCAACCATCACGCTCTTCGGAACGCTCACCCCAGAAGAAGTGGACCGATGCTACAACCCGAATCAGGTCAGTAACATCGGCTTGTCGCGACCGACGGCAGCGCCGGCGGCGCCGGCACCGGTGACGTACAGCAACTCCGTGGCGCCAGCCGACTCCCGCTGGGATGTGCGCCTCGGCCGCACCTGGAAACACATCGTCATTCATCATTCGGCCACCGACACGGGATCGGCCGACAGCTTCCACCGCTCGCACCTCGCACGCGGATGGGATGGCCTGGGCTACCACTTCGTCATCGGTAACGGGACCGGTTCGGGCAGCGGCGACGTCGAGGTCGGCTACCGCTGGAAACAGCAACAACGCGGCGCACATGCCGGCAACCTGGAATACAACGAACACGGAATCGGCATCTGCCTGGTCGGCGACTTCCAGGCCAATTATCCCTCGCAGAAGCAACTCGCCAGCCTGCGTTCGCTGGTTCGCTTCCTGCAGGCCAAATGCAAGATCCCGAACGCCGAAGTCATCGGCCACGACGACGTCCCGGGCAAGAAGACCAGCTGCCCCGGCGCCCACTTCCCGATCAGTTCCTTCCGCGCCAGCCTCACCGGATCGGCGACCGTTGCGCCGGCCACCAGCCCGTCACGCGCCATCACGACCGTCCAGCGCAGCGGCGCTGGCTTCCCATAGGAGCCCAGTGGAAAAGGGGCTGTTGTTCACCCTCTCCCAAGGGCTTTTCAATTCCCGGAAGCGGCTGGACAATGCAAGTCAGGGGAACTGCGTGCCCTACACCGCCGGCTCGATGCGCGAACCGACGAAGTCGGTAAGGGGAAGTTCGAGAAAGAACGTCGATCCCCGCCCTTCGGCACTCTCGACGCCCACGCGTCCACCATGCGCGTCAACGATGCGGCGGACGATGGAAAGACCCAGACCCGTGCCGGCCACTTGAGGGCCCGAGCCGTCCTTGGGCATGATGCGCACAAACTCCTTGAAGAGCCGCTTCTGGTCCTCCGGCGCGATGCCACGTCCGTTGTCTTTCACCTCGACCCGCACGCGTTTCTCCAGCGCAAAAGCCCGCACCACGATCTCACCGCCCTCGCTGCTGTACTTGAGACCGTTGGTGATGTAGTTCGCGAGGGCCTCGTGAACCATGCGCTCCACGCCGCTGACGTTGGGCAGACGGTCCACGGTATCGACGCGGAGCGTCTGCTTCTTCTGCGCAGCTAGATCCTGGTGCTCCGCGGTCACCTTGGTCAGCAAGGCGCTCATGTCGATCGGCTTGGCCTGCCTGGCAATCTGGCCGGCCTCTAGTTCGGCCAGTGTCTGCAGGTCGCGGAGAAATCCAAGCATGTCCTTGAACCGCAGCTGCGCACGGTCCACCCAGTGCTTCTGCTGTTCGGTCAGAGGGCCGCCGATCTCGGAAGAGAGGTTGGTGAGTAGCATCGAGATCGCGGCCAGCGGTGCCTTGAGGTCGTGCAGCGCGATATGGAGGAACGCGCGGCGCAGTTCCGAGAGCTGTTCCAGTTCTCGGTTCGCAACTCGAAGACGTTGTTCGCCTTCCCGCAGCAACTGCGACACACTGCTGGTCAGGAAGGCCGTGCCGGCCATCAGCATGGCGTAGATCACCAGCACCGTCAGCACATAGCGGATTTCGATGGCCCCGCCGACCGGCACCGCACCTTCGGGCCGGTTCTTCGGGATCCACCCCAGCCCCTCGCTGACCACTAGTCCGGCCAGAAGCAGATAACCCAAGAGCGCATGCACGTAGACGGCTTTCCGTGACATCATCACGCCCGCCACGACCACATGCAGTAGATAGAAGGCCAGGAAGGGCGATTCTGCGCCGCCCACCAGCCAGATCAGATACGTCAGCACGAGGTAATCGAAGGTGATGGTCAGATGGCTGAGGCCCGTCAGTTGACGCCGGTGACGCCGCGCCGCCTCGGGCTCGCACAATGGCCGAACACAGAACATGACCGCCGTGTTGTAGATCAACAGCACCCCGGCACAGATCAGGAGTTGGACGACGTCAAGGCCCTTCACGCCAACGACATGCGTGGAGAAGAACAAACCCAATACAATGGCCACGGCCACCAGATACCGTATCCACGCGTTGATATAGAGACGCCGGCCTTGCAGCAGATGGTGCCACAGGACCGGCGGCGCGGCAGTCTCTTCTACAGGTGGAACGCGATTCGAAGGCGTATTCATCAAGCGCTTCTTCTCCGTGGATCGCGAGGAGGATAACGTTTCGCGCGGGAGCGTCCAGGAAGAACGTAACCGCAACGAACCGGAGTTCAGGACGCTGGTGGCCAAGGCCACAGCCCGGTTGCAGGGCAAGGCCGGTCGGGAGCCCGCGCCGAAGAGGGCGCCGATCCCCGCCTCGGTCCTGACCTGCCGGACGGACGAACCGGAATCCGCCGGAAAGAAGTAGGGATCAGAGGCCCTTCTTGAAGGCCAGCCATGCGAGGACCAGCACCAGCGCGATCATCAGCATGCCGGACAGAATGAACGCGCCGATCATGAAGCGGCGCATGCGGCTCAACTCGTCCTGCAGGATTTCGACCTCGTTTTTCGCGCGCTTGACCTTGACCTGCTCGGCCTTGAAGGCACGGATGATCGTCGACTTTCCGGCGTCGAGCCGCTGGGCCGCGGGATCCTGGCCCATCTTGATCAACTCGAGGTCCTCGAAGAGTTCCTGCGTCGTCTGGTAACGGTCGTTCGGGTCCTTCGCCAGCATCTTCTCCATCAATTGGACAACCGACTCGACCAGTTTGGTGTTGTAGATGCGCGGATCCGGCAGATCGGCCTTGATGTGCTGGCGCATGACAGCCGATCCCGATCCCTCGTACGGCGGCTTGCCGGTGAGCATGTGATACAGGCTGCAGCCCAGTGAGTACTGGTCGCTGCGCCAGTCGATGTTCTCCAGGCCCATGGCCTGCTCGGGTGAAATGTAGTCGGGTGTGCCGAGCACCTCGCCTTCCGTAGAGATCGCGTGGTCAATCTTGCTCTTCACGAAGCCGAAGTCGCCGAGTTTGACCAGCCCGCTGCGGTTGATCATCACATTGCTGGGTTTGATGTCGCGGTGAACAATGTCGAAGCGTTTGATGTAGGTGACCGCGCGCAGGACCTGCAGCGTGACATCCATGGCGCGCGGGATGTGCAGCGACCCTTCCCGATCGATCATGTCATCCAACGTCTCACCGTCAACGAACTCCATCGAGAAGTAATAGAGCCCGCGGTCGCGGCCAACGTCATAGACCTGGATCAGATTCTGATGGCTCAGGCGTCCGGCCAGGCGCGCCTCGAGAAGGAATCGCTTCTTGAACTCCTCGTCGGCCAGCCACTTCTTGTGGAGAACCTTGAGAGCTACATCGCGTGACATGGAGATCTGCCGGGCTTTGTAGACGGTGCCGAGGCCGCCCTCGCCAAGCTTGCCAGTGATGTCGTAGCCGCCGATGCGCACCGGGTCGCCGCGCTCTTCATCCTTCTGCAGGCGCGTCATGGCGGTGTTGACGGCGCGAAGCTGGTCTTCGGTCAGATAGCCCTTCTCGACCAGCAGTTTCTCGATAGGCATGATCGGCTCGCCGCGGAGCTGCTGTTCGTCCTGCAGCGAACGGCACTCGCTGACCTGTTCGTTGGTCACGACGCCGTTCTCGATAGCGAGCTGCTCGAATGTTCTACGCGCCATGCAATCCTCGTTGCGCCTTGCGTTCGACTTCATAGACGAGCGCCTCCTGGTCAGGCGTCTCGATGTATCCGGGGTGGATGCCTCGCAATTCGTTGATGGCCTCAACCGCCTTGCGTCCACGGCTCACCAACGCGCACGCCAGGATCGTCCCCGTGCGTCCATGCCCCGCTCCACAATGCACCACCGTCGCCAATCCGTCCGCCTCCGCTTGCTGCTGAAACGCTTCAAAATGCTTGACTTGTGCCATGGAGGGGGGCGAGAAATCGGGTACCGGCAGGTGGATATAGCGCAGCCCAGATTCCTTGATCAACACCGGATCCAACGGTTGTATCGTTAGGGAACAGACAGCCCCAATGCCCTTTTCCTTCAGAAATTCCAGATCCTTGATCAACGGCACGCTCGAACCCGGACGCGCCATCCCAGCCAGGACACCGTCGATCACCACGGCAAAGTTGCTCGGCATGCGCGCTCTGCCAGCCTTTCTGAGACTCGGTCGAACGGCTGCACAGTCTACCAGCGGAATGGATTTACCCAAGTGCGATTGTCGGACGAAACGCAGGGCAGAACCTCCCCGTCTGCCGGAAGGTGTGCGGACGGTTACATCCAGACTATGTGTAGGCATTCCGGCCATTGTCTGAAGGCGTCCTTTTCGGTATGAATGCGCCTTCCCGATGACGGTCCTTCCTCAGCGGATCACCACTACGGGCATCGGAGCGTTCGCGGATAACTGCCCTTACACGGGCCGAGGAGATCGACGACTCATGGCGAAGCAACAGCAACAGCAGCAGGATCAGGGCGGCCACAAGGACGGCATCACCACGCGCGCGCAGGACTACTCGCAGTGGTACCTCGATATTGTTAAGAAGGCCCAGCTCGCGGAACACTCCGCCGTCCGCGGCTGCATGGTCATCCGCCCGCACGGCTATACCATCTGGGAGAAGATGCAGCGCGAACTGGACGACCGCTTCAAGGCGACCGGCCATGTCAACGCATACTTTCCGCTCTTCATCCCGTTGAGCTTCCTCACGCGCGAAGAGAAACACGCCTCGGGCTTCGCCAAGGAATGCGCGGTCGTCACGCACCACCGGCTGAAGACCATCGACGGCCACGTCGTCGTCGATCCGGAATCGAAGCTCGAAGAGCCGCTCGTCATCCGCCCCACCAGCGAAACGATCATCTGGGCGCAGTACAAGAACTGGATCCAGTCGTACCGCGACCTGCCGATCCTGATCAACCAGTGGGCCAACGTGGTCCGCTGGGAAATGCGCACGCGGCTCTTCCTGCGCACGGCCGAGTTCCTCTGGCAGGAAGGCCACACCGCGCATGCCACCGAACAAGAAGCCGTCGAAGAGACTGCGCGGATGCTCGATGTCTACGCCGACTTCGCCGAGAACATCATGGCGGTGCCGGTGGTCAAAGGCCGCAAGACGCCGGGCGAACGCTTCGCCGGCGCGCTGGATACGCTCTGCATCGAAGGCATGATGCAGGATGGCAAGGCGCTGCAGATGGGCACCAGCCACTTCCTGGGTCAGAACTTCGCCAAATCGAGCGAGGTCCAGTTCCTCAACAAGGACGGCAAGCTGGAGTACGTCTACGCGACAAGCTGGGGCGTCTCCACGCGGCTGGTCGGCGCGCTGATCATGACACACAGCGACGATACCGGCCTGATCCTGCCGCCGAAGCTGGCGCCCATTCACGTCGCCATTGTGCCCATCTACAAGAACGACGACGAGAAGGTCAAGACAACGGCCGAAGGCGCGAAGCTCCGCGACGAACTGAAAGCCGCCGGCCTGGCCGTGGCGCTGGACGAGCGCGAAGGCCTCTCGCCGGGTGCCAAGTACTTCGACTGGGAGCTGAAGGGCGTGCCCGTGCGCGTTGAGATCGGGCCGAAGGACCTGGAGAAGAACAGCGTCTGCCTCGTGCGCCGGTTCGTGATGGAGAAGGAAGGCGAGAGCGAACAGGATCAGCGCAAGCGCAAGAAGTCCTTCGTGCCGCGTGCCGAGGCCGTGGCGAACGTCAGGACGGTGCTCGACGAAATGCAGGTCCAGCTTCTCGAACGCGCCCGCGCAATGCGCGAGAAACGGACGAAGGTTGTTGACACCATCGATGAGTTCGAAGCGTTCTTCAAGGGCGACGGCGGCGGTTTCGCCTGGGTACACTGGGCCGGCGGCGCCGAGCAGGAAGACGAGATGGCCAAGCGCTTTGAGACCAGCATCCGATGCATCCCGTTTGAAGACCAGCTCCCCGAGGCCGCAAGGGGCGAAGGTAGGTGCATTCTCACCGGCCAGCCGTCCAGGCATCGCGTGGTGATGGCGAAGGCCTATTAATGAAAACACTCCCTCCCGCCGACCTGCTCCATCCGGACTGGCCAACGGACCGGGTTGGCCCCAGAATAGTGTCTTGTGCCGTCGGTCCCAGGGGACGTCAGACGGGAGGTCAAGGATGCGCGTCTGCTCGGTGCTGGGGAGTCCTCGTCCACAAGGCAACACGGCCAAGGTTCTGGGCTGGGTCGACGACGAGCTGAAGAAGGCGCGGGCCTTTGCACACACGCTGGGCGGGAAGGTCTGAGTACCACGCCAAGGTCTGGTACCGTGGGCGCAGGCGGAAGCCAGGAGAGGTGCATGCTTTTCGCGCGATACGAGACGGGCAAGACCATTTCCAAGAAGGAATACGAGACCACACTGTCGGCGCTCCGCGTGAAACTGCTCCAGGCGCAGGACGAGCTGAAGAAGCGCGACTTTCCCGTTCTGATCGTCATTAGTGGCGTGGACGCATCCGGCAAGGGCGAGATCGTCAACTTGCTGCACGAATGGATGGACGCCCGCTTTCTGCTGACCTATGCCTTCGACACGCCCAGTAGGGAGGAGCGCGAGCGGCCGCGGTTCTGGCGTTACTGGCGCGCGTTACCGCCCAAGGGCCGTATCGGGATCTTCTTCAGTTCCTGGTACACCTACCCCATCCTGGATCGCGTCAAAGGCGGCATGAAGAATCGTGCGTTCGAAGCCGAGCTGGATGCCATCCGCCACACGGAGCAGTTGCTGACCGACGACGGAATGCTGCTGCTCAAGTTCTGGTTCCATATGAGCAAGGACGCCCAGCGCAAACGCCTGAAGAAGCTCGAATCCGACCCCGAGACCCGCTGGCGCGTCACCCCGACCGACTGGGAGAACTACAACCTGTACGACTCGTTCATTCGTGTCTGCGAGCGGGTGGCCACACGCACCGGCGCACCGTCGGCGCCGTGGCGCGTGGTCGAGGCCGTCGACCGGCGCCTGCAGGCCTTGACGGTGGGACGTACCATTCTGAGGGAACTGACCGTTCGGCTGAAGGAGCGTCCGCCCCGGAAGAGTTCCCGTTCCGTGGTAACGGCACGACGCGTGCCCGATCGCCTGGGCGCGCTGGACCTGTCTCAGGAACTGGGGTCGAAGAAGTACGAAAAGCGTCTGGCGCGCTGGCAGGGCCAGCTCAACCGGCTGGTGCGCAAGTTCAACGCGCGGGACCGTTCGTGCGTGCTGGTCTTCGAAGGCTGCGATGCCGCGGGCAAAGGCGGGGCGATCCGACGCATCACCGGAGCATTGGACGCGCGCGACTACCGCATCGTGCCGATCGCGGCGCCCACCGAGGAGGAACGGGCGCACCATTACCTCTGGCGCTTCTGGCGTCAGCTGCCCGACGGCGGGCAGGTCCTGATCTTCGACCGGAGCTGGTATGGCCGCGTGATGGTCGAACGCGTCGAAGGGTTCGCGCGGCCCGACGAATGGTCGCGCGCCTATGCCGAGATCCGGGATTTCGAACGCCAGCTCGTCGATTTCGGCTACGTCGTGGTGAAGTTCTTCCTGCACATCAGCCCCGACGAACAGATGCGACGTTTCAAGGAACGCGAAGAGACTCCGTGGAAGCGCTTCAAGATCACCGAAGAAGACTACCGCAACCAGGCCAAGCGGCCGGAATATCACGCCGCCGTCAATGAGCTGCTCGAACGCACCAGCCTGCCCGAATCGCCGTGGACGCCGGTCGAAGCCAACGACAAGCGCCACGCGCGCGTGAAGATCCTCAAAACGATCTGCACGCGACTGAAGAACGCCTTGAAATGAGGCGGAAGGACAGAGCTTCCCATCCTGCATACACCCCTGAACGCATGGTCTGATTGAGCCAGCAGGCCGAAGGCGACTTGGGCCAATCGTTCGGCTCCGAGATCTGGGAAGAACGCGCCGCCAGGTGCGGCGATACGGATTCGTCTTTCGAGGACCTGTCGGAACGGTCGTTCCGGTGCCAACTCCGGTGCCCGGGTGCGTGACCGATTTCGTCGGGGCACAGGTGTCGTTTTCCCCCTCTTTGAAGAGGGGAAATGGTGCCCGTCGATTCGGTTAGGCACCCCCGGTGCCACAACGCTGCAATCCGTACCTATCCAGTCGACGGCAGTGAGCTATAATTACGGGGTCTCTGGAAGGAGTAAGAAGATGCGCACACTGAGGACCCTTTGTCTGACCGCCCTCACACTGGTGCTTGGCTCCGCGCCACTGTTACTTTCGGCCTGTAAGAAGCCCACCATGCCCAATATGTACGGCCCCGGCCGGTTCCACGATCTGACCCAGATCCGCACAGGAATGTCCCCCAACGAGGTCCAGCGCATCATGGGCGCAAAATTCAAGACCATCTGGGAAGAAGGCCTCGGCGGTGCCGACATGGGCAACTATATCTGGGAATACGAAGAGGGCCGCATCTACTTCAACACGGAAGGCGTCTACCGGGTCGTTCCGTTCCGCGAGTAACTGGTCGGCTACAGCCATCTCCGCACAAACGCGTACAGGGGTCGCAAATCCGAGCGGTAGTAGACCTCGTGCAGGTAGGCTGCGTAGAGCATCTTGGTCAGGAGCAATGCGTCCGTGGCCAGGATGGCCGCGGAGGCTGCCAACCGGGAGAAGTTCCGCGCGGAAGGCGTGAGTGTATAGCCTGCGATCCCGCCCGCTGGGGCATCGACTTTACCCATGTCAGCCAACGCTTGGCTGAGTGTGCGGCGCAGGTCCATCCGCCGGGTCCGGAGTACCACAGGCTTCGCCATCGTTGGAAGGACTTCCTTTACGAGGGCAAACAGGAGAAACTCCGACGTGAATTGTGCGCGGCCGCCGAGCGCTACGTGCCCCGGCCGTCCAAACCGGCCGACCTGCCCAGTGGAAGCCCCGGCCGCATCCCCTGGACGCACATCCATTACATCGAACAATACCAGGAGCACATGGACTATCCACGTTATCGGGCGCAGGGCCTACACATCGGCAGCGGCCATGCGGAAGCCACCTGCAAGCGCGTCGGGGTGCGGATGAAAGGGGCGAACAAACGCTGGGCGCCCAACGGCGCGGAAGCCCTGGCCACCCTGATTACTGACCGTGCCTCCGAAGACGGCCGCTGGGCTCGCCGCTGGCCCCCGCCCGTTTACGAGGATTCTGTGCAACTGAACTGACACAGACCCTGACAAACCTCCATTACGCTTGCGTTCTTGCGCCACGTTAGCTACCGTATTGAGCGACGCTCTGAATACACACCAGAAGCGAATGCGCGGAGATCAACATGTTCAAACCTCTACCCGACCGGCAGATTCAGGACACCTACGTGCTGGCGAAGAAGTCCTATGCCTCGCTTGACGTGGATACCGAAGCAGCGCTCGAAAAAACGCTGCAGATACCCATCTC
>CAYSBP010000078.1:0-12284 GCA_964429255.1 uncultured Planctomycetia bacterium
CGAAGAGAACCGACGAGCGCTCGCTCTGAGTGGTACGCCCTCCAGGATTTGAACCTGGGACCCGCTGATTAAGAGTCAGCTGCTCTACCAGACTGAGCTAAGGGCGCACCAAAAAAAAGACCGCCAACGCGGTCAAAACTGCGCGGACTATAGAGCGCATCCCGCGCCGGTCAAGTGCAAGCCGAATGTTAAATCCGCTTGAAGACCTTTTCCGGTCCGCTATTATGTTCGCCTTGCGTCTGCGGACCTCCCGATAGACCTATGCTGCGTTGAAGGGGGCCCGTTTTCCGCCCACGAGGAGAAGACATGACCGCTCAGGCTCAGGCCGATGTGACCAGTGTTGTCGACGAGATCTGTGCCCAGTCCGCTTGGACCGCGGGTGCGCTGCTGAAGTTGCGTTCTGCGGCCCGCAACCACCTGTCCGAAGGCCGGCAGTTGCAGACCTGTTATGCGGCGTTGGAAGGCGAACAGATTCCGGCTCAGGAGAAGGCCCTTCGCGAAGCCGCGCTGGCGTGGATCTTGCGCCGCCCCGAGCAGGCGGACGCTGCATTGAAGATCGCTTCCGGTCCATTGTGCGACGTCATCCGTGGCGGGTTGGCCTTCGATCGCGAGCAATACGATCAGGCCGCTGTCTCGTTGAGGTCCGCTGCGCAGAGTCTGCCCAAAGAGCCCTCCGTGGCGGTGGAACTGGCCTTGGCGCTGTGCATGGGAGACAAGGTTGAAGAGGCCGAGAAGGTATTGGCGAAACTCCAGGGTCTCAAGAGTGCGGACCTGAGTTTCGTGAAGGGCCGCATCTGCGAAAAGCAGGGGCGCCAGGAAGCGTCCTGCGCACTCTACGAAGAGGCCGTCCAGCAGGATGACCGTCACGCCGAGGCCGCCTTTCGGCTGGCGTACTACATGGACCTGCGCGGCGAGGATCGGAAGGCGGTTGAGCTGTACAAGAAGGTTACGGGGCAGGGCCCGGCCTTCGTGTCGGCCATGATTAACCTCGGGCTGCTTCTCGAAGACATGGATCAGATGGAAGACGCGATCAACTGCTTTAAGGAATCCTTGCGCGTCGATCCCACCAACCGTCGCGCATCGCTGTATCTCCGCGACACCATCGAGTCGCTGGATATGTACTACGATGAGACGGAGCGCAAGGAGAACGAACGGCTCGATGCAGTCCTGCGCATTTCCATCTCTGACTTTGAGCTTTCGGTCCGCAGCCGGAACTGCCTGGCCAAGATGAACGTGCGCGTGATCGGCGACGTGGTGCGCCGTACCGAACATGAACTGCTGGCCTTCAAGAACTTTGGCGAGACTTCGCTCACCGAGATCAAGAATCTGCTCTCGTCCAAGGGTCTTCGTCTCGGGATGTTCAAGGAAGAGGAAGCGAAGAAGGCGCGCGCAATGCGGATCAAGACCGGCGGCACGGAGAATTCGCTGATGCTCAAGCCGATCACGGATCTGGAGCTTTCGGTCCGATCGCGCAAGTGCATGCAGCGCTTGAACATCGAAAGCATCGGCGAACTGGTCGAGAAGACCGAGGCCGAACTGCTGGCGATCAAGAACTTCGGCCAGACCAGCCTCAACGAGCTGAAAGCCAAACTCGCCGAATTGGACTTGGGCCTGAAGCCGGTCGAGTAGGTGCACCCACTGCGGTGAGCGTTCCAGTCGTCCGTAGCGGAACGCCGGTAGGCATCGACGGGGCAGCAGACGTCCATGTATCATCACGTGACCGGCATCCTGTCCAGCAAGGCGCCTGGCGAAGCGGTGGTTGAGGCCTCCGGCGTCGGTTATGCGATGCGCATTCCTCTTTCCACATACGAATGCCTGCCGCCGATGGGAAAGCCGGTCACGCTCCTGACGCACCTTCACGTCACCGACGACGCGTTGATACTCTTCGGTTTTCGCACCGCCGAAGAACGCGCGTTCTTTCTGCAGTTGATTCAGCACGTTGATGGCGTCGGGCCGAAGGTGGCGTTGTCGGTGCTCTCCGGCGCGTCGCTGCCGCACGTGCAACAGGCGATCCGGTTGGGCGATGTGGCGTTTCTGAAAAGCATTCGCGGGGTAGGCGAGGCGACGGCCAAGCGCATCGTGCTGGAGTTGGGCAAGATCCTGATCAAACAGGCTGCGGAGCCGAACGGTGAACCGGCCTCTTCCGCCCGCGGCCGGAAGGCGGTCCCGGTTCAGGCGCCTTACGTGTCGCAGCTTGACGAGTTGACTGCGCTGGCGGTCAAAGCCGTGGCCCAGCTCCAGGAAGTCCCGCAGGATGCTGCGTTGAAGGCCGTGCAACGGGCGATGGACGAGATGCGCGCGGCCGGCGAGCCCATCGATGCGGTGCAGAACCTGGTTCGTCGTGCCCTTTCTCACACCGAGCGCTGAATCCCCATGAAACTTGAACTGCCTCCCAACCCGTGGCCGACCCATGTCGAGTGCACGCGGGTCAAGCTGGTGCCGCTCATGGACGAACACCTGCCGCAGCGTTCACAGTGGACGGCTGACGACGAACTGGCGCGGCTGATGGGCGTGGATATTGAGGCCGAACCCGTCGAGTCGCTCGAGGCGGAACTGGAGAACAATCGCGCGTGGCTGGTGGACCGGCTCATGAACGGCGCGCGCGTGTACGCGATCGCCGTCGATGGGCGATACATCGGCGATGTGGACGTATCCTTCGTCCCGCTGGATCGGATGGCCCAGTTCTCGCTCTTTATCGGCGATCGCGCTTCGTGGGGGCAGGGATTCGGCGCCGAGACCATCGAGCGGCTGCTGGAGATGCTTTTCACCTGGACGCCGATGACGCGCCTTGAGCGGGAAGCCGCGGGGTTGGAATCCGCTCCGGATGAACCGGATCTGGTGCGCCCCGAGACGGTCGTTGTGGACGTGCCGGCGGGCAACGCACGGGCGCTATGTTTCTGGAAGAAACGGGGCTTTGAGGAGTACAACACGGACGAGGCCGGCACCAGTTACCTGCGTTTGGAACGCGAGGCCTGGCTGGCGAAATGAGTCTTTGGACTTTTGATGCTTCGGCGTGTAGATTGGATGCCATGACGGGTACGAGCGAGCGACCCCATGTCAGGACCTCCGGCGCCTTGTGGTTCGGCGCGCCGCTGGTGCTGGCGGCCTGCGTGGCGGCCGAGGCTGCGCCGCAGACGTGCGACACGCCGGATCGCGCGCCGGACCAGATCCGCCTGGGCAGGCTGGTTCGCGACGGCGTGGCGCGGTTGGCCGAGAGCACGCACCAGACGCTCGGTCCCACCCATGTGACCTTCGTGCTCTTTGTTTTCGATCATCTGGCCGGCCCTGCCGTTGCTCCGATGGAGCAGGCCGGGTGTCTTGAATTCCTCCGTCCGTTGTCCGTCGCCCTTCGTGCGAGGCCCCTTGATCCTGGGCACGCCTCGTCGCCCACCGCTGCCCCGTAGGGTTCCTGTCTTCTTCATCCTGAGTCGTAGGTGGATTGGTTTTCGAAAAGGCTTTGTCAGGAGTTCGAACCATGCCTTCCATGGACGATGTGACTCAATTCGTCGGCAACCTGATCGGTACAATCTTTGGGGCGCGTTCGGCCAAGATTTTGAAGAAGTTTGCGCCGCGCGTGACGTGGATCAACGAGATGGAGCCGGAGTTGATGAAGCTCACCGATGAGCAGTTGAAGGGGAGGACCGTTGCGTTCAGGAAACAGATCGCCGAGATCCGGGCCAAGGATCCTAAGGCGGACGAGAACGGGAAGATCGACCGCTACCTCGACGAGATTCTTCCACAAGCCTTTGCGCTGGTGCGCGAGGCCGGTCGCCGGACGCTGGGCATGCGGCACTTCGACGTGCAGTTGATGGGCGGGATGGTCCTGCACGAAGGCATGATCTCGGAGATGGTGACTGGCGAGGGCAAGACGCTGGTGGCCACGCTGCCCAGTTATCTGAATGCCCTGCCGCGGCGGCCGAACGAGTATGCCTACGTCCACGTCGTGACGGTCAACGACTTCCTGGCGCAGCGCGACGCCGAGTGGAACCGCCCACTCTTCGAGTTGCTGGGGATGACGTGCGCCGCGATCCAGTCCAGCATGGACTCGTGGGATCGCCATCCGATCTACGCCTGC
Source organism: uncultured Planctomycetia bacterium (assembly GCA_964429255.1). Taxonomy (GTDB): domain Bacteria; phylum Planctomycetota; class SZUA-567; order H5-PLA8; family H5-PLA8; genus CAYSBP01. Next base: position 4,076 of record CAYSBP010000078.1, read on the forward strand.
GACATCGTCTACGGCACGAACAGCGAGTTCGGCTTCGATTACCTGCGCGACAACATGAAGATGGATCCCGAGAAGCAGGTGCAGAAGGTGCGTTCGTACGCCATCGTCGACGAAGTGGATAGCATCCTGATCGACGAAGCACGAACGCCGCTGATCATCTCGGGCTCTCCGGATTCCGTGGTGAACGAGAAGTACGTGCTGGCCGCCAAGTTGGCCGCGCACCTGGAGCGGGTACCGCAGGAGGAGCAGGACCGCATCGAGAACCTGCGGTTCCAGGGCGAGTTTCACGAGCCCGAGCGCGGCCACTACATCGTGGACGAGAAGGACCATACGGTTGCGCTCTCACAGAAGGGCATCAAGGAATGCGAGCGGTATCTGGGCATCGAGAACGTCTACGCCGGTGCGCATATGGACTGGCCGCATTTCATCGACAACGCGATGAAGGCCAAGGAACTTTATAGGCGCGACACGCAGTACGTTGTTGACCAGGGGCGCGAAGGCAAGCTGGAAGTGATCATCGTCGACGAATTCACCGGCCGCAAGATGTACGGCCGCCGCTGGTCGGACGGTCTGCACCAGGCCGTCGAGGCCAAGGAGCTCCTGGCGGGCGAGAAGATCGTGATGGAGGCCGAGACGCAGACGCTGGCCACGATCACGATTCAGAATTTCTTCAAACTCTACAAGAAGTTGGCCGGGATGACGGGCACCGCGTTGACCGAGGCGCGCGAGTTCGGCCGGATCTACGCGCTGGATGTCGTGTCGCTGCCGACCAACCGTCCGCTGCACCGCGTCAATTACCCCGACGTGATCTTCGGTACCGAGAAGGAAAAGTGGGACGTGCTGTGCGAGGAGATCGAGCGATTCAACGCCTGCGGGCGCCCGGTGCTGGTGGGTACCACATCGGTCGAGAAATCCGAACGGCTGGCCGGGATGTTGGATCGCCGCGGCTACAAGGGGCGCTTCGAGGTGCTGAACGCCAAGTACCACGAGCGCGAGGCCTTCATCGTGGCCGGTGCCGGTCAGCTCGGGGCCATCACGGTGGCCACGAACATGGCCGGCCGCGGGACGGACATCGTGCTGGGGCGTTTCACGATCGCGCAGCTGATCGAACACTGGCAGAACTGCGAGTTCGACGGCAAGCCGCTGGCGCCCGAGCACTTCGATGTCAACCGGCCGCGCGCGGAGATGCAGGCGCACCTGGACGGTTACTGGGGGAAGCTTTTCCTGTCGGACGAGGTCTACAAGAAAACGCCGGCGGAGGCTCGCCGCGCGGCGCTGGAGATGCGCTGGTCGGAGATCCACTATCCGGCGCTGACATTGGCGGAAAGCGTCCGCGAATTGGGCGGGCTGCACATCATCGGGTCGGAACGTCACGAAGCGCGGCGTATCGACAATCAGTTGCGCGGCCGGTCGGGGCGCCAGGGGGATCCGGGTTCCAGCCGCTTCTTCCTCTGCCTGGACGACGACCTGATGCGCATCTTCGCGAAGGACTGGGTGCGCAGCTTCCTGCGTTCGAGCGGCATGAAGGACGGGATCCCGCTGGAGTCGAAGATCGTGAGCCGTTCGATCGAGAAGGCGCAGCGGCGGGTGGAGGAGCATCACTTCGGCGTGCGCCGGCGATTGCTGGAGTACGACGAGGTGATGAATTCGCAGCGCAAACTGATCTACGGCGTGCGCCAGGCGGTGCTGGAGTGGCGCGAGCTGCGCGCCACGATGCAGGAGTGGATGGATGACGTGGTTTCTCTGGCCATCGAGGAAGAGGCGCGTGGCGAGGATCCGCCGCCGGCCGAAGCCCTTCGGCGCCTGGTGTTGTGGGCGCGGCAGACGTTCCTGGTCGAACTGACGCTTTCCGAGATGGAGGGCCTGCCGTGCAGCGACCTGGAGGAGTACATCCTCAAGCGCGTAGTGGCCTTCTACGACGAGCGCGAGAAGGAGCTGGGCGAACAGACGGTTCTGGGTCCGCGTCTGCTGAACTACACACCCGAGGAACTGGCGCTGCCGCCTGAAGCCAAGGCCGAGATGGTCCGGCGGAAGCTGGCAGAGGCGACCGGGATGGCGCTGGAGCAACTGGTCGTCAATGTCAGTCCCGAGGCGGTGCAGAACGGACAGCTTCCGTCGATGGTGGAGTCGCCGCGCAAAGAGAAGAAGATGCGGCTCATCGAGCGCTTCGTGATGCTGGATATGATCGACGGCAAGTGGAAAGACCACCTGCACAACATGGACGTGCTGCGCGAAGGTATCTACCTGCGGAGCTATGCGCAGAAGGATCCGAAGATCGAGTATAAGCGGGAAGGCTTTGATCTCTTCCAGGACATGTTCGTCAGCATGAAGCGCCAGGCGTCGTCGATGCTTTTCAAACTCCGTCCGACCGAGGACGTGGAGCAGCAGAAGATCGAGAGCGTGTGGAACGAGGAACAGGCGAACCTGATCAAGGAGGACGCCAAGAGCGCCTTTGATGGTCAGCCGGTCGAAGGCGGAGGCTCCTCGGACATGCGGGCGCAGAGCGAGCATGGAGGCGAGCAGCTCAGGGCGGTGGCGACGATCCGGCGCACCGACAAGAAGATCGGCCCGAACGATCCGTGCCCCTGCGGCAGCGGGAAGAAACACAAGAAGTGCTGCGGCTGCGGCGGCGCCTCGCGTGGCCCGGCCGATCATAAGGGGCGGGTGGAGTTGGGGGGGTAGGGGACCGCGGTTGCGATGCAGCTCCAGAAGGACAGCGAGTTGACCTCAGACGTCAGCAGTCCGTTTCTTAAGGCGCTGGGCGCCAAGGCATCCCGCGCTCAATCCCCTTGCGTACGAGAATCCGCGGGCGCCTTTCGGGTGGTTCCGCCGGGCGAAAGCATGCCGCTCAGACTTCGTATGGCTCGCTGGGGACTTCCACGCAGGTTGTCGGTTCGATCCCGGTCGCTCATTTCTCAGCCACCGCGGGCGTGACTTCGCGCCGGTTTTTCGCGGCGAGCGCTCTTGCGGTGCGTGCCAGTTGGGTTACGGCGTCAGCGATTTCGTCGGCGGTGCTCCAGCCTGCGGCGCGCTGCAGCAGTTGTCCTTGTGTGTCAAAGACCAGAACCACGGTCTCGTCGATGGGGACCCCAACAGCGCGACGCAAGGATCCGTCTTCGTCGAGCAGCAGCAGTGTGCTCTCGCCCGATCGGTACGTTGTTTTCATCCTGCGCACGGCCAAGCCGCGCACGCTGGACTGGCTCAGATCCTCAACGATGACCAGTCGGGGGCCGTCCGGTGGTAGCCGCCGGTTGAGGTGCTTCAGGTAGTGCGACTGGATTTCGCCGTGCTTGATATTCGGGATGGTGACCACCAGGATGGCACCGCGTTCCAGTAACGTGCGGTGTGTGTGCACAACGCCGGCGGGATCCTTGAGTGAGAAATCGGGAAGTTCAGCCGCGGCACCGGTTGGTGCGAGTAGAAGGATGAAGACCGGCAGAAGGTACCGCATCAGTGCTCTCCTGTTCGGCCATCCCCTGACGAACAAGAACCGGGCAGACACATCCGTGACGACGCGAGGAGTATCGACTGTCTGGGGAGGGAACCGTAGTCGGAACCGTTTTGGGCGTGGACGTGGTGGCCGCAGGAAAAGTCCCGTTACGCACACGGTTTGTGTCACGTCGTACCACACACCGGACGCGGTGGTAAGGCCGGGCTTTTCAATGCTCGGAAAAGGGTCTGAGTACGTCGGCGTCGGGGTCGCTATCGGAAGCTGACGGCATCAGTCTCCGCCGCCGGCGCCGACCTGACGGAAGGCGGATTCGGCCTGGTCCTGCTGCTGGGCGGTGCGGGGCGGGACGCTGATGGCGTGGAGACCGCGGCGGAGGATCTCGCGGACGGCGGGCGCGGCGACGGTGCCACCGTAGTAACCCAGACGACGGTCGGGTTCGTCCACCGTGACCAGACAGACCAGGCGTGGCGATTCGGCCGGCGCGAAACCGCAGAAGGAGCCGACGTACTTGTCGTGGCTGTAGGTTCCACCGACGACTTTCTGGGCCGTGCCTGTTTTGCCGCCGATGGCATACTCTTTGCACCACGCTTTGCGGGCCGTGCCCTGCTCGACAACGCTCCGCAGCATCTCGCGCATCGCCGCGCTGGTAGCGGGTGAGATGACCCGGCGCACGGGTTGCGGTTTCAACCGATAGAGTTCCTTCCCCTCCGCGTTTGCGAGGCGTTGGATGATCTGGGGTCGGAAGAGCACGCCCCCGTTGACCATTGCGGTGTACGCTGTGACCAGTTGCAGGGGTGTGACGGAGATCTCCTGGCCCATCGGCACCGACAACAGACTGTCCTTGGTCCACCGGGTCCGTGGGCGCACGATGCCGCGAACTTCGCCGGGCAGATCAATCCGGGTCTTTCCTCCGAAGCCGAACGCGGTGACGGCGGCATACACGCCGTCCAATCCCAGGGCCATGCCCATCTTGGCCGCGCCGATGTTGCTGGACTTGATGATCACCTGATCGAAGTCCAGGGTGCCGTAGGCGTGTGCATCATGGAGCGTGCGGTAGCCGACGCGCCAGGTGCCGTTTTCGCAGTGGAAGCGTTGGTTGCGTGAGCAGACTTGACGATCGAGCGCCACGGCTGCGATGAAGGGCTTGAAGGTCGAACCGGGTTCGTAACAGTCGGAGAGGGCGCGGTTGCGGCGGGAGGCGGCCGGGCTTCCGGCCGGTTCGTTCGGGTCGAACTTGGGCAGGCAGGCCATGGCCAGGATGGCGCCCGAGCGGACGTCCATGACGATGGCCGTCGCTCCGGCCGGGCGGTAGTTCGTGACGACTCGGGCCAGTTCCTCTTCGGCGACGAACTGCAGTTCCGGCTGAAGGGTCAGGGTGACATCGATTCCGGGGCGCGGACGGAATTCAGGCTGGGGATCGTCTTCCGGCGTGCCCCGACAGAGCGGCCGCCGCGCGGCGTCGCGTTCATAGACGCGGTAGCCGGGAATCCCGCGTAGCAGCGGGTCGAGGCCCAGTTCCAGGCCTTCCATGCCGCCATCCATGCCCGCCCAACCCACCACATGGCAGGCCAAGGCGCCCCAGAGGTAACCACGGTCGTAGTCTTCTTCAAAGCCGATACCGCGAATCTTCAGGGCCGCGATGCGCTGCGCCTGGGCGGGTTCGATGTCGCGGGCCAGATAGATGACACGGCGGTCGTTTCGACGCATCCTTGCTTTGAGTTCCGCCGGGGCGCGCTTCAGCAGGGGTGCCAGCACCTCGGCCGCCGCGTTTGGATCCTTGAGCAGCTGGAGGTCGGCGAAGACGATCTTCTTTGGGAGCGAGCAGACCAGGACGGAGTTGTCGGAGCCACGGATCTCGCCGCGCGGCGCAGGCTGGCGCTCGCTGGCAAAACGCTGCCGCTCGGACACCTTGCTCCACGCCGCTCCTTGACCCAGATGAATCTGGATGACACGTGCACCGATGGCGAGGAATACGAGGAGCAGCGGTGTCATGATCCATCGCGTGCGTTGTGTGGCGAGTTGAAGGGGGTTCGTCCCGGGAGGCGGAGCGGTTTGCAGACGCGCGAGAACGTTTGAGCAGACGGCGATCAGCGGACGGAGCCCGCGTTCGCGCCACGTGTTTCTTGGCGGGGGCAGGAGGGGCGATCCTGGCAACGGCGTATCACCACCGGCCAGGGGCACGCCATCGTGTTCAGCCATAGGGATGTCCTACCTGAGGCCTGATCTCTGGCCGCTGACGTCCGACCGCTGACGTCGGTTTTCCCTATGGACGGACGCGTAGGGATCCAATGGGGTCGGCGGCACCAACCGGAGGTTCAGTTCCTGTACACGCGAGACGACATGCGCCGGAACGCGCAAAGCTTGCAGGCGTGCCCGTTCCACTTCGGTCTCCTGTTCGGTCTTGCGCAGGCGCTCCTCGGTGGCCGCCAGCTGATACGCCAGCTGGATCTGGTGCTGCGCGTCGCGGACCGAAACGAGTCCCGCGCAGGCGAGCGCGCCCAGGAAGAGCAGATGACGACCACTGAACATGATGTCCAGGCCTCAAACGACATTGTTTCTGCGCAAGGCCCGCAGCTTGGCACTGCGACTGCGCGGATTCCGCCGGGTTTCCGCGAACTCCGGTCGCACGACGGACTTGTGCAGTAGATGGAATCGTCCAGTTGAGGCCCACTTCTTGAATGCTTGTTTGACGATCCGGTCTTCGCCGGAGTGGAAGGAGATGATCGCCAGGGTGCCCTCGGGCGCCAGGAGTGCGGGGGCGATTTCGAGGAACTCGCTGAGCGTTTCGAGTTCCTCATTCACGGCCATGCGGAGCGCCTGGAAGGTACGCGTGGCGGGATGGATGTGGGCGTGGCCGCGGACTTTCAGCACCCTCCGGACGAGCGATTCGAGTTGCCCTGTGGTGAGCACCGGGTCGCCACGTCTGCGGTTCTCGACGATGGCCCGCGCAATGCGCCGGGCGCCGTGTTCGCCGCCCAGATGATACAGGATGTCGGCCAGGTCTTCTTCAGACAGGTCGCGCAGAAGACCGGCACCCGTGCGGGGGGATTCGGGGTCCATTCGCATATCCAGCGGTGCGTCGTATCGAAAGGAGAAGCCGCGTTCGGGGCGGTCGAACTGCATGGAGGAGACGCCCAGGTCGGCAAGGATGGCGCGTGGCGGCTGATTGGGCGAGAGCGTGTTGAGCCGTGTGGCCAGGTGGCGGAAGTTGGATTTCACCAGTTCCAGGCGGACCTGGTGTTCGATGGCTCGAGGCGCGAGACGTTCGCGGGCGAGGTTTAGCGCGTCGGGATCCACGTCCAGCCCGATCAGACAACCGCCGGGCGAGATGGCACGGAGGAGCCCTTCCGCGTGTCCGCCGGCGCCGAGTGTCGCATCGACGGCGAGATCGCCTGGGCGGAGCTGGAATTCCCGGAGCGTTTCGTCGGCGAGTACGCTGGTGTGTGGCAGGGCGGGGGAGGGTGACAGGACATCTGAATGCGGGAGGTGTGTAGAAGCAGCCCTCTCGGGGGCGTCGGGAGCGGCGGCCAAGCGCTTATCCGCCGGCCGCGGCGCTGGCGCGTTCGGTCTCGGCGGTGACGGAGGGTTTGGCACGGGTGCGCAGGAGGCTGCGCATGTAGGGAGACAGCTCGACTTCGCCGAACGCTTCATCCAGGGATCGTACGCGGTCGTACCGGCGGACGAGGACTTCAACGTCATTCTGAACGTCCTCGGACGCCTGCGCGCCGGCGCTGCGCTGCCGCAGGAACGCGCTGACCTGATCGAAACTCGAGCGACCCATTGCATCCCCTCCCGAAAGGCTCGCCGTGGCGGGCCGGGTTAAAGGTCCAGTATCTCCGTGACCTTGGCCTTGGCTTCCACGCTCCGCTCGCTTTCCTTGCGGTCTTTTTCGCGACGGGCCTTGGCTGGCCAGATCTCAATTCGCTTGTGCGCACCGCAGAAGGCGATCTCCTCCTGCAGTCCCAGTTGGTCCACCCACTCCGCCGGCAGAACGAAACGTCCCTGTGAGTCCGGTTCGATCGGGATGGCGCTGCCGGCCAGATCACGCGTCAACTCCACGACCTGCTGCTGGGTGAGGTCCGGGCGCGCCTGAATCTTCTCGATGCGCTGATCCATCTTCTCCTGGGTGTAAAGCCGCAGGTAGTTCTCGCTGTTCCACCGCACCAGCAACAGTTGTCCTTCGCATGAGTTGTTGACCGCGCGCAGAAACTGCTTTGGCATGGCGACCTGATTTGTCTTTGCCGATACCTTGTGGAAGAAGGTGCCGAAGAAGGTCGCGGGCCGACGCGTTTCAGACGTCCCCTTCGCGTTCGGCTCTGTATTCAGCGATTCCATGCTGACCTTCTCCTTACTGCTCTAAAATGAACTAATTCAAACTATACACCTCGATTTCACAGACGTCAAGACCTATCTCAATCAAATTTGCGGCTTTAGGATTGCCTTTGACGATTCGGCCTAATTGTGTCTCATGAGGTTTGCGTCGCAAGATATGGTGCTTTTCTTGCTGATCGGCTCGGAATCGGGTTGCCAGATCTCACTGACAGCCGAAAGAATTTTAACTTTTCTTCGTTGACAGGTCTGAGCGTGATGGCTGCTCTGTGGGTCCCTGCATCCCCATGGCAGGGCTTCCATTTCCATCGGTTGTGAATGAGGTATCCGGGATCTGGGCGCGCACCACGTCCGAATTTGCAGCGCTCCCATTTTCAAGAGACATCGCGAAGCCGACTGGCAAAACCAGCGTGCGGTCCTAGAATGCTT
>CAYSBP010000079.1:0-2655 GCA_964429255.1 uncultured Planctomycetia bacterium
CGCCGATCTGCAGTTGCGGCCCGGCGTATGCCGCTAGACTGCGTCCCATGAAATCCGGACTGACCTTCTCTTTACCATCCTCCAAACCCGAGGCGGACGGGATACTGGGGCTGCTCAAGGACGTCTTCACGCTGGTCAACGAAGACAAGGAAGAGCAGGCCATCGATCCCGAATCCTTCACAGGAAATCTCAAGGACTACCCGGAATGGCTGCGAGACGCGTGCCGGGACCGCGAACGGGTCCAGGCACTCGAAGCCTTCTGCGAGTTTGATCCCGGCGAACTGGCGGAGTGGTGCATCGAGGAGTGGTATGAGGAGCTTTCGACCTGCGAGGCCTGGAACTTTTCGGTCAGAAAGCGACGCGAAGGACGCTACGAGCTGGTCTACGACGTTTCCGAAGAGCACTACGGGGGCGACATCGCACCCGCCTGGATACTCCTGGCGGCTGGCGTCTCGAATGTCGTCCGTCAGCCCCTGCAGCGCGCGGAGTAGGACTTTTCCCATGGAAGTGATCTTCACGGAAGACGAACTGCGCCTGCTGGCCACGATGCACGCCAGTGCCCGCGCCTACGATCTGAGCGGCATGTTCGTCAGCCGTCAGATCGCGGTGGAACTCGGGTGGGACCATCTCTACCTCGAGAAGCTCCAGTCCTACCTCAGCGAGTGGAAGCTGATCGCACACGGGAACGTCCACGGCGGGGGCTGGCCGAATTTTCACCTCACCGGAACAGGCGAAAACTTCATGCGTCACCTGGAGCGTGAATTGCGGGCCAAACAGGTGCCGGTAAGCATCCCGTTGAATGGCGCTGAATTCACGAAGATGGAACCTGCGGTACGTCGGCAGGTCCTGGAGCTGGCCGCCCAAGCGATGGGGGGGCTGGTGTAGATTCTCCACGACCTCATTCACCCGCTGGGAAAGGGGCCTCTGTTTCCCTTTCCCTCTGTGGTAGAGGGCAGGGATCGGTGTTTTTCGCGGGGCTGTTACGTGTCGCCTTCGCGGAAGCGGTGAGCGATCGGCATCCAGCGGGACGGACCCCACGAGTGCGCCGTGACGCGGAGCCCCGGAGCCAGTTGGCGGCGTTTATATTCACTATGATCGACCAACCGGATCACCTTGCGCACGGTGGCCGCGTCGTAGCCCAGCGCGACGATCTGTTCGACCGAATGCTGTTCTTCCAGGTACTCCTTCAGAATGCCGTCCAGCACGTGGTAGGGCGGGAGGGTGTCCTGGTCGAGTTGGTTCGGACGAAGCTCGGCAGACGGCGGACGATGCAGTGCGCGGCCGGGAATCAACGGGTTGGGGAGATCGGCGTTCAGGTGCCGCGCCAGCCGGTACACGGAGGTCTTATAGAGGTCCGACAGCACCGCCAGGCCCGAACACATGTCGCCGTAGAGCGTGCAGAAGCCGGTCGCAAGTTCAGACTTGTTCCCGCCGGTCAGCAGCAGGCTGCCGAATTTGTTCGAGAAGGCCATCAGCATCATGGCGCGGAGCCGCGGCTGGTAGTTCTCTTCGGTCGCGTCGGGCATCTTGCCCGCGAAGTGGGGCGTCAGCGTTTCCTGTAGGGCCTTGAGCGTGCGGTCCAACGGGAGGACCTGGAAGCGCAGGCCCAGTTTCTCGGCCAGCGCCTTGGCATCGACCAACCCGTCTTCTGAACTGTGGGGCCCCGGCATGGCCAACGCAGTAACGTTCTTCGGGTTGAACGCCTCTGCGGCCAGCGCGGCCAGCAGCGTCGAGTCGATGCCGCCGGAGAGTCCCATCACCGCGCCATCGAATCCACACTTCTCGGCGTAGTCGCGCATCCCCAGCACCAGCGCCTGCCGGAGTTCCTCGTCATCGCCCAGGCGCGGTTCGATGAAGCCTTCCGTAAGCGATTCGATGTCCACGACGACCAGCGACGGCTGGAAGCCGGCGGCCCGGGCCAGCAGTTTGCCTTGCGGATCCAGCGCCATCGAACGTCCGTCGAAGATCAGTTCGTCGTTCCCGCCCACCATGTTGACGTAGATAACGGGACGGCGATGCTTGCGTGCCAAGCTGGAGAGCATCGTCTCTTTAAACGTCTGCTTGCCCAGGTGGAATGGCGACGCGGCAATGTTCACAATCACGTCGGCGCCCTGGGCCGCGAGCACCTCAATGGGGTCACGCGCAAAGGTCGGCCGCTGCCAGAAATCCTTGTCGTTCCACGTCTCGTCGGAAAGGCTCAGGCCCCAGCGCAATCCCAGAAGTTCGACACAGACGGGCGCATCGCCGGCCTCAAAGTAGCGGGCCTCGTCGAAGAGCTCGTGCGTGGGCAGGACGGACTTGCGACCCACCGCCCGGACCTCGTCATTGAACAGCATACCGACTGAGTTGTAACGCTGGGTGCTTCCGCCATCGTAGCGTCGCGTGACATAGCCCAAGATAATGGGGAAGCCCTTCAGCTTCCGCTTCAGCCGGTCCAGCGAACGATCCTGGGCATCAAGAAAGGCGGGCTTCAACAACAGGTCGCGCGGCGGATATCCGCAGAGCGCCATTTCGGGAAAGACCGCGATTCTGGCGCCTTGCCGATAGGCGGACTCGGCGGCGCGGATAATCTTGTCAGTATTGCCCGCGAAGTCACCGAGGACCGGGTTGATCTGGGCCAGCGCAACTCTCATCAGCTCGTTCCGCGTGCCGTCT
>CAYSBP010000079.1:2755-12232 GCA_964429255.1 uncultured Planctomycetia bacterium
GACCGGGTTGATCTGGGCCAGCGCAACTCTCATCAGCTCGTTCCGCGTGCCGTCTGAAGGGCGAGGTGCCTTCCGGGGAAGGTGAATCTACATTTCCGAGCGGTCCTTCACGATTTTGTCGATCAACCCGTACTTCAGACACTCGTCCGCATCCAGCCAGAAGTCGCGGTTTGAATCCTGGATAATCTTGTCGGCGTCCTTGTCGATCTCCTGGGCCACCACTTCGGCGTAACGCTTCCGGATGCGCAGGATCTCCTTGGCCGTGATCTCCATGTCGCTGGCCGCACCGGACGTCGTGGTCGACGGCTGGTGCAACAGAAAACGCGCATTGGGCAACGCGTAGCGCATGCCCTTTTCGCCACCCAGATAGATCAAGACGGCGGCGGAGGCGCAGAGACCCGCGCAAAGCGTCTTCACCGGGCAGTTGATGAAGCGCATCAAATCGTAAATGCCGAAGCCCGTGTCGGCCGCGCCGCCGGGCGAATTGACCACCACCAGGATTTCCTTCTCCGGATCCTTGTGTTCCAGGAAAAGCAGCCGCGAGGCCACCGCGCGGAACATCTTGTCGGTCACCGGCCCTTCGACCAGGACCGTGCGGCTGTCGAGCAAGCGGTTCTCGACATTCTCGGCCGGCTTGCCTTTGCCCTTCTCCTCTTCTTCCTCGAAACGCCACCCGGTGTTCAGCGCCGGCTTATTCTCGCTCACACTCCGACTCCTTATCAGCTCGCAGGTTACAGGCGGTCACCGGTCTCACCGATGCCGCAGGGATTCTAGGTGGATGACGTTCCACCGCAAGCGTCAGTCGGGGCTTTGCCGCGGTGTTGCTGTTCGATCGGCATCGTCTTCGCGCCCCTCCGCGCAGCGGCGAAGGCGGCGCGGCCCGACGCGGCCACTGCCGGGAATCCTGCCATCGCTCCAGAGCGCATCTCGAATAACCATGCGCTATACGCATGATGACACCGACATCCCGAACATGCTTTACCGATTCGCGGAGCCAGCCCAGGCCGCTTCGACCCGCGCGGCGATCGCCGCCACGGAGTCATCCGGTCGCACGGCAATCCAGCTCACGTCAGTGAACTTGCGGAACCACGTCAGTTGGCGCCGGGCGAAGTGGTGGGTGTCGAAGCAGATCCGCTCCACAGCCGCGGGCAGGTCCATCTCACCGCGCAGATGCGCGAAGAGCGTCTGGTAGCCCAACGCGGCCCGGGCCTCGCGCGAAAGCGGCCGCTCGAGTTGCAGCAGCGTGCGGCACTCGTCCAGCCAGCCGGCATCCAGCATCCGTTGTACGCGCGCATCGATCCGGGCGTAGAGCGTCTTCCGTTCAAGCTCCAGGCCCGCAGTGAAGAAGCGAATATCCTTTCGAAAGTGCCCCCACTGCACCTGCTGCGCGCTGATCGGACGCCCCGAGAGTTCAAAGACCTCCAGTGCCCGAACGGTCCGCCGGACGTCCCCGGGCTGTATTCTGCGCGCGGCGTCCGGATCGACCAGTTGCAGCCGCGCAAAGAGTGTGTCCGGACCCTCGCGCTGCGCCTGTTCTTCCAGTCTCTTCCGGATGGCCGTGTCGCGTCCAGGCCCGGGAAAGAGACCTTCGCGCAGCGCCTTCAGGTAAAGCGCCGTGCCGCCTTCCGCCACCAATGGGATATTGCGCGAAGCGGCGTCTCGGATGATGCGTTCGGCCTCCGTCAGCCACTCGGCCGCCGAACAGCTCTCCCACGGTTCCTTCCAGTCGATCAGGTGGTGCGGTATGCCCGCCCTTTCCGAGGCGGGGGGCTTGGCCGTGCCGATGTCCAGTCGGCGGTAGATCTTCATGGAATCGACGGCGAGCAGTTCGGCGCCGCGGCGACCTGCGAGTTCCAGCGCCACGGCGCTCTTACCGGACGCGGTCGGGCCCAGCAAGAGGTAGACGCACGGGGCGGACATGGTTCAGTTCAGGGGTACTCGTGGAGCGTGCCGGTTTCCAGCGTCTTCCGGTCGCCGTCCACGATGGTGGCCCAGAACGGGCACCGTCAGGCCCAACGTGTCGGTCTGCGCAGCATCGAGCGTCCGTGCGGCCAGCCTGACGACGGGCAGCGTGCGCCTCATTGTGGGTGCTCCGACACAGGCTCTTTGCGCGGCGTGTGGATGTAGGAATAGAGGAGGCCCAAGGCCAGGCCGAGGGCGGCAATACCCAGCAACACCGTTCCGCAAGTGTCCATGGTGCTGGCGCGCTCCGAACGGAAGAGCCCGGCCAGGAAACGCAGGCTGGAAACGACCAGCAAGGTAAAGGCGCCGGCCGTTGCCAGGCGGTGGCATCGGTCGCATGACACCTCATCATGATCGAACGAGGAGGCCACGACAGCCACAGCGCTAAAAAAAGCGGCGGCGAATGCCGTCATCATGGCGGGCGCACGAAACGGCAAGGAACCGAAGGTAGAGGCCAAGTAACTCAGAACCTCCTCGGAGACAAAAAGCGCAAGGGCGACACAAAGTAACGCGCGGAAATCGCCCTCGTCGTTACGCAACGCGAAGTAGACGATGGCCGCCGCCCCCACCGTCAGGTGCAGCACGATCAGTGGATCGCCCCACGTCAACCGCTGAAACGCACGCGGCGAACCGAACCAGAACAGGATCAGCCGGGTGAGAAAGAGCCCCACCAGGAACGTGACCACCGAGGCCAGCACGATGACATGGTGCCGACCCGTGTAGGATCGTATTCGCTCCGCCGAAGTGCCTGTCTCGGTACCCATCGACGCTCCCGTTGTCGCCCCATCGAACCCGCACTATGCGCCCTGCGACACCTCCGCGCAAGCGCCAGTGCGGCGCAACAGGTGGCTTGGGTGTGTTTCAGAAAAGTTCCCAGACTTGGGGGTGGAACCGCCAAAGAACGCCAGAGGACGGGGAAACGACAGGAACCGCCATGACGCCAAGGACGCCAAAAAACGGGAAAACGACTGTCATTCCGTTGGCGCTCTTCCGCCTTCGCCAACAGCGGCTACGGCAGGACAAGTGGCGTCTTGGCGGTCACCGTCATTGTCATTCCGCTGGCGCTTTTCAGCCTTCGTCAAAAGCAGCCACGCCTGGAAACCAAAATGAAGCACTCCCGGAAGCAGCCGTTTCCGCTTGACTTTCTGGGGGTAATGGCTACATATGCGAACCATGAAGAAGGTGGCTTGGACCACGGTTCTCTTCGTACTCTTCTACGGCTGCGTGCCGGGCACGCAGTGTTTGTCCGCTCTCTTCCGCCTCTCGGACGCCTGTCAGACCTGCCGGACGTTTGGTGCCTTCGATAGCGAGGACTGTTGCGATTCCCGCAGCGGATCGTCCCCGGATTCCTCGACGCAGGCCCGCGATGCCCGTTCGCATTCATGTCCGCTCGTCACCCATGACCCGGCGCTGCAACCCGGGAAGGCTGACCCATCTATTGCGCTGGACCAGACCCACGATGGATGTATGCCTGTCCAGGATCTCATCCGTGCGCCGTCTGGCGCGTGGTGCGCAAGTTCCTCGGAGGCCGGCCGGAGTCACGGTCCTCCACCTGTCCCGCTCCATATTCGCTACCGACATCTCCTGATCTAACCTTCCTCCCCACGCATGGTGCCCCGCACGAGGTTTGTTTCGGCAAGCCACGGCTAAGGTGATGTATGCCGCTGCAGGGAAAGGAACACACACTGCGCCCTGCACATCACCCCAATGTGGCATGGAAAGAAGATTCCCGAAGGAGAGCAAGACATGTCGGCAGAGAAGAGAGTGGGCCTCCTGGGTATGTTCCTCGGCGCGGTCCCAACGCTGCTCGTTCTGGCGTCCCTTGCCGCGCTGGGCCTCTGGGGGCACCACAGCGGGTGGAGCATACCGAAGTTCGCGGATCTCAGACGCGACGCGCCGCCCGAGAAGGAAGACTGGTGTGGGGCGCACAACGTCCCCCTCTCGCGCTGCCTGGCCTGCAACCCGGAACTGGGCGGCGCCAACGCCGCGGACTGGTGCAAAGAGCACGGCGTGCCGGAGTCTAAGTGCACGCTCTGCCACCCGGAAATCCTGACCAAAGGCGGCGCGGACGACTGGTGTAGGGAACACGGCGTGCCGGAGTCGTCCTGCACGCTCTGCCATCCCGACCTGGCCGTAATAGGCGCGGCGCCCGCCTCTGACACGGGGATCACAGTGACGGCCGGCCCTGCTCCTGCCAAGCCCGAGAAGGACCCGTCGAAGTGCCTGAGCCACGTCCTGCGCGTCCAGTTCGCCTCGCCCGAAGCGGTGCGCAAGGCCGGCGTCAAACTCGATGCGGTTCGGGAGCGTTCGTTCGCCGTTCACGTCGAGGCCCTCGGAGAGGTCGAATACGACCAGACGAGGCTGGCCCGGCTTTCCAGTCGCGCGGCGGGCAGCGTCTGGCGCGTGTACAAGGAGGTCGGCGACCCGGTCGCGAAGGGCGAGGTACTCGCGCTGGTGGACGCTGCGGATGTCGGGCGCGCCAAGGCCGACTTCTTACAGGCGCTCACCACGACCGACGTCCGCGAGAAACTGCTCCCCGCGCTGGTCGCCTCGGTGAAGGAGGGTGAAGCCCTGACGGAGATCAAGGCCAGGGTGTTCGAGCGGATACGCGGCCTGGCCCTGCAGCATCTCCAGACGAAGAACGAAATGGAGGCCGCCGAGGCCGAGATGAGCGAGGCGCGTTTGCAGGCACTCGAGGCGCGGACACGACTGCAGGAAGGCGGGGCCGCGTTGCGTGAGGCCCGCATTCGGCTCTACAACGCGCAACAGGCGCTCCTCAACCTCGGGTTAGCCGTGCGGACCGAGGATCTGGCGGGGCTCGACGAAGACCGGCTCGCCGAACGACTGCGCTTTCTGGGGTTGCCCGAGGCGGTGACCAAGGGCCTGGACGGCGGTGTGGCGACGGCCAACCTCATCCCAGTGACCGCGCCCTTCGACGGCGTGGTCATCTCGCGGGATGTCGTCGCCGGTGAAGTGGTGGACGCCGCGCGGACCCTCTACGTGGTGGCCGATGTGCGGCGGATGTGGGTCATGTTGGATGTCCAGCCCGAGGACGCGGGGCGGCTCGCGACGGGCCAGCCGGCGGTCTTCTTCCCCATGAGCGGCCTGGAGACGGCGGTGCGGGGGAAACTCGAGTGGATCGCCACGGCGGCCGACGAAAAGACGCGCACGGTCCGGGCGCGCGCGACGGTCGCCAACGTAGACGGAGCGCTGCGCGCGCACAGCTTCGGCCGGGCGCGCATCACGATCCGGGAGCACCCGAAGGCCGTGGCCGTCCTGAGCGAAGCGATCCATTGGGAGGGCTGCTGTCACGTGGTTTTCGTTCGCCTGACCGATGACATCTTTCAGACCCGCAAGGTCAAACCGGGCGCTCGCGACGGGACGCTCACCGAGGTGCTCGTGGGACTGCTGCCGGGCGAAATCGTCGCCACGACAGGCAGTCACGTGCTGAAATCCGAGATCATGAAGGCCGCGCTGGGCGCCGGCTGCTGCGACTGAAGGAGCGCGCGATGTTGAACTGGATCATCCACTGGTCGCTGGCGCACCGCGCGCATGTGGTGGCACTCTTCGTTGCCTTTTCCGTCGCCGGATGCATCTCCCTGCGATACTTGGATATCGACGCCTTTCCCGACACGACACCGGTCCAGGTGCAGATCAACACCGTCGCACCGGCGCTGACACCCGAGGAAGTGGAACAGCAGATCACTTTCCCGGTGGAGCAGGCCATCAGCGGCCTGCCGCGGCTGGAGGAAGTGCGGTCTGTCTCCAAGTTCGGCCTTTCTCAGGTGGTTGTGATCTTCGCTGACGGCACGGACATCTACTTCGCGCGACAACTCGTAATGGAACGGTTGAGCTCGGTCGAGTTGCCCGAGGGCCTTGCACGTCCGGAAATGGGCCCTGTCGCCACGGGCCTGGGCGAAGTCTTCCACTACCTGGTGACAGGAAAGGGCAACGACCTGACCGAACTGCGCACGCTGCACGACTGGGTGATCAAGCCCGCGATGCGCACCGTCCAGGGGTCGGCCGAGGTCAACACCTGGGGCGGCTACGAGAAACAGTACCAGGTGCGCATCGATCCGGCGCGCCTGATCCAACATCAACTCACCTTTCAGGAAGTGATGGACGCCGTCGAGGCGAACAACCTGAACGTCGGCGGTGGAAACATCCAGCGCTCGGGCGCCATGCTGCTGGTCCAGGGCCTCGCCCGTACCACCACGCTCGAGGAAGTTCGCCAGATCGTGATCACGGCCAAGGACGGCGTACCGATCCGCGTACGGGATGTGGCTGAAGTGGCGGTAGGGCACGAAGTCCGGCGTGGAGCCGTCACGGCGGACGGCCAAGGCGAAGCCGTGTTGGGCCTCGGGTTCATGCTGATGGGCGAGAATAGCCATGAGGTGACGTGGCGGTTCAAGGAGAAACTAGACGAGATCAAGCGGAACCTGCCCCCGGAGGCGCACGTTCAGACGGTGTACGACCGCACGGAACTGGTCGACCAGGTGATCGACACCGCACGCAAGAACCTCTTCGAGGGCGGCTTGCTGGTTGTGGCGGTCCTCTTCATCTTCCTGGGCAATCTGCGCGCCGGGCTAATCGTGGCGCTGGCGATCCCGATCTCCATGCTCTTCGCCTTCAGCGGGATGTTGCGGTTCGGCATCGCAGGCAGTCTGCTGAGTCTGGGCGCCATCGATTTCGGCCTCATCGTGGACAGTTCGGTGGTGATGATCGAGAACGTGGTGCGACGTCTGGCTCACGGGGAAGCGGGACGCTCGCGACTGGAGATTGTGCGCGACGCGGCGCTGGAAGTTCGCCGACCGACCCTCTTCGGCGAACTGATCATCATGATAGTCTACCTGCCCATCCTAACGCTCGAAGGCGTGGAAGGGAAACTCTTCCGGCCCATGGCGCTCACGGTCATCTTTGCCCTGGCCGGCTCGATGGTTCTCTCCCTCACACTGATGCCGGTGCTGGCGAGTCTGTGGCTTCCGCGTCGAGTCGATGAGCGGCCGCCGCTGCTCATGCGATGTCTTCTGGCTTTGTACCGTCCGGTCTTGCGAATGGTGATGCGCCAACGCTTCGCCGTACTGGGGTTGGCCATCGGCGCATTGGTGTTTGCTTGCATGGTCGCCCGTAACCTGGGCTCAGAGTTCATACCGCGCCTCTCGGAAGGTTCGGTGGTCATCAACATCGTGCGTCTGGCCGGAACGGACCTGGACGAGACCGTGCGCTACAACACCCAGATCGAAAAAGCCGTGCTCGCGGCCTTCCCGGACGAGATCGCCCACGCCTGGTGTCGCAGCGGCACCGCCGAGGTCGCCACCGATCCCATGGGTGTCGAGTTGACCGATCTCTTCATCTCGCTGACGCCGCGTGCGAAGTGGAAGAAGGCGACCACGCAGGACGAGATGGTCGCGCTGATCCAGCGGGAACTGCGGGACCTTCCAGGACAGCGCTTCGTCTACACGCAACCCATCGAAATGCGCATGAACGAGCTGATCTCGGGCGTGAAGGCGGACGTCGCGGTCAAACTCTTCGGCGACGATTTCGACGTGCTGACGGCGAAAGCGCGGGAAATCGATGGCGTGCTGAATGCGATTGACGGCGTCGCCGACTCGAGCACCGAGCAGATTACGGGACAACCGGTGTTGTCCATCCGCGTGCGTCAGGACCAGATCGCACGGTACGGCATCCCGGCGCGGAACGTGCTGGATCTGGTGGAGTCCATCGGAGGCAAACCGGTCGGCGAGATCTTCGAGGGCCAGCTCCGCTTCCCGCTGACGATTCGTCTTCCGGAGCATCTGCAGGAGAGTCCCGAGGCCATCGGCGCCATTCCCGTCGCGGCAGCCAACGGCGAGCGTATCCCGCTGGCACGTCTGGCGGACATCCGGGTCGTCGAAGGGCCTTCAACGATCACGCGCGAATGGGGTCGGCGTCGTATCACCGTGCAGTGCAACGTCCGCGGGCGGGATGTCGGGTCGTTCGTGGCCGAGGCGCAACGGGAGATCGCTGCCCGAGTCCAGATGCCCTCGAGTCGCTACCATGTCGAATGGGGCGGACAATTCGAGAACCTCGAGCGCGCCCGCGAACGGCTCATGATCGTCGTCCCCGTGGCGCTCATCCTGATCTTCGTGCTCCTCTACGTGACCTACAACCGGTTCCTCGACGCGTTGCGCGTCTTCACCGGCGTGCCCTTTGCCGCCGTGGGCGGGATCGTGGCACTCTGGATGCGCGGGATGCCCTTCTCCATCTCGGCGGGGGTCGGATTCATCGCCCTTTCCGGCGTTTCCGTCCTCGGCGACATGGTGCTCGTCTCCTGTGTGCGGCAACTTCGGGCGCGCGGGAGGCCGCTTGATGCCGCGGTGGAGGAGGCTGCGCTGACGCGCCTGCGTCCCGTGCTCATGACCGCGCTGGTCGCCGCGCTGGGCTTCGTGCCGATGGCGCTGAGCACCGGCGTGGGCGCGGAAGTGCAGCGCCCGCTGGCCACCGTCGTGATCGGCGGCGTGATCAGCAGCATGTTGCTGACGCTGCTGGTCCTTCCGGTGCTCTACATCATTTTTGGAAGCAAGGTGGAAACGACGGAAGAGGATGCGGAACATGCAAGGGCGGAAGCGGCAACGCGCGGGGCGTTGCCCGCCGGCCTTCCCGCGGAGGATGCGTAACAGGGGCTGTGAAGACCCCTGGGATGGGTGCCATGGACAGCGCGGCCGTTTGCATGGTCCGCGGCCTGTGCCGGGCGCCCCTTTTTGAGCCAAGGAGGAGTGGACGATGAGAAGGTTCGTAACGGGTTGGGGATGCGCGCTGGTGATAGGCGCCGTCGTGTTCGTCCTGGCGGGCTGCGGCGGTGGTGCAACCGACGGCGGAAAGACGGAGCCGACGAAGGTGAAGCCGACCGCAGAGAAGCCCAAGGTGCCGTTGGTTCCAAAAGTCGAAGTTGCAGACTGGTGCCCTGAGCACGGCGTGCCCGAATCCGTGTGCACACGCTGCAACGAGAACCTGATGGCCGGATTCAAGGCCAAGGGCGACTGGTGCGAAACACACAACCTTCCGAAATCGCAGTGCGTCGCTTGCGACCCCGCGCTGAAGACCAGGTTGGACGCCCTGAAACCCAAACCGAAGTAGATGGTGCGACTCCCGGGTCGCACACATCGGGTACCTGACCGTAAGCGCAACAGCAGATGTGCGTCGATGTATCGCGGCACTCGGATCGGACTGAAGTAGCAACCCTTCCGAACGGCGGGAATGGGCGGCCAACGTCTCTGCGCGGCCCATTCCCCCGTTAGCCCCGTCGCACCTCACATCCCGAAGCAAGGGCCGCGATCACTCCTTCATTACCGCCCATTCCGGGAGGGACACCCAGGAGCCGGGCTTCACAACTTGGTTCGTGTCCACGGGTACGCATAAAGGGGTACGCATAAAGTGACACTTGTTTCATGGAACCTGTTTTATGGAAGGTCCGGGCATTTTTCGGCGGCTGGGCCGGGTTCAAGCTCGGCCGGAGGGGCGATGGTCGCGGCTTCC
>CAYSBP010000080.1:0-7566 GCA_964429255.1 uncultured Planctomycetia bacterium
TAGGACTTCCCGTTGAGCTTCTGTCGAATGTACTCGGCGCGGCGGGCGTCGCGTTCCAGCGCATCCATCTCGTGCGCCGCCAGTTTCTGCAGATGCCCCGGTTGCGTGTTGAGGAAAAGCTCATTGATCGTCTTGAGATCGATGCCCGGCAGGATGCCGAGGTGCAGCCCCATCCGCAGCGCGGAGAGGAGCATGAGCGATTCTTCGGAGGAGATGATCCGCGCGGTGCGCAGCATACCGTAGGCGCGCCAGACGCGGTCTTCCATGCGCAGGCGGTCGCGCTTCAGCAGTTCCTCGCGCGCCTTGCGCTCATAGTTCACGATCGTGGGAACCACCTGTTCGATGTTGGCCAGGATATCGGAATCGTTGCGGCCCAACGTCACCTGGTTCGAGATCTGGTAGAAGTGTCCGCTGGCCTCCGTGCCTTCGCCGTGCAGCCCGCGGACGGCCAGGTTCAGCTTGGAGACGGCCTGGAAGACCTTTTCGATATGGCGCGTCAGGACCAGTGCAGGGATGTGCAGCATGACCGAGGCACGCAGGCCGGTACCCACATTGGTCGGACAGGCGGTCAGGTAGCCCAGTTGCGGCGAAAAGGCGAAATCGAGCCCGCGCGACAGCAGATCGTCCACGGCATTCGCCAGTTGGTGCGCCGCACGCAACTGCAGGCCCGACTGGAAGACCTGCAACCGGACATGGTCCTCCTCATTGACCATAATCGAGGTCTGTTCGTCGCGGTCAATCGCCACGCCGCGGGGGTGCTTGGAGTCTTCGTGTTCCTTCGAAATCAGATGTCGTTCGACGAGAAGCTTCCGGTCCAGCGGGGCTGTTTCGTGCAGTGGGACGTAGCGTTCGTCCGGGACGATCCCCTGTTGGAGAATCACCGATCGGATCTGCTGCTCGCAAGCCACCCGCTCGTCCGCATCCATGCGCGAGATGAACCGGAAGCCCTGCACGTTCCGCGCCAGACGCAAGCGGGAACAGATGACAATCTCCGCCTCGGGTCCCGAGCCGCGCAGCCACTCGCCGGTCTGTTTCAGGAGTTCGTCAAGAAGCATGGCGTCCCGTTTCAGGCCAAAGGCCCGGCATCCACCGAACCGACCGGCGCGTCCTGCGCCCGCAGTTTCTCTTCCGCCTGCTTGATCTGGTCGCGAAGCTGGGCGGCCTTCTCGTAGTCCTCCTGCTTCACCGCCCGTTTCAGTTCCAGTTGAAGATGGCGCACTTCCTTCTGCAGCGCCACACCTGGCGAGGCACGGCCCGGAACCTTACCCACGTGCTGCGTACTGTCGTGGATCTTCTCGATCAGCGGAAGGATCTCGCTCTGAAAAGCCGTGTAGCAGTCGACACAACCAAAACGGCCGGTGGACTGAAACTGCGAGATGGTGAGTTCACACGCGGCGCACTGCAACTCTTTGGTGCGCCGCTTCGGTGAGCCCGCCTGCTGGGAACTGGCGATGCCGGCCAGCAGATCCTGAATGCTGAAGTGCGCCTTGCCGGGAAGCCCTTTGGACGCCGCACACGATTCGCACAAATGCATTTCGTGCTTGCTACCGCTCTTGATCTCCGTCAGGTGCACCGTGGCGTCCCGTTTGTGGCAGTTCTGGCACTTCATGAACTCAGGCCTCCGCGCCCGCCCGCTCCTCCAACACCCGCTTCAGCCGTTCGGGACGGCCCGTAACAATGCCGTCCACGCGCAATGCCAGCAACTCCTGCATCTCTTCCTCTTCGTCCGCAAAGTGGACCCAGACCTGCATGCCCTTCTCGTGCGCCTGGCGCACAAAGGCCGCAGTGACCTGCACGCGGTGGGGACGCACGACCTTCAGCCCCAACTTCTCCGCTTTGGCGATCGCCACCCATCCCTCGATCCGGTCTCCCAGCGCCAGGGCATAGCCGAAACCTGGTGCACGTTCGCGGAACGCCTTGAGGGTGTCTGAATTCGAAAAGAGGAGCACATCGTCAGCGGGTTTCTTGCGCGTCGCCAGCGCATTCATGATGTTCTTTGCCAGGGCTGAATCCGCTCTCAACTCGGGCAATTGCAACACCAGCCGCACCCCGGTCCCCAGTTCCTTCAGCGCCTGGGCCAGCGTGGGAACCGTGGTTCCCTTGAACTCCGGCTTGAACCACGAACCGGCGTCCAGGACCTGAATCTCCTTCAACGTGAGCTGGCTCACGCGACCCGTCCGATCGGTCGTCCGATCGAGCTTCGAGTCGGCAAAGACCACCGGTTCGTCGTCCTTGGTGCCCTGCACGTCCAGCGCGACCACATGCGCACCGGCCGCGAGCGCCTTCTCGATGGCCGGAAGCGTATTCTCCGGCGCCTGCTGCGAAGCGCCTCGATACGCAACGATCAAAGTGGAAACGGAAGATCCGCTAGCCGACGCCATGAAGGCCCTCCTTCTTCGTCACAAAACTGGCATACCTCAAACGCGCAAAAAGACAAAGGAAGGATTCGCGCACGCACACACCAGACACGATCACACCCGCCCGTCAAGCCCTGCGGCCCGGGAGCCACGCCATCGTTGCAGACAAAAGGAACGCTCAGTTCGCAGGCGTTTCTTCCGGGGGCTTCTCAGCCTGGGCCGGCTTCTCCTTGGCCGCAGTGACCCTGGAGAACTTCTTCTGGAAGCGCTCGATACGACCCGCCGAGTCTACGAACTTCTGCCGGCCGGTATAGAACGGATGGCAGTTCGAACAGACGTCGATCGAGAAGTCCTTGCCCTTCGTAGAGCGCGTCTGAATCTTGTTCCCGCAACCCATACACGTGATGGTGAGCGGGAGGTACTTCGGGTGAATGCCCGACTTCATGCTTACTTCCTCCAAGCAAAACGTCCAGATAGATTACCGGCCGCGCTTGAATTTTCCACTGCATTCGTGGAGAAGATGCACTATGCGCGTCATCGGCGGCTCCGCCCGCAGCGTCCCCCTCCTTACCGTCCCGGACGACGGTACCCGGCCGATCCTGGATCGACTCAAGAAAAGCCTCTTCTCCATCCTCGACAGCGCCGGCCTCCTGGCCAACACCCGCACCATGGACTTGTACTCCGGTTGTGGCACATTAGGAATAGAGGCACTCTCACGTGGCGCGCGGTACGCACTCTTCGCCGAACTCAGAGCTGATTGCGTGGAACTACTGAAGAAGAACCTTGAGAAGACTCGCCTGTCCGAGCGCGCCGATGTTCGCCGCGGCGAAGTCTCCACCATCCTCCGCAACCTGATTCCCGCAGGCGCCGAAGTGCCGGAG
Organism: uncultured Planctomycetia bacterium; assembly: GCA_964429255.1. Classification (GTDB taxonomy): domain Bacteria; phylum Planctomycetota; class SZUA-567; order H5-PLA8; family H5-PLA8; genus CAYSBP01. The sequence continues at coordinate 3,239 of CAYSBP010000080.1, forward strand.
GACCGGCGTTGCGAACTGATCCTCTACGACCCGCCCTTCGTCTTCAGCCGGGAGAAGGCCTCCCGTGACGCACTGGAACAGGAAATGGACCTGGCCGGTCAGTTCCTGTGTACCGAGGGACGCCTTGTCCTGCGCTGCGAACGGAACACCGTCCCACCCCACCCCGCCGGCCTCACGCTCGCCCGCCACTGGCACGACGGCCCCCATGCGCTCTGCTTCTACGCGCGACAGGCCTCAACGCCATGAACGACGACCGCTACATCCGCCAGATTTGCGTGCCGTTTATTGGCACCGAAGGTCAAGAGCGCATCGGCGCGTCGCACGTCGTCATCCTCGGCTGCGGCGCGCTGGGTACTGCCGCCGCCAATGTCCTCGCCCGCGCCGGCACAGGCCAACTGCTGATCGTTGACCGCGACTTCGTGGAGCGATCCAACCTCCAGCGCCAGGTCCTCTTCGACGAAGCTGACGCACACGAAGGCCTGCCCAAGGCCGTCGCGGCTGAACGACGCCTTCACGCCATCAATTCGAACATCCGCATCGAAGGACGTGTGGCCGACGCCCACCCCGGCAACATCGAAGAACTCATCCGCGGTGCCACCGCCGTCGTCGATGCCACCGACAACTTCGAAACCCGCTTCCTGCTCAACGACGCCTGCATCAAGCTGAACATCCCCTGGATCTATGGCGGAGCGGTCGGCGTCGAAGGCATGACCATGACCATCCTCCCCGGTCGCACGCCCTGTCTGCGCTGCGTCTTCGACAGCGCCCCGCCGCCCGGCCTGCACCCAACCTGTGAGACCGCCGGAATCCTGGCCGCCGTTACGAACGTCATCGGAAGTTGGCAAGCCAACGAAGTCCTGAAGATCTGCACCGGACGGCTGGACGATGTGAAGGCCCAACTCCTCACGGTCAACCTCTGGACCGGCGAAACACGCACCTTCGCCATGGACCGGGCCCGCACCTCAGACTGCCCGTGCTGTGGGAAACGCCAGTTCGAATACCTGGACGCACAGGCCACCAGCACCACCACCACGCTCTGCGGCCGCGAGGCCGTCCAGGTCAACCCGCGACCCGGCGCGCGTATGGACTTGGCCGAGCTGGCTCGCAAACTGACCGGAGCAGCCGGCGTAAGCGAACTGGTGCAGAACCCCTTCCTCCTCCGCTGCCGAGTCCCCGACTCGACCGGCGGCACATTGGAACTGGCCCTCTTTGCCGACGGTCGCGCGATCGTGAAGGGCTGCAAAGACGCCACCGTCGCCCGCACGGTCTACGCGAAGTACGTGGGAGGCTGAATGATCTATTTCGATAACGCCGCGACCAGCTACCCGAAGCCGCCCGAGATGTTCAGTGCCATGCAGCGCTTCATGGCCGAAGCCGGCGGAAACCCGGGCCGTAGCGGACACCGCATGGCCACCGGAGCCGAAGCGACCATCCTTGAAGCGCGGCAGGCCGTCGCCCGCTTCTTCGGGCTCTCCGATCCACGCCGCTGCATCTTTACCCTCAACGGCAGCGACGCGCTGAACATGGCACTGAAAGGCCTCCTGCGCCCCGGAGACCACGCCGTCACCTCGTCGCTGGAACACAATTCCATCAACCGCCCTCTGCAGCGTCTCGCCGACGAAGGCCTGGGGTCCTTCGAGCGCGTCGCGGGCACCGAGGACGGAGCGTGGACCGTGGACGCCGTCCTCCGCGCCATCCGCCCCACCACACGCCTGGTCGCCTTGACCCACTGCCCGAATGCCGTGGGCGTCCTCTGCCCCGTCGAAGACCTGGGCCGCGAACTTCGCACGCAACACCCGCAGGTGCTCTTCCTCGTCGACGCCGCACAAAGCGCCGGCGTCGTGCCGCTGGACATGGAGACCGCCGGCATCGACCTGCTGGCCTTCGCCGGCCACAAAGCGCTCTTCGGTCCGCCCGGAACCGGCGCGCTGCTGGTCGGACCTCGCGTCAGGGCCGACGACCTGCAGCCCTGGCGCGAAGGCGGAACCGGCGGTGATAGCGCCAGCCCCCGGCAACCGCGCGAATGGCCCTACTATTTGGAAGGCGGGACACCCAATACGATGGGCATCGCCGGGTTGCTGGCCGGCATCCGATTCCTGCAGCGACATCCACCCGGCGCCATCCTGGAACACGAACGCGCCCTCGTCGGCCGAATGATCGAAGGACTGGCCGGCGATGGGCGGTTCACGCTTCATGGAACCTTGAACCTGAAACGAAAAGCCGGCGCGCTCTCGATCACGGTCAACGGCCGCGATCCGTCCGAACTGGCCCTGATCCTCGACCAGGCCTTCGGCATCTGCGCCCGACCGGGCCTCCACTGCGCTCCGCATGCGCACCGCACGCTCGGCACCTTCCCCGGAGGCACGCTGCGTTTCTCGCCGGGATGCTTCAACACGTTGGACGAAGTCGACCACGTCGTGCAGGCGCTGAAAGAAATTGCATAGCCGCAGCCCGTCGGATAGCTCTTCTCCAGTAGACCGATCTGTCAAAGCCGGCCGGTCCGACGTATGATCGGACCTCCGAATCGCCCGACGGATGGTTTACGCCCCGGACCCCGGAGCCGAGCGCATGTCCAACATTCTTCCTGTCATCCTCGCCGGCGGCGCGTCGTCGCGCCTCTGGCCGCTCTCCGACCGAAACCATCCCAAATGGGACCTTCGGCTCTTCGGGCCGAAGTCGCTCCTCGAAGACGCCTGGGCCCGCGGCCGCGCGCTGGCCCACGCCAGGGACTGTTTCGTCGTCGCCGGGGCCGTCCACGCGAAACGTATCCGCGAGTGCCTGCCGGACCTCCCGGAGGCCAACCTGTTGCTGGAGCCGGAAGGCCGCGATACGGCCGGCGCGATCGCCTTCGCCGCCGGCGTGCTCTCGGCACGTGACCCGGACGGTGTCATGCTGCTGCTGCCATCCGACCACCTGATCAAAGACGTCGCCGGCTTCGCCGCATGCGCCCGCACCGCGTGCGACGTCTCGGCCAGTTCAAACGCCCTGGCCACCTTCGGACTGACGCCCCAGCACCCCGCCATCTGCTACGGCTACATCCATCGCGGCGCCACGGCCGGTCCCGCCTACCGCGTACAGGCCTTCAAGGAGAAGCCCGACGCCGTCACGGCCGAAGGCTACGTCCGCAGCGGCGAGTATTACTGGAACAGTGGCATCTTCGCCTTCCACCTGAAGACACTGCGCACCGAGTTCGAACGTCAGATGCCCGCCCACGCGGCACTGCTTACGGCGCTTACCAAGTCCCCGGACACCGCCGCACGCGAGCGCGCACTGAAAGAGTCGTTCCTGCCATTGAAGAAGATCTCCATCGATTACGGCATCATGGAGCACGCACAGACCGTGCTGGTCGTTCCGGCCGCCTTTGACTGGGACGACATCGGCTCATGGAGCGCCGTCGCCCAGCACCTCCCGGCACAGGCCGGCCAGGCCGTCGGACCCGGCGTGCATCTCGAGACCCTCGACGCGAACGGCAACCTGGTGATTGCCCCCGGACGCCGCGTCGCGCTGATCGGCGTGGAGAACATCGCCGTGGTGGATTCCCCTCAGGGCCTGCTCGTCTGTCGCCTCGCGCAGGACCAGTCGGTGAAGCAGGTCGCGCAGCGGATGGAGCCGTAACCCGTGGCCGATCTTCCCGAAGGACCGCTCCTGGCCGTCGACCCCGGCACCAAGCGCGTCGGCATAGCCGCCTCAACCATCCTCGGCACCGTCCACCCCGTCGGTTTCCTGGAAGCCAATCCGCGTGAAGCCATGCTGCGGAATCTGAAGGCGCTGGCCAGCGACCGCGATTGCGTCGGGATCGTCGTCGGCCTGCCGATCAACATGGACGGCAGCGAAGGCCCCGCCGCCAAGTCCGCCCGCGAACTGGGCGAAGAAATCGTTCGGACAACCGGCCTGCCCGTGGACTTCTCCGACGAACGCCTGACCAGCCACGCCGCCGAAGTAGCCCTCGGCCCCATGGAACTGACCCGCAAAAAGAAGAAGGGCCGCACCGATGCCGTCGCCGCCGCGCTGCTGCTGCAAAGCTACCTGAGCGAGCGCACGAACAAGGAGCGAGGAGCGGGGCGCGAGGAAGGATCGCCGCAGGAGGATCCGCGGTGACCGCCAAGACGCCGAGGAGGCCAGCGGAGAAGCGACCCACGGCCAACGGAAAACGAAAAGAGACGCGGTCCGCGACGTCCGGGTCGTTCGAGACGGGCGCCGGCACGTCGAGAAGGAAGCGCGAACGGCCTCGTTCCGGTTGCCAGACGCAACGAACCAGCAACCTGCTTCCCGCCTTCTACGACGCGCTCCTCGCCGCGTGGGGTCCACAGCACTGGTGGCCCGGCGAA
>CAYSBP010000080.1:7666-12209 GCA_964429255.1 uncultured Planctomycetia bacterium
CCATGCGTTGATCGTGCGGACCGGTAAGTATCACTGCAAGCCGACCGCAAAGTGCGAAGGATGTCCGCTGACGGACTTCCCGCATACGGGCCTGTCCTGAGGTGGGCACGGGGAGCAGACAGGGACGTCTGCCCCGTGAAAAAAGGCGACCCGGTCGGATCGCCTTTTCATTGCGTCGATTCAGACGTTCGAAGAGGACTACTCGGCCTTCTGTTCCTGGGCCGGCTTCTGCTCAGCCGGCGGAGCGGCCACCGGTTCAGCCTTGGCCGGCGCAGTCTTGACCTTGGGCTTCTTGCTCTTCACCTTACGCGGTTTGCGCTGCGGTTTGGTAATCTCTGCTTCGCAGAGTTCAAAGAGGACCAGGTCGGCGTTGTCGCGGAGACGCGTGCCGTAGATCTTGGAGCGACTGAACCCCTTGGTCCGTGGCAGATCGACCGTGGCCTGCCGGATGGTGCGTGGCAGGTGCAGGATGCGCGTGTAGCCGCCGTTGCGGGACGCAAAGCGCTGGCTCAGATCGCCGAAGAGGATACGAACCGCCGCCTTGGCGGCGGTCGTCGAGCCCAGTTCACGCAACGCCGTGTGACGGTCGCGGAGCGTGCCTTTCTTGCCCAGCGTAATGAGCTTCTCGGCCAGCGGCTTGGCCGCCTTGGCCTTCTGCACCGTGGTGCGAATCCGGCCATGCTCAAAGAGGTTCATCACGATGTTGCGCATCATGGCGCGACGATGTGCCGGATGGCGTGCGAAGTTGTGACTGGCAGAGCGATGACGCATGGCAGATCCTCAGTGCAAAGTGAGCTAGGAAGCGGTGGGCGCCTGGGTTTCGTCCGGGACGTCCATGCCCAGAGAGAGCCCCATGTCGCCCAGCTTCTTCTTGATTTCGATCATCGACGTGCGGCCGAAGTTCTTCAAATTCAACAGGTCCGCCTCGCTCAGGCGCACGAGGTCGCCGAGCCTGTGGATGTTCGAGGCCGCCAGGCAGTTTTCGGCGCGCGCCGACGGGTCAAGCACGCTGACGGGCAGTTTGAGCTTCTCGCGAAGCTCCTTGACTTGCGTGTCTTCGCCGGTCTCGAGCTGCGCGGCCGGCATGACCCCGGCAGCCTCGATCTGCTTGCCCAACTCGAAGTACTTGACGAACGGATTAAAGTGCTTGCGCAGAATGGTCGACGCTTCCACGAGCGCCAGTTCAGGCGTCACGGTGCCGTCGGTCCAGATTTCGAGGACCAGGCGATCGAAGTCCGTCTGCTGTCCGACGCGCGTGCTCTCAATACGGTAGCGGACACGCCGCACCGGGCTGTAGATGGAGTCGACGGGAATCGTGTCGACCGGGAGTTCGGTTTCGATCTTCTCTTCCGCCATTCGGTAGCCGCGGCCTTTACAGGCACCGAACTGGATCGAGAGCTGGGTCGGGCCGGTGAGCTGACAGATCACCAGGTCCGGATTGACGATCTCAAAGCGCTCGTCTCGCTGGATATCGCCGGCCGTGACGGTGCAGGGGCCCTGCTTGTCCAGCTTGAAGGCAATGGGCTCGTCGACGTGAATCTTGATGCGGATTTCTTTGATGTTGAGGATCAGATCCGTCACGTCTTCGTACATGCCTGGAAGCGACGTGAACTCGTGGGAAGCGACCACCGTCTGCGGCTTGCCGTCCTCACCGGCGCCGGTGGCGCTGACACGGATGGAGGTGACCGCAGCGCCTTCGAGACTGGAGATTAGAACGCGGCGCAGTGAGTTTCCGATCGTGACGCCATAGCCGCGTTCAAACGGCTCGACGGAAAACATACCGTAGCAGTTCGTCTTGGTCTTGGCATCGAGCAGAACCTGTGTGGGGAGTTCAAAGCCTCGCCAGCGAATGCGCATGAACGTTCCTCGTACCTTCCCTTGCCGTGACCCCGGGTTCCTCGGACCTCGCGCGGGGAAGGGCGCGCGACGGAACCTTCGAACGGCGGGGGCGTTGAAGCATCTATCCTCCGCGAAAGCGTCTTTGCGCGACGCCTTCCGCGGACGGTTACGGCAACCGCACGCAGGCGGCCGACCGGCGCTATTTCGAAAGCAACTCGACGATGAGCTGTTCCGAGACGGGAATCGAAACGTCGTCCCGCGTCGGCAACGCCACCACCTTGCCATTCATCTTGTCGGCATCGGCCGAAATCCACGGCGGACACTGGCGGCCCTTGGTCTCCTCCAGGCAATCGCGAACCAGCTTCTTGGAGTCTTCCTTCTCGACCACGCTGATCTCGTCGTTGACCTTGAGTTGGTAACTGGAGACCGTCACGCGACGGGAGCCCACACGGATGTGACCGTGCGAGACGAGTTGCCGCGCGGAATAGCGAGAACGCGCCCAGCCCATCTTAACGAGGGCATTGTCCAATCGACGCTCGAAGAGTTGCATCAGCGTTTCGCCGGTGTTTCCCTTGGAACGACTGGCCTCAACGTAGTAGCGCAGGAACTGTCGTTCCATAACGCCGTAGAAGCGTTTGACCTTCTGCTTCTCGCGCAACTGCACGCCGTACGAGGAGACTTTTCCGCGACGCTGGGACACATTGCCCGGGGGATAGTCGCGCCGTGCAAGCGCGCACTTTTCAGTTTCGCAACGAGCACCCTTGAGGAACAGTTTCATGCCCTCGCGGCGGCACAGACGACACTTGGGTCCGGTGTAACGAGCCATGGACTGCGATTCGCTCCTGTAAGGTAACCCTTAGGGTCCCGCCTAAACGCGGCGGCGCTTTCTCGGGCGACACCCGTTGTGCGGGAGCGGGGTGACGTCCTCAATCGCGCGAATCTGCAGTCCCGCGGCCTGCAGCCCCCGGATGGCGCTCTCGCGCCCCGAACCGGGACCCTTAACTCGCACTTCGATCTCCTTCATGCCCATCTTGGCGACCTTCTCGGCCACCGCTTCCGCCGTACGCTGCGCGGCGAAAGGCGTGCTCTTACGCGCGCCCTTGAACTTCACCGTGCCGGCTGAATCCCAGGCCAGCACGTCACCGTTCGCGTCGGTGATCGTAATAATGGTATTGTTGAACGTCGCCTGCACGTGCGCGACACCACGCGCCACGCTGCGTTTGACTTTTTTCTTCTTGTAGCCCTTGGCCATGACGGCGTCCCTTCAGGATTCCTACTTCATTGCCTTGACCGAAACCTTGACGGCCACGGTCTTCTTCTTGCCCTTGCGTGTCCGCGCATTGGTGCGCGTGCGCTGTCCGCGGGCGGGCAAGCCTTTGATGTGGCGCGTGCCTCGGTACGAACCAATCTTCTTCAACCGCGTGATGTTCTGCTGCAGACGACGGCGCAACCCGCCCTCGACCGGTCCCGAACGCCCGTCGCGCTGGGATTCCTCGTTGTAGTTCTTCTCAATGAACGCCGCCATGCGCGCCAGTTCGTCGTCCCTCACGTCACGTGCCCGAGTCTCAGGCTTCACGCCCGTTTCCTGACAGATCATCGTGGCACGGTGAGGACCGACCCCGTAAAGGTAGCGGAGCGAAATGTCGATCCGCTTGTCGTTCGGAATGTCAACACCCATGATACGAGGCATCTTGCTGAATCCTCTGCTCGCTGTTCGGCGGATCCGAGGGCCTATCCCTGCCGCATCTTGTGGCGCGGCTCCGTGCAGATCACGCGCAACCGTCCTTTGCGCCGCACGATCTTGCAACTCTCGCACCTACGCTTGACCGACCGCCGCACCTTCATGACCGCCCGTCCTTCCTTAAACTCACGACCTACCCAAATCACACGCCGCGCCTGTCGTCAACCGCGGAAGACGATGCGGCCCTTACTCAAGTCGTACGGCGAAAGCTCCACGGTCACCTTATCCCCAGGCAGTATCCGGATGAAATGCATCCGCATCTTGCCCGAGACATGGGCCAGAATTCTGTGTCCATTCGCCAATTCAACGCGGAACTGGGCATTCGGAAGCGACTCTCGTACGACCGCCTCCACCCGGATGGGTTCTTCTTTGGCCATTCCACGCCCACAAACGGATAATAGGTCACCTCACGACCAAACCCAAGGGTCGTGCTCCAGCAACCCAACCGCCAAACCCTGCACTAAGGACAAGGCAGACCCCAACATACAATCGACATGACTCATTGACAAGTGCAGAAGCTGAATCTGCGATTTTTCATCAGGATTCTTCTTAGGATCTTCACAAAATCAACTAATTCATGCATTATGAATAGGTTGTGACTTTCTATGAAGATCCTATCAACGTCGGACCTTTCACTCGTGAGTCACTCATGCAACTTGCTTGGCCAATTCCCATACCGCCGGAGCAACCATATTCTTGTCTCTAACATGGTCCATCGTTTGCTGCATCCGAAAAGCAAGTACCAACCGCCACCCGGAAGGAATCCCCGGTCGGATCTCACCGTCCGCACGACGCCGAACGCCCCATGCAGGACGGCCCGCCTGTTCAGTTCCGTCTCCGAGCCACGGCGAAGAGATCCTTACAGATCCGCAATCAACCTCGCGACCAACCGGGTGACCTTGGGCTCTGCCTCGTTGGCCACGGCGATGATCTCGTCGATGTGCGCCGGTTGCAGACTGTCGG
>CAYSBP010000081.1:0-11905 GCA_964429255.1 uncultured Planctomycetia bacterium
CCGAGTCGAAGAGGATTATTCATGGGGAGGGGCCCATGAATAATCCGGGCTAATGCTCTTTGGGCCTCCTCGACAAGTGGCGTCCAGGTTCCAAACATACTTGGTCTTTGATCACAACCTATAGTTACAATAGTAGTTACGATTTTAAATGTCCCGATATGCTCCTCGTGTCGCGGACAACTCTCTACAGCAGCAGTCCCGCCAGACTCACCACTACTCCGTAGGCGAGCATTGTCCAGACCGTTCGCTTCAGGATGTACCCCTCGTGGGCGCCGAGCCCGAGTACCGAACATACCGCAACGATGTTGTGGATGCACACCATGTTGCCCATCGCTCCGCCTGCGGACTGCAGCGCAAGTACCGTGATACGGTCAAGACCAGTAGAGTGGGCGATGGCGTTCTGGATACCGCCGAACGTCAGGTTGGAGACCGTGTTGGAGCCCGAGAAGAATGCGCCGAGCGCGCCGAGGAACGGCGCGGCGAACTGCCACTGCATTCCGATAGCCGAAGCGAGTGACTGGCCGATGATCATGGTGCACGACCGATCCCCTCCCATCATCAGCAGTTTGACAAAGACCAGCGATCCGAGCAGTGCCAGCACGGGGTTGCGCATCTGGGTGGCGGCGCCGGCGAACACCTCGCGCACAGCCGGTCGGTCCATACGGAACAGCATGAACGCGAGAGCCGAGACCGCGATGAACGGCACAAACGAGGGCACATAGAGCAACTGGTGCTGCCAGCCGACCGAAGTTTGGAAGATTCCCTCCACACCAACCACGAGCCCAGGACTCACCGTTGCGGTACCGGCACTGCCGAGAGGGACACGTAGGAAGGGGGTGGCGTTGGTGAGCAGCAGCTTGAGCCCCAACTGTTTCACCCGCGTTGCGACGAGCAAGAGCACCGTTCCCCACAGCGGGAACGCCGCGGACACAAGGGCCCTCAGCGCAACTGGTGCCGGCCACTCACGTGCTTCGCTTCGTTCAAGGCCGAATCCGGCTTTGGCAGCCGCCACCGACACGGCAAGGCCGATGAGCCCTCCGGCAATGGCCGGGAACTCGTAGTCAATGCGGGCCAGGATGATATAGGGTACCACGCATGCGAGCACCGACAGGTACACATACCCGATGTTCTTGCGGACCTGCGACCAGGGGACCACAAAGAGAAGCGCCAGGACAGGCACCACCAGCGATGCGGCTCCGTGCAGCAGCGAAGTGCGGAACCCGACCTCGAGCATGTCGGCCGAAGAGAGCGCAAGTTCAGAGAACCCGAACCAGGTGGGAGTACCCACCGCGCCGAACGAGACAGGAATGCTGTTCATGACCAGGCACAGGATGGCGGCACGAACCGGCTCAATGCCGAGGCCCACCAGCACCGGACCGGCGAGAGCCACAGGCGTTCCGAACCCGCTAGCGCCTTCTATCAGGAACGAGAACGCCCACCCGACGATCATCAGCTGGGCGACACGATTATCTGTTACGGTGTTGAGCCAGTTCCGAATCGTGTTCATGGCACCCGACACTTCCATGGTACGGAAGAGCACGATGGCGCCAAACACAATGAGGATGGGGGTCCAGGCGGTGAGCAACCCGGCGGCAACGGTGGCATGTACGGTGTTGGGGTCGCTGCGGAAGTAGACCAGTTGGACGAGATAGAGGACCAGGGCCACCAGCGGCAGCGCCCGACTCGCGGGCATGCCGTTGCGCTTGGTCATCAGGTAGACCAGCAGGGCAATGGGAAACACCGCAACTGTGAGATCGAGCATGGCGGCCTGCTACCCGCTCACCCGGTTGGGGAGGTCTGTACCGCGCTTGCCTTCAAGGCGCGCATCGGTGTTGCTCAGCGTGGTCTGCGCGATGGCCGGCAGGGCTTCATGGGCTAGAAACGCCTGGTGCGCGGTCACCATGACGTTGTTGTACGTGGTGAGACGAACCAGAACATCATCGCCGATGAGCTCATCCGAAAGATCCTCAAGAGGCTTAAAGGAACCGTTCATTACTGAAACTAGTGGCCCGTCACGTTTGAACTGAGGGGTGGGCCGGGAGGGATTTTGAACGTGATCGAGGCGCGAAACAAAAGGCGTATCAGGCAGATACGCCGTTGTGAAGCAACGAAGAGCACGTTCAAAAGCACCCCAGCAGACCCCCACGTTCAAGTGTGACGGACCACTAGAAGGCCGCGGACAGAAAAGACCGCTGACCTCTGACGTCTGTCCGCTATGTTTCCGCACCCAGCGCCTCCTCGATCTTTCGCGACAGTTCGGTTCGGTGGTACGGTTTTCCGATGAAGCCCAGCACGCCTTCGTCGAGAATACTCTGCGCCTCTCCGTCGAGGCTGTAACCGGACGAAAGCAGCGCACGGACATCGGGGTTGATCCCCCGCAAGGCCACAAAGGCCTCGCGGCCACCCATCTGGGGCATCACCATATCGAGGATCACCAGGTCCAGTTTCCGCCAGTGTTCCCGGTAGTATTCCACCGCTTCCCGCCCGTCGGCGCAAGCCACCACCGTGTATCCGAGATCGCGGAGCACATCGCAAGCCATCTCACGGACCGTCCGTTCGTCGTCCACGAGCAGGATGTTGGCCGTGCCACGTGCCAGCGATGGGGTCGCACCGCTTTCCTCCAGTTTCGGCTTGCCTGGAGCCAGCGGCAGGTCAATGCAGACGGTCGTCCCGCGCCCCACTTCACTCTGCACCAAGATGGCACCACGGTGATTGCGGACCGTACCGTAGGCGCTGGCCAGCCCCATGCCCGTGCCTTCGCCCACTTTTTTAGTGGTGAAGAAAGGCTCGAACAGGTGCTTCTTGACTTCGTCCGTCATGCCGCCACCGGTATCGGCAACGCAGATGCGGAGGTAAGGACCAGGAAGTATCCCGAAAGCGCTGTCGCGACACTGAGCTTCGTCCATATCCAGCGCGTCGGTTTCGAACGTCAACGCCCCGCCCTGGGGCATGGCGTCGCGCGCGTTGAGTGCCAGGTTCAGAAGCGCGTTCTGGATCTGGGTCGGGTCGCCCAGCACCACCGGGTGCCGGGCGCGCAGCACCTGACTGATTCGGATGCGCTTGTCGATGGACCGCTCGAGGATGGCCACAACTTCGTCGAGCAGACGATGGATGTCCACCGCCACGGAGAGGTACTTGCCCTTGCGACCGTAGGCCAGCAACTGCTGCGTCAGGTCCGCCGCGCGCCGTGCCGAAACGGCGATGCCCTGCGCATAGCGTTTCAACGGACCCTCTTCAAGGTGCAGGGTCAGCAGGTCCGCGTAGCCCATGACACCGGCCAACTGATTGTTGAAGTCGTGCGCGATGCCACCGGCGAGCTGACCGATGGCCGTGAGTTTCTCCGACTGGCGGAGACGCTCCTGCAACAGCTTCAACTCTGTCACGTCGCGCACGACCGCGATAGCGAACTGCTCTTCGGTCAGCGGATACGAGTGCCAGCTCAGCCAGCGCCAGGAACCGTTCTTGCAGCGGTACCGGTTCTCGAACCCGCTGACCAGCCGGCCGGCCCGCAGTTCCTCACCTGCCGCCACCGTCGCCGTATGGTCATCCGGATGCACAAACTCCAGCCACGGTTTGGCGCACAACTCTGGATGCGACCAGCCTAAGGTCCGGGACCAGGCCGGGTTGAGTTGCTTAAAATACCCGTCGAACCCGGCGATGCAGAGCAGGTCCAGTGAAAGGTCGAAGATCAGGTTGCGTTCCTTCTGCATCCGCCGCTGCCGGATGATCTTCCACATACCATCCATTAACAGCGTCAACTGGCGGACATCCGATTCATTGTAGGGCTGCGCTTTGTTTCCCACGCCGGCAACCAGGACAATCTTGTCGCCGTCGAAGAGCGGGATGTTCATGTGTCGCGAGACATGAACATGGCCGGAAGGGTGACCCTTCTTCAGCGGGTTGGGCGCCTGGTAATCGTTCGTGATCACCGGCCGGCGCTGCCGGACCGCCTCGCCCCAGAGCCCCGTCGTCAAGACCGGATAGGTAACGGGCTTGTCCTGTATTGCACACTCCCGCATGGCCGTGCGGGACCAGGAGTACATCGTCAATACCGACTCGTCCTCGTTCATGAAGGCAAGGTAACCGATGCGGCTTTGTGTCAGTTCGATCGCCTTCTCGAGCGCGAAGTCGGTCAGGTCCTTTTCCGAGGTACCCGAAAGGCGGGAAAGCTCCAGCAACCCGTCGAGGCGCGAGGCATTCAGTCGCAGATCCTCTTCTGCCTGTTTCCACGTCGTGACATCAAACTCGATCCCGTCCCAGACCACCCGCCCATCGCCCAACACGCGCGGCGTGGACCTGAAGTGACGCCAGCAGACGTCGCCCGAGGCCCGTCGTACTCGGACATCGACGTCCATCGCCTCGCGCCGTGCGAAAGCCTCGGCTTCACGCTCCGCCAACAACACGCGGTCCTCTTCGACAATCTGGTTGTAGATCAACGACGGATCCTGCAGGGCGTCGCTGTGCTTCAGGCCGTGCATCCGTTCCACCGCGGTGCTCAGATACGTGAAGCACCGCGTTGCTCCGTCAACGCCACTATCGATCTGGTAGACCATGCCGTCGGCCAGGTTCTCGCTGAGCGAGCGGAGTAGTGTCACGTTCCGCTCCAGTTCCTCTTCCGCTCGTTTACGAGCGGTGATGTCCCGGCACAGGGAGAGGACGCGCAGCGAATCGCCGGAACCAACCACCGTCGCGTTGATTTCGATGGGCGTAGTTCGGCCCTCTGCGTCAACGTACCTGATCTCCAAATTACGTATGCTTCCCTGCTCCAGACACCGTCGAGCGGAATCGGCATTCTTCTCCACATCACCCGGGCTCGTCCATTCGAGCACGGATCGACCGATCACTTCCGACACATCGAGGCGTCCGGCCAGACGTGCGTAATGCGGATTCGCATCGATGACACGGCCCGTGCTATCCAGGATCACGTAGCCCGTATCGGTGGTCTCAATCAACGCCCGGTAATGAGCCTCCCGCTGACGCAGCGCCTCTTCAGCCTGCTTGCGAACCGTGATATCCAAGCCCACTCCGATGAGGCAGGGCTTACCGTCCAACACGACGCGCAAACCCGTAAAGAAATAGGGCGCCCGTCCACCTTTCTTGGATACAAATTCCGCCTCCACCTCGGCAGAACCCTTGGAGAAGACGAGGCCTATCCGCTGAGCGATCCGCTCCTTGTCCTCACTCCCGAAGAAGTCCAACGGATGGAGTCCGGCTATTTCCTCAGCGGAGTAACCCGAGACAGCTTCGAAGTTCCTGTTCCAGCGCAGGAACCGCCCCTGCTCGTCAAACAGATAAAAGACGCCCGGCAGGCTCTCGACCAGCGCCACCAGTTCCTCGGTACGATGATGCAGCGCCATCTCGGCGTGCTTGCGTTCCGTGATGTCGTCGAACATGACGAACACCTTGTTGGCGACCGGAACGCCGAAAATGAAGACCGTCTTGACCGTGCCATCCTTGCAGGTCACGCGGTACTCGCCGCCTTGTATCTCGCGGTTCTCCGCAATCGCCCGCTCGACGTGACCGGTCCAGGTCGCGAGAACCTCCCTGCGGTAGGCCACGTCGGGATACGCCTGGACCCACCAACGATCCATCGTTGGAATGTCGGCCGGACTGTAACCAAAGGTTTCGATCGCCTTTCCGTTGATGAACTCGATGGTTCCATCCAGTCCAACGATGGCCATCGACATGGGCGACTGTTCAACAATCTTCCGGAATCGAGCCTCGCCCTCACGCAGAGCGTCCACGGCCAGATTCTGTTGAATTTCCGCGGCCTTCCGGTCCGAGACATTCCGCACCACACCGATAATGGCCGAGACACGCCCCGTGGCCGGATCGCGCTCGGCTTTCGACGACACTTCGACCCAGCGGCGCGTTTCCATGCCGTTGCGCAATACAAACGTGCGGAATTCGCTGTGAGCCTCGCCACCATGGCGGATCAGGTTCTGCAGCATCTGAACCATGCGCGGCCGGTCTTCCGGGTGAACGGTCTTCAGCCATGTGTCCGGTTTGGCGACATCCGCCAGACAACGCCCTGTAATGCGCTCGAAATTCGGAGACACCGACTCGATCACCGCGCGGCCATCCGCCTCGACACGGAACCGAAAGATGTAGTCCGAAATCAGTTCAATGGCCTCGCGATACCGGTCCTCGCTGGCCTTCAAGGCCAACTCAGCCTGTTTGCGCGCGGAGATGTCGCGCACGATCGCCCACATCGACTCCAGCGGACCGCTTTCGTCGCGCGCCAGGAACGTGCGCAGTTCCACCGGCAAGATCGTGCCGTCCTTGCGACAGTATTCCTTCTCGTAGACCTCTGAATAGCCCCGCGCAAGGACCTGCTCCTTCACGATCCGGGCCTCGAATTCGTGCCACCGGGCCGGCATCAGATCGACATTCGTCAGCACCAACAACTCCTCGTCCGAATATCCCAGCATCTCGCGATAGGCCTGGTTGAACTCCAGAATCTGACCGTCCAGGCTTACGCGCACGAACGCATCCCGAAGATTTTCATAGATCTGATTCAGCGCGCTTTCCGACTGGCGAAGGCTCTCTTCGGACTCCCGGCGGTCGCTGGCGTCGCGGAAAACACCTAACAAGTGCGGACGCCCCTCGAACTCGACCACGGTGACATCGATGTCGACATAGAGGATACGGCCATCCTTGCGCTTCACCTGCATATCCTTCACCAACTGCCGGGCACCCGTCACATGATCCTTGAACGTCTCCATCGCGCGCGGCAAGGCGCCGGGCGGATGAAGGTCCCGTATCGAGAGACGGCGGACTTGCGCCAGCGTGTACCCCAGGATCTGGCAGAAGGCCGGGTTGGCATGGGTCAGGCTCTGATCCTGCAGATCGACCAAGACAATACCGTCCAGCGTCTGTTCAAAAAGCAGGTTCAGCCAGTTTGCAGAGGCGCTCTTCGGCGTTTCCCCGGAGGCACGAATACCGCGCTTGCCGCCCTTGGACGTACTGCGGCCCTTCGCCTTTGCCATGAGGGATTCCCTGTTCCACGCCTTGGACTCGTTGAACGCCTTGCCGATCTTACAGCCAACCAGAGAGGCTGCCAATGACCGTGCGCGGACAAGACACACGCATTGCGGCACATCGGAACTCAAGATGTGGCGCCACAGGCTGCGCATGGCCCTTACAGGATAGCCGTCGTAGTCTCCTTGTCGGCTATCCCCGCAGAACGTATCCTCCTTCTTCACTCGTTCACACTTGCGGAGGCAAACCATGGGACTCATTGGGAAACTGAAAGGCCATTTTACCAAGTGCCTGCTGGGCGGGCTGGTGGCCGCCTTGCCGGTGGGTGGGTTGATCCTGATGCTTTGCCTGCTGGACGGGCAACTGCACGTCCTCCTGCAGGACACGCCGCTTGACTTCCCGGGGGTCGGGTTGCTGGTCGGGGTGGTGGGGCTGTACGTGATCGGGCTGACCGTCACGACCTTCGTCGGGCGATGGCTCTGGCGCATCGCAGACCGTCTGCTGGCGAGCGCGCCCGGTCTGGGTGTGCTTTATCAGACGCTGAAACAGATCACGGGTTACGGGAACGGCAAGGACGCACTTTTCCGCCAAGTCGTCCTGGTGCGCTCGGAATTCAAGGGCACGCTGGAACTGGGACTGGTCACCGAGGATTATCGGCCGGCCGGGGAGGAGCCCCGGCTCTTCGTCTTCGTGCCCGGTTCGCCGAATCCCGCCGCCGGCCGGCTCGTGCTAGTCAAACGGGAAGACTGTGTGGCGACCGAGATCCCCATAGACGTGGCGCTGAAGGCGCTTTTCAGCACGGGAAAGATGGGGCTGGGGGGCTAAACCCGGAAGGTGGTTGTGCAGGAATCCTGATCACCCCTTCTTTTTGACCTTCTCTTCCACGAACGCGGCCAGTTCGCTCACGGTACGCGCCTTCTGAATCTCCTCTTCGAAGATCTTGATGCCGAAGGCGTTCTCCAAATCCATTCGAAGCTGCATCCGGACCGCGCCCTCAATACCCAGGTCCTTGCCGAGACTCATATCGGCCTTAGTGGCAATCGCATTTCCTGCTATGCCAGCCGAGTGGAGTGAGCCTGCATCACGGCGCCCATTCCACTCCGTTTCGCGCAGTGCCCAACGCGTAGCTCAGGCACGCCACCGCGCTTAACCCCTCTTCATACCCCATAGACCATCTCTGTCCCTGCAGGGCACCTGAAAGCCCCTCTCCCTGCGCGCTCCTCACAGGGCACCCAGGGGGAGAGGTGGAGCAGCCATCCCTTCTTCAACGGACCGTCAGCCGTTCAACACACGCTCGCGAACGGTTACTCGAGCATCGCTGCCGGCGTCTGGAAGATGACATTCTCCAACCCGACCGCCTTGCAGGTGTCTACGACGGCAACGACGTTGAAGAACGGAACGAGCTGGTCCAGTCCCGCCGCCTCGTCGAACGGAGCGATGAGGATGCGGATCCGAGAGTCCGAGGCATACACCTGGGCCAGGAGGCCACGGAGTTTCTTCAGATCCGCGATCGGCCGAGCCTCGCGGGACATGGGGAAGTAGGTCGCCTGGCGCAACGCACGAACTTCGTGATGCTGCGATCGCCGCGCCACCGCGTCGTCCTTGACGAAAATGGAAAGCACCTCCTCGGGCGGAGGGACCGTCCTGTCCTTGAATCCCACCTCCGGCAGTGACGCATCCAGCCGCTGCTCGACCTGTTTGAACTGCGTCGCGCACATGAAAAAGATCAGCAGCAGAAAGACAATGTCGATCAACGACGTGAAGCACATCTCCGGTTCGCTGTTCTGGACTTCCTTCAGTCTCATGAGCCTGCCCTCCTCGTGTTCTGTTTGGGCGCCGCGCCAATGGAGATCCGACGGATCCCCGCCTTGGCGCACGACGCCATCACCTTGCGCACTACGTCGTACGGCACGCGGCTGTCCGCGCGAATCTTCACCGACACGGGCGCCTCGCCCCGCGTCGCCGAACGCTGACAGACCGCCTGCAGATGAGCCTCCAGATCGCCGGGACGGTCGAAACACCGTCTGCGAATCAGGACGCGCGCCTCCTCGACCACCCCCACCTGGCGGTAGGTCACGTTGACCACCTGGCGGTTGGTGGGCGAAGGGCCTTCTTCCAAAGCGCTACGGGCCTGTGGCAGGCAGAGTTGCTCCAACTCCATGCGACCCATTTCGGTGACACAGAGGAAGAAGATGACGAGGAGGAACGTCACGTCGATCATGGGTGTAAGATCGATCGCTGCGTTCGATTGCGATGCTTTTCCTGGTCGCGAGAAAGTCGACATGGCGGGAGTCCCTCCCCGCGCCCCGCGTCCTGCGTGGAGCGCGCGCCGTGCCGACCTGTATTGCTAACGAAGCTGCAATGACCTTCTGGCATACTTCCCTGCATTTTGGATTATCCGGGAAGAGTTTTTGGGGACACTGACTTCAGTAGTTTTGTTGCAGGACATGTTCCTGACCATCGATCCGGCGACGACGGACGATGAGCGAGAAAGCATTTTCATACAAGAGCCGGTGGACGACCCGCGAAACGCCTGGCAGTCCACACTGGCTCTTTGATCGTTTTTCATTTTCTGATTGAGGACCGCGGGCATCCTACCCGCACACGGTGACCGGGAAACAGCTGGCGGTCTGGAAGACCGCAGTTCAGTAATCAGTGGTGAATGAGCGATGCGCAATCAAGGAGGATTGACCCATGACCATCATGGATGCCATCTTGCAGGAGTTCGCCCAGGAATGCGCCGGCACACGCAAGGTGCTGGAGCGACTGCCTGAGAAGGAACTGGGTTGGAAGCCGCACGCCAAGTCGATGACGCTGGGCGTGCTGGCCTGCCACCTGGCGGAATCACTCTCATGGGTGGAGCCGATCGTCACGCAGGACGAACTGGATTTCAACATGGCGGACTACAAACCGCTCGATCTGAAGAAAACAAGCGAAATCATCGCGCGGTTCGAAGCCAACGTGACAGCGGCACAGAAGGTGATGCAGGGCGTGACTGACGCCAAACTACTCCTGCCCTGGACGCTGAAGGGCAACGGGCAGGTGCTCTTCACGATGCCGCGTGTCGCCGTGCTGCGCGCAATGATCCTGAATCATTCGGTACACCATCGCGGCCAGTTGACCGTGTACCTGCGCATGAAGGATGTCCCTCTACCGGCGCTGTACGGCCCCAGCGCGGATGAGCAGATGAAATAATAAGAGGAGACGCACGGGCCGTGACAGCGGCGACCGTTCCGCCGCTGGCGCGGCCTGTGCGCTGACCTTCCATTCATTCCGTTCCTCGCCCCCAGATTCACATACAGATTCTGGCGAAGAGTCTATTTTTCCAATCCATCCCTACGCAGGGAAAAGCTTCACCGCGACCATCGCAAGAATCCAACAATTGACCGGATTTTGTGGTCCGCCCATCCGGCCTGTGCGTCTGAAGAAAGGGGGAAGCCATGCCCCGACGTACGGAACCGCTCAAGGAGGCGCACACGATCATGGTCAAACGAATCGCCTGGAGCCTTCTTGGAGGGGGCCTCTGCGCGGCCCTGGTCTGGACGGCTGAGCCTTCGGGCGGCTCACGTGACGGCGCCGGCAGCGGGACCAACCGCACCGTTGGTGCTTCAGCGGCTGAAAAGACCGCGCCGTGGCCTGAACCGGATCCCGCCGCGGTCAAGAAGCTTGACACTGAACTCCGCGGCGAACTGCCGGCCAGCCAATTCCATTTCGCCCAGGTCGGCCCGTGGATGGTCGCCACCGACATGGACTCCGCGACCACGCAGAGTTTCCTCCGCTCCAGCATCGGCTATTACGCAGCGCGGATTCAGAAGCAACTCTTCGACAAACCGCTCGCTGAACCGGTCAAGGTCTACCTGTTCAAGGACAAGCAGAGTTACGAGACGTGGACCGCCAAACTCTGCGGCGAACACCCCAACACCCCGTATGGCTGGTACAGCCGGCAGAAGCGGGGCATGTACATGAACATCGGTACGGGAGGCGGAACGCTGATTCACGAGATGGTTCACGCGATGACCGAGGCGGATTGGCCTGAAATCCCGCCCTGGCTGAACGAAGGTCTGGGCAGCCTGTACGAAGCCTGTTCACGTGCACCGGACGGCCGCGTGATCGGCATTACCAACTGGCGCCACACCGGGCTGTTGAACCTTATCAACAGAAACGCGGCGCCGCGGTTCTCCGAACTGCTCAGGATGAACGACGACGCGTTTTACGGGCCCAGTTCGGGAGCCAACTATGCGGCCGCCCGCTACCTCATGCAGTATCTTCAGAGCAAAGGGAAACTGGAGGAATTCTACAAGCGGGTTCGAGACAGGAAGGACGATGACGCACGGGCCTCCCTGCGCTTTTCCTTTGACAACAAGTTCACCGTCGATGAGATCGAAAAGTCCTGTTACGATTGGGTGAAAATGCTACGGCAACAATAGAAAGGCCTGAACCTTCGGGGCCTTCCTCTCCTCGAAACGGCTGGCGAAATGGGGGGAACCAGGGCCAGTTCGTTAGAAGTCCGGCGTCGCCTTGTAAAGCCAGGTATCCGACACGCGAGCGTGCGCGGCGGCGAGTTCCTCGGTGGCGGCAGGAAGGGCTCGCGTCCGATCTTCCTGCCCCTTGAGCAACGTGCCCAACCCCAACAGCATACCGTTGCCCAGTAGCACTGTGCCGAGACCGGGCCAAAGGCCATCGCGCGAGACCCAAACGATACCCACCCTCGTCCCGCCCAGAAGCACAGCACGTTGCACGAGCGCGATGTACATGTTCCAGCGAGCCAGGCTCTTGAAGGCCTTGAACGCCGCATCGTCGCTGATGCTCTGATACCTGGAGAGGATTGCGAGCAGGAACGACCGGCGATCGATGGCGGACACGATTGCGACAACGATGGGACCCGGGCGAGAATGCCAGCGGTTCCATGAACCCTCCATCTTTT
>CAYSBP010000082.1:0-11892 GCA_964429255.1 uncultured Planctomycetia bacterium
GGGCGGCAGCCCGCCCGTGGCCATTGACGACCGGCCGCGTTCGGGCGAAGAAAGAATCTGATGGGGGCCCATCTCAGGGTGAAATGGGCCCAACTCCGGAGGCTTGCGTCACTGCGACTGCACCAGCAGTTTCTGCGCCTGCAGAGCATCGACCTTGTGACAGAACGCACTGAATCTCGCGTACTGATCCTTCGCAATGAAATTGGAGTTCAACGAGAACTCCTCGACGATGCGCACATGCTGGTCCTGCACGGTCACCTTGCGCCGGTACGTGGCGAAGGGCTCCTTTAGTTCAGCCTCCTCAGGCAACCCAACGGGACGCAGACCGGGTTCGAGTTGGCAGTTCACCTCACCAGCCTCGGAGAACGGGAACCAGATCTGCAAATCATGCCGGCGCTCGCCGCCACTCAGGAAGCGCTGCGAGAGGTTCAGTACTTCCGCGGAACTCAGCAACGCGAGTCGGTCGCCGCTTCGCGCCGCGAAGTTGGGAATCGAGAGTTCGCTTTCGACCCACACCGGCCCCTGATCCTCCGGCCGGCTGTGTGCCAGCCGGGTCAGTTCCGCACCGGGAAATCGCTGTGCCGCCTGGGCCTGCACCGTGCTGCGGAAGGTGCCCGGCGTATCGATTTGCTCGCGCACGTACGGCGCCACCTGCCCGCGATACACGCGCCGCAACCGGGCCACGCCCGACCCGTTCTTCTGGACCGTGGCCTGTATGCTCGCCTCGTTCCGGTTCTCGCCCGCTGTGCCGCGCGGGATCTGCACGAACTCACCCCCTTCGGGACCGACCACCAACACCTGCGCGCCTTGATCCGAGTAGGGCACTTCCCCCAGTTGGTGGTGATCGGTCGTACCGTCGATCCAGTAATCCTGTCCATCGACACCGGGCACATACGCGATGCAGTGATTGAAGAGATTGGGCGCCGGAAGTGCGTCCGCCTCGATGCGGCCCGCGGGCGTGGTACGCACGAGGACCATGCGCGCATCGATGCCCACCGCCTTGAGCAGCGTCACGATCAGCGCAGCCGTGTCCTTGCAGTCGCCGTACAGCGCCTTGTACGTGTCGCTCGCCCGGTGCGGCTTGTAGCCGTTCCGGCCGAACTCGATGCCCAGATAGCGGATATTCCTGATCACCCAATCGTGAATAGCCCGCACCTTCTCCTTCGCGGTGGGCGCATCTCGGGTGATCTGAACGGCGAGGTCGCGCAGGTCATCGTCGACGTTGAGCTGCTCCCTGCATAGATTCCAATACCACATGCCGACGTCCTTCCACGACGCCATGGTGGTGACCTGCACGAAGGGAAGCAGGTCCAGCAGGGGCGGCATGCGGGTTTCCAGGACGATGCCGGAAACCTTTTCGCGCTCCCAGATCACGACTTCCCGCTCAGGGTCCTTGCTCTCGATCCGTCGGGGTTCCAGCGGCGCCCGGAAGGAATGCATCTGAAAGGTTCGTGCCTTGGGCAGATCGAGCACGTACTGGCTCTTCAGCACCGGCTGGTCGTCTCCAAAGTAGAAGGTGTCGGCGAAAAAGTCGCCATAGATGTTCCCGCCGGTATCCCGAAGAATGTACTGGAAATCAACGATCGAGCCGGGCTCGATATCGGGGAAGACGATCTCCTTCAGGTGGTGCTCGTCGTAAATGCGCGTCTCGACACCCATCACGGCCGAGACGGTGCGATCCGTGATCTGGGCACGCGACATCTCGGTGCCGTCGGGTCTGATGACCGCGGCCCGGAGGATGTCCACCGTCTGTCGTCCGGGCTCGTAAAAGATGCGCTGCTGCCGCAGCTTTCCCGCACCGTCCGGGCGAAGCAGCTTGGCCACCTGATGCTCCATCCGGCTGACCGAACCGTTGGGGTTGACGTGGATCACTTCCTGATGGAGCAGCTTCACGGAAAGGTCGTTGGGATAATCGATGGCCTGTGGCCGGGGAAGCTCCCTCGCTTCGACGTCATAGGCTGCGAAGAACTCCCGGTCGATCGCACCCCCCCGATCGACTTCCGCCAGCCAGTCCTTGACGTGCGGCGAGTCGGGCTTGATGCGCAACACGTCACGCCAGACGGCCACGGCTTCCTCGCGTTTCTCCGCGCGCAGCAGTTCCGTTCCGATGGTGGCCAGCAGACCGGGATGCTCCGGCGCAATCCTCCGTGCCGCCTGCAGGATTTCAAAGGCTTTGTCGGAGCGACCGGCACGCGCCCAGTCCTTCGCCACGTCCATGAAGCTGGCCACGGAACAGGGCTCCGCACAAAGGATCTGCTGCTGAAGGTCCGCCGCCTCACCCTCCTTCTTCTGCAGCATCCGTTCGGTCGACTGCAGGCGAAGGAGTGCGCGGTCGCCGCCGCAACGTCTCAAGGCCTCGCTGAGCACGATCCGGCGCGCGGCGCGACCGGGCAGGGTACCCAGCAGGAGTTGCCAGTTGTCCGACTCGTACGGACGGGTCTCAACGCACACCCGTGCCAAGCGCTCGGCCTCGGCCAACTGGCCACGCTGAATTAGGATCTCGGCCATCTGTGCAGCGCAGGTGCCCGCGCGGGCAGGACCGAATCGGGCCAGCCCCTCCCGAGCATACGCCTCCGTTGTGGGCTCCAGTCCCGCATTCGCCGAAATCTCTGTCAACATCTCCCAGGACTGCGGCAATTCCGGGAAACGCGCTTGGCACTTCTCCGCCGTCTGGCGAGCGAGATTCACGTCGCCCGCAGCGGACATGAGATCCACCAAGAACAACGGACATTGAGGACTCTTCACCAGCGCCCGCCGATACTCCGTCACGCTCGGATCATCGTCCACGTGACCCAACCCCCAGACGTCCATCAGCCACCCGCGCCAGCGGCGCAACCACGGGTGCTCGGGGTCCTTCCGTAGTGCCGCCTCGACCCGCGGCAGCAATCCCAGTTCCGGCACCTCAGGCTCCAACAGTGGCGTCCCGCGACCTTCCGCTGAAGTGGCATACGCCTTCGACGCTTCAGCTGAAGACGAAACCTCCAAGCCCGGCACCGGTCCGCCCTGAAGCGCAGACAGCCGAACGACAAAGGCCCAATGCGGGATCTCGTTAGCCGCCACCTTCACCAGAACGCGGTTCCAGCCGGCATGCAGATAGACCGGCACCGCCTTCTTCTCCGCCGCGAAGCTGTTGTACTCGTCAATGGCCAGCACCTCCCGGCCATTGATCCAGATCCGCGACGCGCCCCCTGATCCGGCATGCAGCACAGTCCACTGGCTCTTCTCGACCTTCACATGAGAAAGGGCGTAGGCCAGCGAGTGGGTGTTGGGTTCGAAGAGCTGTGCCAGATCCATCGCACCGTCCATGGGCTCGGCGGCGCACCGAAACCACTCCACACGCCGATGGCGGCCCTCCACCGACTTCTCCAGATCAATCGTTTCCTCCGGCGCGTAGGCCTTGGCCATGCCCGAGGCGTCACGGTTGTCGAATGGCCCGATCAGCTGCCAACTGCGGAGGTATTGAAGCCGGCCAAAAGAGCTGCGGGCCGCCTCCCAGCGACCGGTCTCGACCATCCACTGCCCGAGTACAAAGGCCGCGAGGTCGCGAAGTCGTGCTGGCGCGGCGACCTCCATGCCGAGGTTCGTAAGTGTCTCCACCACCGGCGTGACCTCGCGGGCGGTACGGGCGTTTCTCCACAGAGCCAGCAGGTATCCTTCAGCCCAAGGGTCCTGGGTACCGCTCTTCAGCGCTGCTGCGTACTGCTCCAGTGCGGCCTGATCCTCACCGGACAGCCCGTGGATCAATCCCGAACCGAAATGGGCGGCAGCTTCCGGCTTCGCCTTCAAAGCGGCCTCGAACGAAGTCCGCGCAGCGGCCAGATCGCCCGCCAGCATTTCCCGATAGCCCTGGGCACATGCGGCGGATGATTCCGCTCCACTCAATGGGTGGTACCCGGGGCTGGGTCCCTCCGCCGCAAGGACGCTCAGCGTGATCGAGAGCAGCACCAGAGAAGCAGCTAATCTCATTTCAGGACCTTTCGCAGTTCATCGGCCATCGCCTGTGTGGCGGCACGACAGGCGTCCGCAAACTTAGCAGGCCCATACGTTGTGCGGTACGCTTCATCGCGATAGGCGAAAATCAGTCCGCGCGAAGAGTTCACGATCGCCCCCAGACCATCCTCACGGAATGCGGGCGCCACGTCTTGCGCCGCCCCCCCTTGTGCTCCGTAACCCGGCACCAGGAAGATCGTATCGGGAAGAAGTCCCCGGAGTTGACGGGCCTGAGCCGGATAGGTCGCGCCCACCACAGCACCCATAGCGCTGAACCCCCGGGCGCCTACGTGTGCCTTGCCCAACGCTCCGACCAGCATCGCGACGCGCTGATACAACGGCTGGCCACCTACCATCAAGTCCTGCAGATCGCCCGAACCGGGATTCGACGTCTTGACCAGCGCGAAAACGCCTCGACCGCCCAATGCAGCAGCCTTGAGGAAAGGCTGCAACGTATCCCCACCCATGAATGGATTAACCGTCAAGGCGTCGGCGTTCAGCGCGCCGGCCGATTCGGTCAGGTGAGCCTCAGCGTAGGCTTCCGCGGTCGTTCCGATGTCGCCGCGTTTCGCGTCGGAGATCACCAGAACACCTTTGGCGCGTGCATAGCGCACGGTTTCGCTGAGCGCCCACCACCCGTCAGCGCCATACTGCTCATAGAAAGCCACCTGCGGCTTGCAGACGGGGACAAGGTCGGCCACCGCGTCCAGCAGAGCCCGGTTGAAGTTCAGAAAGGCATCGGCCCGTGCGCGCGGTGTATTACCGTGCGCACGCAGTGCCTCGCTGCGGAGCGACTCGGGCAGTTGTTCCCAACGCGGGTCAAGTCCCAGGCAAATTGGCGTTCCTTTGGTTTCAATGGCGGAAACGAGGCGATCAGCAAAATGATCCATCATGAACTCCATGGGTTCGTGTACCGGACCCGTTCCTCCAACGGTACGGGCACAAAACTGATTATTCCTTCGTCCCTGCACTGGGTAAAGTGAGGAACATGAGGATTGTAAGGCCGGGATACCTGCCACGGAACGCTGTTTCATGGTGCCGGCGGCGCAGTCGCGCGCATCGCGCGCCACCGGGCTTGGTATGGCACACGGCCATCGTGGCGGTATGGCTTCTCCACCCCCTCTTTTACTCGGCCTTCGCGGCCGACCAATGGTGGGATCCGGCCTGGTCCGCGCGACGCCCCATCGATATCCGTCCGACCGGCGCGGGCGTTGCTGGAAATGAGACCGGCTTCGTCGAATTTCGTGGCTTGAAACGCCTGGCCAAGGATGGCCAGGACATCCGGATCGTCTCTGAAGGCCGGGCCGTTCCGCTGAAAGTGCTGTTCGTCGGGGCGGACGATACCGTGTCGGTGGCCTTCCGGATGGCCAGAGAGCAGAAGGACTACGCCGTCTACTTCGGAAACCCCAAGGCGCCGCCGCTCACGGCCGTCTGGGAACCGGAGAGGGGTCTGTGGCTCGAAACGCGACGCTATAATGGGGGCGACTGCGGCAACTGGCCGCAGATGCGGGAACTTCTGAAGCGCAGCGGCCCCGCCTTCGGCATGGGCCCGGTCGCAAACGTCTTCTGTGGATGGAATCCATTCTCCAACGAAGAGCGCTGGGTGAGCGTCTACCAAGGATTCCTGCATTGCCGGGAGGCGGGAGAATACGTCTTCTGCACCAGCAGCGACGACGGTTCGTTTCTCTTGGTAGATGACAAGCTGATCGTGCAGCATCCCGGCTGGCACGGCCCCGAAGGGCAGGCCCGGTTCACGGAGAAGGCCCAACTGACCGCGGGAGGGCACACCTTCGCCTACTACCACGTCAACGGATCGGGCCAGGGGATCATGGCGGCGTACTGGCAACCCCCGTCGGGCAAACGGATCGAGCCGATCCCGCCGGAGGCGTTCACGGCGATAGCCCAAGGGCGCGCCGGAACCATCGAGTTGCACAGCGGCAAGGCGGTGGATATCGAAACCAGCCTGGCCGGAGAGGCGTATGTTGGCGAAAGGCCGTTGGTGAAATTCCGCTTCCGAGCACGCGGGCAGGGCGGTCTGCGGGATGTGCGTTGGGACTTTGGTGACGGGCAAACGGCGGAAGGTGAGATGGTCGAACACATCTACCTTCACTCCGGACTTTTTGCCGTCAAGACCACGGCCACACGATCCGGGCAGGACGTGGAGGCCGAGACGACCCTGAACGCGCATATCGATTTCAATCGTCAGACCGAACGCCGGAAGGATGCCCCCGCCGCCTACCTGGACCGAGTGAAGAAGTACAACTTCGCACGCCTCGATCCGGGATCGCTGGAAGCGGCAGCGCTCTTCTTCTTCCTGTTGGAGGACGTTGACGGGCAGATCATGGCCGCGCGCGCGCTGCTCGCCCGGGAACAGATCCCGCCGCCGCTCTACTTCGAACAGGCCATGCGCCTGCAGGTCCTGTTGCGGGAAAAGAAGAACGATCCGGATGGCGCACTGACCGTGTTGAAGGCTGCCGATGAGCGCGTCAAGGCTGACAAGAACCTCCGTGCCAAGATTCTCCGCGAGATCGGCGACGTGTACTACTACCACATGCACGATCTCGACCGCGCACTGCTGGAGTACGACAAGGTGGTCGGCCGCTACTTTGGACTGGAGGACAACATCGTCCGCATCACCAAGATCCGTATCGGCGACATCATGCGCGAACGCGGCGACTACCAGAAGGCGGCGAAGAACTACGAAGAGGCCGAGCGGCTGCGGATCGACACGTGGACCCCGCAACAGCAGCCGGTACGCTTGGGCACCTTGGTCCATGCGACGGAGGATTTTCTGCGACGTGGCGACGCGGCCGAGGCACGCAAATGGATCGAGATCTGGGACTGGGAGTTCCCGCTCGAACGCCTGCGAGGCCAGTCCTCCCTTCTTCGCGCCAGGATCGCGCTGCTTGAGAGGAACGTGCCTGAAGCGGTCAAACAACTCGAAGCACTCGTGCGCGTCAACCCTGAGAGCCCGTATGTCGGCGATGCGCTCTGGATGCTGGCCGAGCAGGCACTCGCCCAGAAGCAATCTGACAAAGCCACGTTGCTGCTCAAGGACCTGGTGGACAAGCACCCCGATTCCGAGATGGCACCCAAGGCCGACGGGAAACTGAAGGAACTGGCGGGCGGAAAGAAGATAGCGGAGAAGCCCTCCGCAACAACGGCCATCCCACCTCCCGGAACGCCCAGCGGGCCCGAGTTTCCGGTCAAGAAGTAACCAACTCCGCTTGCACCCCCCCACCCTTCCCTCTAGGCTGTCCGGACTTCCGCACTACGTCGACGACGGCCCGGAACAGGTCTCGCTGCAATGCTCTTCAATTCGTTTGTTTTCTGGGGCTTCTTTCTCGCCGTCCTGGCGCTCTACGGCGTACTGACGCTGCGTTGGCAGAACTACCTGCTTTTGGCCGCAAGCCTGTTCTTCTACGGTTGGTGGGATGTGCGCGCGGACTGCCAGGGGCGATTCATCGGGCTGATGGTTCTGGTCGCCCTCGCCAACCACGGGGCCGCGTTGCGCATTGCCGCCAGCAGCGACGAAGCCGTCCGCAGAAGATGGCTGACGCTGGGCGTGGCCTTCAGCCTCGGTGTGCTCGGCCTCTTCAAGTACTGCAACTTCTTCCTGGACTCCTTTCATCGTGCCAGCCTGTCGCTGGGGTGGGAGGTCCCCTCCTGGAAACTAGAACTGATCCTGCCGCTGGGCATCAGCTTCTACACCTTCCAGGCGCTCAGCTACACGATCGACGTGTACCGCCGCCAGCTTCAGCCGGCGAAACGGACCTGCGACTTCCTGCTCTTTGTGACGCTCTTTCCCCAACTGGTGGCCGGACCGATCGAACGAGCCTCGCATCTGTTGCCGCAGGTCGCGTCCCCACGCCGCATGACCTGGGACGGCTGGTCGCGTGGAGCGGTGCTCTGCCTGATGGGGCTCTTCAAGAAGATTGTCGTGGCCGACACGCTGGCACCGCTGGTCGAACCGATCTTCCGCCAACCGGAGCTCTGTTCCTCCTGGACGCTGCTCTTCGGGGTGTACTGTTTCTCGATCCAGATTTATACAGACTTCTCGGGTTATTCGGACATTGCGCGCGGGCTGGCCAACATCCTCGGCTTTAGCCTGATGGAGAATTTCAACCAGCCTTACTTCTCGACGAACATCACCGAGTTCTGGCGGCGCTGGCATATTTCGCTGTCGACATGGCTGCGCGACTACCTGTACATCCCGCTGGGGGGCAACCGACTGGGGACCCTGCGCACCTACGGCAACCTGATGGCGACGATGCTGCTGGGCGGATTGTGGCATGGCGCGAGCTGGACCTTTGTGACGTGGGGCGGGCTGCATGGGCTGTTTCTGGCGGCACACAAGCTGATGCTGGGGGGGGGGAAGCCGCCCGCACCGACCCCGTCGCGCTGGCGCTTCCCCGTCGGCTGCCTGAAGTGCCTGGCGACATTCCATCTGGTCGCGTTGACCTGGATCTTCTTCCGCGCAGAGTCGTTCTCCAAGGCCCGGATCTACCTGGAAGGCATCGCGGCACTGCGGACCGAGAAGTGGATGAGCAAGGTGGCAGGGCTACCCGTCTTCAAAGTGGACTCGGACCAATTTGAAACAGCCGCATGGTTGCTGGTGGCGTTGTGGCTGCTGATCGACGGGCCGCAGTACCGATCGAAGGACCACACAGCCATACTGAAGTGGCGGTTTCCGTGGAAGGTGGCGGCGCTTTCGGTGCTGGCCATATGGATTCTGGTGACGCGTGGAGGGGAGAATGTCCCGTTCATCTATTTTCAGTTTTGAAAGCTACGCGGAACTCCGGCCGCGCACGCCCTGGACGCTGCTGGGCGTGCTGGGGGTCATCGTCGCGATCGAGTGCGGTCTCCGGGCGCTGCCCGAGGATTTCATCCTGCCACCGTTCAGCCGGCTGGGGATCTTCCGCTGGCTCGAGCGTGAAGTGATTCCCAAGTTCGAACATCCGCGGATCGTCTTCATGGGCACTTCGCGCATCGCCGACGGTATCGCCCCACAGCTGCTCAATGAAGACCTCGGGTTGCCCAGGGGCTCGACGCTGAACCTGGGATTGCAGGGCGGAACGAATTACGACGCGCTGCAATTCTATCAGCGAAACCGCGAAACACTCCGGCGTGCCAAGTTGCTCGTGATCAATATAGACGAGTGGTGCTTCGGTTCGCTATCCGGCGCGGGCTATCGCTACGGGCTGACGGCGCCGTGGAACGAACGCTGGCATTATTCTCAGGAGACCGAACTGCTGCAGAACGAGGGCGAGCGCGACGATATCTGGCGGAAGCGCTGCGAACAGCACCACGATAACGTCCTGCAACGACGGACGCAGTTGCTCCTGGATGGAACCTTTCAGACACGACTTCTGCTGGGCTATTTCGCGAAGGCGGTACTGCTCAAACTTGGGGTCAAGACGCGCACGCGGATACTGGACGAGAACGACCAGGTCCGAACCGCACGGACGGAGGTGGGGCCCGAAATCACCGATCCCGCATACTTCACGGAGCGTGTTCACATCTTCTACCGCGCATACGATTTCCATCCATTCATGGTGGGACATCTGCGCCGACTCATCCAACAGGCCCAGACGGACGGCCTCCGGGTTGTGTTGCTCCAGATGCCCAACCGCCGGATCTACCAGTCAGAAGTCGATCGATTCTACCGGCGCCAGTATGACGCACAGCGTAAGGTCTTGGCCCAGTTGGCCGCGGAGTTCCGTATTGAGGCGTACTGTTACCGATACCCCGAGGACTGCGGTCTTAAGGAACGCGACTTTGAGGATTACGGACACCTCGCCTTCCGCGGCACCCGAACGTTCACGGCGTTCATCGGCGAGCTGATCCGGAAGAACCAGCTCCTGGCCGAGTGACCGGCCGTCAGCCCGCGTGCAGAGAGCCACCAAGACGCGAAAAACGCGAAGGTGCACGGCGGGCATGAAGAAGAGCAATTCTTCGGACGTCAAGGCTCACGATGGCGGCCCCACATGTTCGTGTCGCGGACGCAACACGCCAAGCGATCCAGAGACCATCTGGTCAGGCTCATCGCCCATCTTCTGCTCATCCGCTGGTCCTGTGCACCTTCGTGGCGCACTGAATAATGCAGGTTAGATTGCGTAGTCACCGACGCCCATGATTTCGCGCATCTTCGCGCCGATGTCCGGCGCCTTCATGAAGGCTTCGCCGATCAGTACGGCCTTCACGCCCGCCGCGGTCAGGCGCTGGAGGTCGTCGGGGCTGTGGATGCCCGACTCGCTGACCAGCACGATGCGCTCGCGTTCTTCGGCCGACAGACGTGCGGCGAGGTGGATCGTCGTGTGCAGGTCGATCTCCAGCGTCTTCAGGTTACGATTGTTGATACCGACGATCAGCGCGCCGCTCTCCAACGCGCGGTCCAGTTCCTCTTCGGCGTGGACTTCGATCAGTGCGTCCAATCCCTCGGTTTGCGCCGCTTCACGGAAGCCGCGCAGTTGTGCGTCATCGAGGCAGGCGGCAATGAGCAGAACGGCATCGGCGCCTGCACGGGCGGCCTCAATAATCTGGTACTCATCGATGATGAAGTCCTTGCGCAGCAGCGGCACGCCGGCGGCCTCGCGCACCTGGGCCAGGTAGCCCAGCGAGCCTTGGAAAAAGTGCGCGTCGGTCAGCACTGAGATCGCGGCGGCGTGGTTCTGCTCGTAAATCTTCGCGATGGCGACCGGATCGAAGTCCTTGCGGATCAGGCCGGCGGAAGGGCTGGCCTTCTTGATCTCAGCGATCAACGCCAGACCGGGGCCCGAGAGGCTCTTCAGGAAACTGCGCGGATGACCGCGGCGTGAAGGAATGGTGTTGAGCGCTTCCAGCGGCAGCACGGCTTTGGCCGCGGCCACTTCTTCGCGCTTGTGCGCGACGATCTCGACCAGGATGTCCCGTGTCTGCGCCGCGGCACGCGCTTTGGTCCGTTCATCTTCCACTTTCCTCTCCCATAGACGCAGTTCGTCCTGAAGCTGCAACATGCGTTCGACGATGGGGTCGGGCAGGTTCGTCTGATCCAGCGTCTTCGAAGGCGCGCGTGAGCCGGCCATCAGCACCACGCGGCCCGGCACGCCGACCACGGTCGACTCGGGATCGACCGTCCGGACGACGACCGACCCGGCGCCGATCTTACTGTCGTGGCCGATCGTGATATTGCCGAGGATTTTGCTGCCGGCGGAGAGCAGTACGCCTTCCTCGACGGTCGGGTGACGTTTCCCGTGCTCTTTGCCTGTACCGCCCAGCGTGACCTGGTGCAGAATCGTCACGTTGTCGCCGACGATCGCGGTCTCGCCGATGACGACGCCGTGCGCGTGATCGATGAAGATGCCTCGCCCGAACGTCGCGCCGGGATGGATGTCCGTGCCGGTGAGGAAACGCGTGAGAAAATTCACTAGACGCGCCGGCGTCTTGAGGCCGGCCCGATAGAGCGGGTGGGCGACCGTCCGGTGCATGGTCAAGGCCCACCACCCGGGATAGCAGGCCGCCGCGATCCAGCCTTCGGCCGCCGGATCCCGTTCCCGGATCGCGCGCAGATCGCCCAGCACTTCACTCACCCGTGAAGGTCGGAGGATGATCGCCAGCAGAGCGGTGAGATTCAGGAAGAGGATCAGCAGAAGCAACGCGGCCGAAAACACGTAGGCCGTGATCAGCAGAATCGTATTGATAAGTTCCATGGCAATCTTCCTGTCGGGCTGTGCACCGGCGGACCGCCTATCGGCCCGCCGAAAAGTCAGGTGCGTGCGCGACAACAGGCCGGCATCCAGCGCCACGAAGCGGCGCCGGGACGGATGGTGGGTAAAGCCGCCAGACGGTCCAACTCGCCGCTCCTTTACAAGGACACCTCAGGTTAGGACAGGGGATTCCGCCGGTCAAGCGGGTCGCGGGGGT
>CAYSBP010000083.1:0-11861 GCA_964429255.1 uncultured Planctomycetia bacterium
ATGGTGCCATGGATACGCACCCAGATCATCGAGCCGAAAATGTGCAACCTATGTGTGTATCCGTGGCTCCTCGGCTGCAGTCCACGGACAGCGCATACGACCGCGCTGTCCATGGCACCAAGTATCCTGGCATTCACGCAGCACCGGTCGTCCACCCCACACGCCCGAAGTAGGCGACCTGCCGCTTGCATGCCATCGGAAAGCCGGTATAAGTACGTTTTGGCTAATAGGACGAACAGCACTGCGGTCATCTTGTGGGTGACGGCAGGACGTGTCTTTTGGGCGTTTTGGAGGCCAACGTCGTGAGTCCAAAGACCAAGGCCATGACCATGATGTCGGGTCGTCTGTTTTTCTGTGCCGTCGCGCTGTTCGCCACGGCCGGTCTTCGGGCGGGCGAGGGCCTCTCGCACCCGATGGTTACCCATTTCGACGACTACTACGAGTACAACCAGTCCACGATCACCCAGCTGCGCGAAAACGTGCGCCTATATCGTTTCACGCAGGAGAAACTCTCGCGGAGGATGGTCGAGGATTTTCACAACTTCTACGCGTATCAGGACTCGCTGATTCCCGAAGCGCGGGAATCGGCGCGCGCCTACTATGCGTTGCAGTGCCGGTTGGCGTTCGAACTGGCCAACGACTTCGAAAACTACTTCACGTTTCAGGAATCGGTGATCCCGATTGCGCGCGAGGACGCGCGTCGCTGGTACAACGACCAGGTCAAGCGCAGCAATCTGACGAGGGGTCATTTCGACGAATGGTACGAGCATCAGCAATCCATGATCAAGGATCTCCGGGAGAATGTGCGCCGCTGGTACGGCGAACAGGTCGAGCTGGCGAAGCGTACGCACGACAACTTCCAGAATTACTTCGATCACCAGCAGAGCCTGATCCCAGAGGTTCGCGAGGAGGTTCGCCGCTGGTATAATGACCAGGTCCTTCGCGCCAAGAACACCGAGTACAATTTCAGCGTGTGGTTCGAGCATCAGAGTTCGTTGCCGGCGGTCGTGCGCGAGGATGCGCGCCGCTTCTACCAGAAGCAGTGTCAGTTGGCGGACCGCCTGAACAAGGATTTTTACAACTGGTATGATTATCAGGCGTCGCTGGTGCCCGAGGTTCGCGAGGACGTGCGGCGCTGGTTCGAGGACCAGAAGCGCCGCGCGCGTAAGACGGAAGAGAACTTCAAGGCCTACTTCGCCCACCAGGAATCGCTGATCCCTGAGGTGCGGGAACAGGTGCGGCGGTGGTACAACGACCAGACCAAACGGGCCGACAAGACGCAGCAGCATTTCCACGACTGGTACGAGTACCAGAATCAGCAGATCCCCTACGTCCGCGAGAACGTTCGGCGCTGGCTGAATAAGCAGGAGCTGAGCGCGGCCGAACTGGTGGCGAGTTTCCACGACTATCAGGCGCACCAGGAAGTGAATATCCGCGAGACGGAAAAGAATATGCGGCGGGTCGAGCCGAAGCTGTAGGCTGCGGATCGGACGGTTCGCCACTGGGCCGTCCCGGAGAGACCGGGGAAATCGACGGTTTTCGATATGGAAACGTAACGGACGAACTCCTCCGCGCACGGACGGACCTGGACACACGTTATCGCGCACGTCCCCCGCGGCATCGATTCGTCCGTGCCCGTCGGTGTTAGTCGGTGTCGGTCTGTGCGTTCCTGCGTCCGCGCCGGGCGAAGTGGAACGCCACGGCGCCGCCCAGGATACCGGCGGAGGTCCATTGCCACCAAGCCAGGTTCTCGCAGTGCTCGGCGGACAGGATCGTTTGGCCGAAGTCCGGGAAGAGCGTGTTGAAGACCATGCCGGAGGCGGTGCTGATCGCGACGATGGTGGCCAGGTACACGAAGAGCAGCCGGCGCCCCAGTGTCTTGCCGAGCACGGCGATCGAGATGGCGCTGACGGCCGGACCGGCAATCAAGAAGACCATGACCGCACCGGCCGAGAGGCCCTTGGCGGCCAGCACGGCGCCGATGGGTATCGACCCCGTGGCGCAGACGTAGATCGGCATGGAGAGGGCCAGGACCGCAAGCATTTCGGTCCACGCGCCCCCCAGCGTTCGAGCGAAGAAGTCGTCGGGCAAGGCGTAGGAGATGATGCCGGCCGCCAGCAGGCCCCAGACCAGCCAGCCGGCCACGTCGCCCAGGTTCTGGACGAAGCCATAGTGGAGCGCGGAGCGCAGCTTGCCGGGGTTCGGGCAACGACGCTCCGATGCGCGTTCTGCGGCGCAGCAGGACGCCTTGGCGGCATGGGGTCCTCCGTCCGGTCCCTCTTCGGAATGACAGCAATGCGCGGGTTCCGCGGAGGGCTTTTCCTTCTCACCGCCGCAGCAGCACGATGACGGTGCGGGCTTTTCGATGTCGCCATGGCAACACGTCGCGGCTTTCGCGGTCTCCGCTGTACCTATGCCGAGGCTCTGTTTGGAAAGAGAACCATGGCCGTGTGAGGAGCAGCACGCGTCTTCCTTGCCGGACGGCGAGGCAGGTGCGGTCTCTTCCCGTGGCGCCACGGCGTTGGCGGCGAAGCCCCCGAGCACACCCGCTGTGAACGCGGTGCCGATCTTCCAGAAGGTGAGTGGCCAGCCGAGGATCGAGGCGCTCACCAGGATCGAATCGATGCCGGTCTGCGGCGTGGTCAGCAGGAAGGATACGATGGACCCCGGAGAAGCGCCGCGGTCTCTCAGGAGTCGCGCGAAGGGCAACACGCCGCACGAACAAAGCGGCAGCGGAATGCCGACCAGGGCGGCCCAGACAGGTCCCATGCGTCGGTGGCGGCCCAGCGTTTGGGCAACGGCCTCGCGGGGCACCAGCACATAAAGCCATCCAGCCATAAAGAAGCCCAGCAAAAGGTACGGGGCCACCTGGACGAAGACGTTCAACGCCGCAAGCAAAATACCCGATACGTGATCGACCATGCTTCAGCGAACCTCCCGCAGCTTCCTATGCATCGGATGTCTTGCCGCAGATCGGGCATTCAGGGATCGCGTGCCCGATTCGGTGGCCCGGTTGAGCGGTCTTCCGTAGGGGGAACGGTCCAGCAACGCTGGCTGGATGCGCTACCATCTGCCCGGCCCTATCGGCTGTCAATAACAGCCTTACGTACTCCCGGCCCTTACGGAGTCCGCGGGGTGGTTGGGACGGGGGGAAGAGCTTTGCGGCAGGTTAGTCCAACCGCTCATCGAACCCGAAGATCTTCATCCATTCGTCGACCTCGCGGGGCGAGACGCCGTGGTACTTGCGCGGATCCTCCCCGCGCAACGGGTCCTGGGCGTGTCTGACGCTGCGGCGGATGCGTTTCAGGAACGCGCCACTGTTCTGTGTCCGGGCGCCGGCCGACGTGACTTCGCGGAGGATAAATTTGTCGTTCGTGACGACGGTGATCTGGCCGCGCGCGCGGGCGTCCTGCACGAGTTCGATGATTTCGCGATCGGCCTGGTCGCGCGGGTTGGCAAAGATGAGGCGGACCCGGCCGTCCGAGGAGACCTCGTTGCGCGGGCGGTGTGCAGCCTTCTCCGAACCGTCGAACACGGCCACGATTTCGTCCAGGCGTTCGGCACGTGCAAACCGGGAAAGGATGCTGACGACGAGGGCGCGGACGGCGGGGAAACCGCGATGCTCCAGCGTCTCCTCGAGGACGCGGTCGTGGAAGATCAGATTGCAGGCATCGATGATGTACTTCATCGTTGGCATCGGCATCTATCGGTAGAGGCGATCGCGTTCACGGCAGTTCCTCAAGTGGGTCGGGCACCGTATCGAGATGCACGGAGGGGATTTCGGCCCAGCGCCATTCGTGGTCCGGCGGACCGTCTTCCGCGACGAAGCGATGTTGCCACTTCTGTTTAAACTTGAGTCCGTTCTTCACGGTCAGGTACGGGTAGTTCAGGCTCTTCGTCTGTCCGGTGGTGACGTTCTCAAAATGGTACATCTCGACGGTCGGTTCGTAACGGCACGCGAACCCCGCTTCGCGGATGCGGTAGCAGTAATCGATATCTTCAAACTGTACCGGGGAGAACCGCGGATCGAGCGGGCCCACAGCGTGGGCGACCTCCGCGCGGAGCATCCAGCAGGCGCTGATCAGCGCCTGGCATTCGCGGGGCCGATTCCATTCGGGCGCATGGCGCGATTGGCCACGCCCGCAGAAGCTCACCCGGCCGCCTTTCGTCACCGCGCAGCCCGCACACTGCAGGTCGTGGGGTGGGTTGGCGTAGACCAACTTCGGGCCGACCACGCCGGCCGTGGGATGGGCGTCCAGCGCCGAGCGCAAACGTTCGATCCATGAGCGCGATCGAACGACGATGTCGTTGTCCATCCACACGTGGAAAGCACCTGTCAACCGAGCGCAACCCCGGTTCCGACCTTCGATCGCACCGATGTTCTCCTCAAAGCGCAGTCGATCGATGCAGATCCCCCGTTCGGACGCAACGCGGGAGAAGTCGTCGAGTACCTCCGGCGTATCGTCCGTGGAACCGTTGTCGACCATCACGATCTGTTCGGGAGGCCGCGTGGAATGCAGGAGTGAATACAAGCACCGACGCGTGTACGCCGACTTGTTGTGTGCCAGCACGAGAACGGAGATGCTGTCGGCCATGCCTGTCGCGCTCCGCGGGAAAGTGCGAGGCCAGAATACCGAGTGACTGAACCAGAGGCAAAGCGCGATTACGACACGATCACACTGACACGGCCTTTTCCGTATTCGGGCACGGTGATTTCGAGATCCAGACGGTCGGAGGTCCGGGTCATGATCTGCTGGACGGTGTCGGGCAGTTCCTTCGACGACACGTAGGTTCCCATCAGCTTGACCGACGCGCCGCTGGTGCTGGTGAAGAGACTGGAACCGACGTTGAAAATCTCGCGGACGTTCTCGATGAAGTTGTCCCGAAACTCCTTGGCCTGAGCGGCCTGCGTGGCTTCTTCGTGCGGCATCATGGTCAGTGCGGCGCCGGCGTAGACGCTGGCGTTCAAATCGAAGATCCAGAGGCAGGACGTCGGTCCGTTTTCGATTCCGAACGCCGCCACCATGGCCGGCCTGTCTGGGCCAGGAGCCCAGCGGTCCACGGGTCTGGCCTCGATGGTCTTGCCCAGCAATCCCGACAGCAGTTCGCTGACGGCGGAGGCTTCGGGTACCGCGAAGCCCGCCGTGAGAACGGGTGACGATGTGGGTGTGTTCGCGGTGGCAGGATTGACTTCCGAAGCCGCCTTCTCGGAGCTGACCTCGAAAAGCTGTAGTCCGAACCCCTTGGGGTCGTCCGAAATCCAGCGCACGACGCCCTTGGCACGATAGGATGTGTCCCGCTGGGGAACCTTGAGTTGGAATCCGATCAGGGAACCCGGCGCAAAGACATCCGTCGACGCGAGAAACACGTTCTGCGCCAGCTGCTGGATTCGTTCCGGCAGGTTTTCCGTCTGGACGGAAGAGGGATCGAGTTTTGTGAGATGCACGACACGGTCCATGTCCAGCCGCCGATACTGTGGGACCCTCCGGACCACGGCCGCCAGTGGCCTTGGGGCGGCGGGTGGCGCGGAGGCGTCGGTGGCCATCGGCGCGACAGGCATTTCCACAGTACCCATTCAACGACCTCTCTTTGCAATGCGGCTCTCTTCCGCGACGGGCTCCTCCGCCCTGTTCCATCCAGCGAACGCAGTCCTGAGCGCCGGACAGAATTGGCTCGCTTCCGCGTCGACAGCTCTGGAGTTAACCCCTATTCTCCCAGGAGGTTACTCGGTTGGAAACCGCCTTTCATTACCCTCCAGAAAACCGGAAGGGGACTTCCAAATGGAGGGAGCGCAAGTTAAGTGCCGAGTTGTGGTTGAGGTGCAGGAAATTGCTGCACGTGTGCTCGGACGTTCTTGACAGCGCATGCCTTGGTCTGCATTCTGACAGCTCGCTCCCGGCATTCCGTCTCGTGGAACACGCAGGGGTACTGCGCAGGAAAGGAACCGCATATGGCTCGTCGTACGCAACCGAAGGCCGCCCGCGTGGAAGTTTGTGGGCTCGATGCGTTACGCACGCGCATCGATGAACTGGATGTTCGTCTGGTGGCGTTGATCAACCAGCGTGCCGAAGTGGCGCGCGAGATCGGGCACCTGAAGGCCCGTAGCGGTGAAAAGGCCTACGCACCCGCGCGGGAAATTGAGGTCTATCGGCGTGTCTCGTCGCTGAACAAAGGGCCGTTGCCCGACGACGCGTTCCGTGCCATCTACCGTGAAATCATGTCGGGTACCATCGCGTTGGAGCGGCGTACACGGGTGGCCTTCTTCGGTCAACCGGGCACGTTTACTCACCTGGCGGCGACCACCAAATTCGGTTCGTCCGTGGAGTATCTCCCATCACGAGACATCCGCGACGTTTTCATGACGGTGGCCCGCGGCCAAGCGGACTTCGGCATTGTGCCCGTGGAGAATTCGACCGAGGGCGGCGTCAATCAGTCCGTCGATCATCTGGGTGAGACCCGGCTTAAGGTGGTCAGCGAGATCTATCTGCCGATCCACCACCACCTGCTGGCGTGCTGCGCGCCCAAGGAGATCCGGGTCTTGTACAGCCACCCGCAGCCGTTCGCGCAGTGTCGTATCTGGCTCACGGGACACATGGCGGAGATCGAACTGAAGGAGGTTGGTTCGACGGCGGACGCGGCAATACGTGCCAAGAAGGCACGTTGTGCGGGCGCGATCGCCGGTGTACTGGCTTCCAAGCTCTACGGCGTGCCCATTCGCGTGGCCAACATCGAGGACCAACCGGACAACATCACCCGCTTTTTTGTGATCGGCGAGAAGATGTCGCCGCCCTCGGGACATGATAAGACGTCGCTGGTTGTTTCGGTCAAGGATCAATCGGGAGCGCTGCTCAACCTGCTGAAGCCGTTTCAGGACCATCGGATCAACCTGACGCGGATCGAATCCCGCCCGAGCAAACGACGCGCGTGGGATTACGTGTTCTTCATAGACCTTGAAGGCCATATTCGGGATCCGAAGGTGGAGGCGGCACTGAAGGAGATCGAGTCGCAGGTGAGGCACGTCGAGGTATTGGGCAGCTATCCGCAGGCGCCGCGGTTGCCAGGGCCGGAAATGCGGAGTGGAGTCATGAAAGGGAAGGTGCGGGCGTGATTGTCATTCTCAAGCCGGGCGTATCTGAATCACAAGTACGGCATGTCATCGAGCGTATCGAGGCCGCTGGGTGCCGGGCGCACATCTCCAAGGGTGATGAACTGACGATCATCGGCTGCATCGGTGACGAGTCCAAGGTTGAGCGTCTGAGTTGGTCGGCCGTGGCGGGCGTGGAGCGGGTCGAGCGGATCACGAAACCCTACAAGCTGGCCGCGCGGCAGATGAGGCCCAAAGGCAGTGTGGTGGACGTCGCCGGTGTGAAAATCGGCGGCCGTGAACTGGTTCTGATCGCCGGTCCCTGCACGGTCGAGAACCGCGAGATGCTTTTCGATGCCGCGAAGGCCGTGAAGAAGGCGGGGGCACAGATGCTTCGAGGCGGCGCCTTTAAGCCGCGCACAAGCCCATACGACTTTCAGGGCCTGGGCGAGGAGGGCCTGAAACTGCTCAAAGAGGCCCGTGAAAAGCACGGGCTTCCGGTCGTTACCGAAGTGCGTACGCTGGCGCACGTGCCGGTGGCCTGCGCGTATGCCGACATGCTGCAAATCGGTGCGCGGAACATGCAGAACTACGACCTGCTTACCGAGGTGGGACGCGCGGGGAAGCCGGTCCTGCTGAAGCGTGGGTTTTCGGCTACGGTGAAGGAACTGCTGCTGGCGGCCGAGTACGTGCTGGCGGCGGGTAATCCGAACGTGGTGTTGTGTGAACGGGGTATCCGGACCTTCGAAACAGCCACGCGATTTACCTTCGATGTGGCCGCGATTCCAATCCTGAAGCAGGAGACGCACCTGCCGGTCGTTTTCGATCCCAGTCACGCGGCGGGTCGTGCGAGTCTGGTGCCGCCGATCTCGCGTGCAGGGGTGGCCGCGGGTGCCGACGGGTTGATCGTGGAGGTGCATTGTGATCCGGAGGATGCCCAGTGCGACGGGGACCAGGCGCTCCAGCCCGACGTGTTTGAGAAGATGGTGCGCGAACTGCGCGCGATCCACGCGTTGGGCTCGGCGGGATAGATTCCATGCGACAGGACGGCCGTCCTCTGCTATACTTCGTCGCCTCTGGGTGCAGAGAGGGAATACGTTCATCGTGGGGTGACAATGGTTGGGACATCCGGGGAGGCTTACCGAGTCGATGAAGCGTACTGAGGTGCAGGCGCGGGCCAAGGCCTACGGCCAGGATCACATCTTCGCCTTCCTGAATAAGCTTACGGATGGCGAGCAGGAGAAACTCTTCCAGCAGGCTTCGTCGGTCGATTTCGAACTGGTCAAGCACTTGTACGAGGATCTGGTGAAGCGGCCCAGGTCGTCGGCGTTGGATCCGCGTGGCCTGGAGCCCGCGCCGGTTATCGGGCTGCCGCAGACGCAGGCCGAGAAGGACCGGTGCGTGGAGGCTCGCAAGGCCGGCGAGGACGCGCTGCACAAGGGTCGTATCGGTTGTTTCATGGTCGCTGGCGGCCAGGGCACCCGGTTGGGGTTGAGCGGACCCAAAGGCTGTTTTGATGTCGGTCCTGTCCGCAAGCGAAGTCTCTTCCAGTTGCATGCCGAAAAGATCGCAGCCTTGCGCAAGCGCTACAACACCGCCTTGCCGTGGGTCGTGATGACGTCGGATGCGACCGACGGCGCGACGCGGGTCTTCTTCGAGGAGATGTTCTTCTTCGGCCTTGGCGAAGACACCGTGCGCTTCTGCAAACAGGAGAGTCTGCCCGCCATCGGCATGGATGGTCGTTTGCTGATGGAGAACCGTTCGTCGTTCAGCATGAGTCCCAACGGACATGGCGGTTCGATCAAGGCCATTCATGATTCGGGCTGCCTGGACTGGCTTGCCCAGCAGGGCGTGGACACGCTTTCGTATTTCCAGGTCGACAACGTGCTGGTGCGGGTCTGCGATCCGGTCTTCATCGGACATCACCTGATGGCCCAGGCCGAAATGTCCTCGAAAGTCTGCCGCAAACGCGATTGGCGCG
The DNA here is from genome assembly GCA_964429255.1 of uncultured Planctomycetia bacterium. Classification (GTDB taxonomy): domain Bacteria; phylum Planctomycetota; class SZUA-567; order H5-PLA8; family H5-PLA8; genus CAYSBP01. The sequence continues at coordinate 9,066 of CAYSBP010000083.1, forward strand.
AGAAGGTCGGCGTGATCGGTTTTGTGGGTGGAACGTTGAGCGTCATCGAGTACTCGGGCCTGCCCGATGATCTTGCGCAGCAGACCTTGCCCGATGGGTCGCTGAAGTGGTGGGCGGGCAGCATTGCCAGCCATGTCCTGGACCTGGGGTTCCTGAAGCGGCTGAACCGCGGCGGATTCAAGCTTCCCTATCACAAGGCGGAGAAGGCGATCCCCTGCATCGGCCCGGATGGCCAGCCCATGAAGCTGAAGCCCGGCGAGAAGAACGGCCTGAAATTCGAAACATTCATCTTCGACGCCCTGCCGATGGCAAAGGCCTCGGTGACGGTGGAGACCGAACGGACCTTGGACTTCGCGCCGATCAAGACTGCATCGGGTGAAGATTCCCCGGCGTCCGCCCGGGCGATGCTGTCCGCGCTCTGGGCCTCGTGGCTGGAGCGCGCGGGCAAGACCGTGCCCCGCAAGCCGGACGGATCGCTGGACTGCCGGATCGACATTTCTCCGCTGACCAGCATCGACGGCGAACACCTGAGCATGCTCAAGATAGGCGAGATCAAGCGGGGCGGAGATGTCGTCGCGTAACGCCCCTTCCCGGGTGCGGGCGCCGGTCGAGATGCTTGTCTTGCCGAGGCGTTCTTTGCGCGGGCGGAAGCGGAGCCCGTCGACGTTGCTCGGGGCCGTGAGTCGGTCGAGCGGCGGGCGCGGATAGAGGGACCGCATCGAAGAATGCGTCTCTCCGCTCGACCAGGTTGGGTAGCCGTGTCGCGGGGTGCGATCAAGGAGGACCGGTCATGCCGATTTGCCGACAGCTGTCGCTCTTTCTGAAGAACGAGCCCGGAGTGCTGGGACGACTCTGCAAGACGTTTTCCGAGCAGAAGATCAATATCGACGCCATCTCCGTTTCGGACACGGTCGACCACGCCGTCGTCCGGATCGTGGCCTCCGATCCCGAGCGTGCACGCGACGTGCTGGAACAGCATGGTGTGCTGGTCGTTGAGACCGACGTTCTGGCCATCCGCCTCTCCGACCGCCCAGGTTCTCTGGCCGAGGTGGCCGACCAGCTCTCCAAGGCCAAGATCAATATCGAGTACGCATATGGCACGGCGACGGGCGCGAAGGAAAAGAGCCTGGTGATCCTGCGCGTCAATAACCTGGCCAAAGCGCGAAAACTGCTCAACGCCTGAGCCGCGGCCCGTGAAACTGGTCCTCCTCTGTGTCGGACGCCTGCGCAGCATGGAACTGCGGACCATCTGCGACCAGTACGCCTCGCGCCTGTGCCGCTATGGCCCGTTTGAGATGGTGGAGTGCAAGGCCGCCGGTTCTGCCAGTCCGTCCGAAGGTGCCGCCGAAGAATCCAAGCGTCTGTTAGCCGCGCTTTCCGGTGCCGAGGTTTCGTGGATACTGGACGAGCGCGGGCGTCAGGAAACCTCGACGGGCCTGGCGGCGCGCCTGAGTCAACTCGAAAATCGTTCGACGAAGACACTGACGGTCGCATTGGGCGGGGCGTATGGACTGAGCGACGACGTGCGTCGGCGCGGGGAATGTCTGGCCCTTTCGCGGTTGACCTTTCCCCACGAACTCTGTCGCGCCATCGTACTGGAGCAGCTCTACCGCGCGCGGACCATCCAGCGCGGCGAGCCGTATCATCATTGAGGGCGCAGGAGTCAAAGGTCAGGAGGGAAGGCGATCCGTCGGATTCGTCCGATCGGTCGAGCCAGGTGTCTGACTGGACGGATCGGCCAGAGGCCAGCTACTTCCGCTTCCCCGGATCTTCGATGACGGGTTCGTCGTAGATGAGAATCTCGCCGTGCGGCGTGCGGCGCAGGCGTTTGACGGGCAGCGGGGGGTGCGCCGGTTTCTTGGGCTCAGTCGCGGCCGTTTCCTTCTTCGGTGCCGCGGGCTGTTCCGCCTTCCCGGGCTCGGATGCGGTCGCTTCCTTCTCCGGCGTTGCGGTCGTCTCGGCAGGCACGCTCGGTGTCGCCTCGGGCGGCTTTTCGGTGATGCCTGCGGGGGCCTTCAGCTCCTTGGGCAGTTCCAGTTGTGCGGTGGGGGAAGGGCCGACGACGGCGGGCACATCGACCGAGTTCGCAGCGGGCTCGGCGAGAGACTGAAGCTCCGTCTTGCCAGGCTTGGCGGGCGGTGGAGCCCAGGCGAGATCGATCGTCTCCTGGGTGACGGGGTGTGTGACCTTTCCATCGCGTGCGGCGGTGGCGCGCTTCATCAGCGACTCGCGATCCGTCTCTTCGGGGACCGGCTCCATCACGTAATGCAGGTAGGACTCGTCATTGATGCGGGCCGGGATAACGTTATCCGCGAAAAACGCGAACGGGTCGTAGCCGTACCACGGGGGACTCAGCGCTTCCTCGCGCACCGTGGTCTTGTAGCGGCTCTGGCGAAGCTCGACCCGGTACTTCCCGTAGTGCGTGTAGTTGACGCGGACCGGCGCCTTACCGACGACGCGCCGGTTGATCGAGACCTCTGCGCCCGGCGGAAGGCTGGTCACCGTGACGGCGCGGCTGGTGCATCCGGCCAAGCAGGCGCAGATCAGCCCGGCCAAAGGGGCCGCGAGCATCGCGCGACGGGTCCATGAGCGCTCTTTCCGCATAGGTCCCCCTAGTTTACTCGGTTCACCGTGCCTGTCGAGTGGAGGCCCCGTATGAAATTGTGGCCCACGGTGAAGCCGGCGGCTTGTCCGGCGTAGTGCGGAGCACGAAGACGGAAGCCGGCAAGCCGTGGGGAGGCGATTGAGAATGATTCCCAGAGCCCCGGCAGGGGCGAAAGAAAGATGTTCGCGCGG
>CAYSBP010000084.1:0-8062 GCA_964429255.1 uncultured Planctomycetia bacterium
GGTGGTACAGGGGTCTGCGGGGCCGCGGGTTGGGCGGCGGCCGGTACGTTCATTTGGCGACGGCCTGTTTTCGCATGGGAAACCTCCTTGGGAGTTTGGTGGCCGGGAGAACCGTACGGGGACCGTCCGAGCCCGGCATCCGCAACCGCGCCATTGTACCCTCAAGTACGGACGGTTCAAAGGGGGTGAAAGCTGAGGATTTTTAGGCTCTTGACGAATGGGTCTCCTGTGGCGATACTCTGTACACGTTTGATTGCCAATGAGTTGGGTCCCGTGCAAGGGAAGAAGGAGAGGGCTTGCCATGCGCCCGTCTGCGATCCTGTCGGTGCTCTGCGTCGCCCTTTGTGGCCTGACCGGTTTCGCCGGTGAAGGCGCCAAGGACATGATCACGTGCGAGATCGCGCTGCCTAAAGGCGAGGTCTACATGCACGGCGCGACCGATCCCGTTGCGGATCTGGTGGTTTCGTTGACACTGAAGAACACCACGCTCGCGGACAAACGCGAGATGGATCGTGTCGCCGCCCGTCGCGCCAAGGCCCTTTCGCCCGCGCAGGTTGCCGAGTTGACCGGGCAGGAGATTCCCAAGGCTGAGCTGAGTGGAAAGCTTGAGACCGTGGTGAAGGCCAGCGATTCGACCACGCAGATCCAGGTCGAGCCGGTGAACAAGGACAGTTTCGGGTTCGCGTATACGATCCCTGAACTGGGGCCGCACGATCTGGTTGAGTTCGTTGTTACCGCGATGCCAGAGGAAGGCCAGGCACCGCCGGCCGAAGGTCAGAAGCCGAAGGTCATGCCGCGCGACATGTCCGTGGAGTACTCGGCACCGACGGATCTCAAGCCCAACGCGTACCTGGCCCCGGGCGCGACGTCGCCCGCGTTCGTTCTTCCGGTGGGCCGGTTCTACAAGGTGGAGGAGACGGGGCAGTACACCGTGAAGGCGATTCTGCGTGGCATCCGCGATTCCAGGACGGCCAGCGGTTGCGTCGAGTCGAACGAAGTCCAGTTCCGCGTGTTGCCCTTCAAGGTTGTCGAACGCAAGCTGCCCGATCTGAAGGCGTGGTGGGCGGACTTCGAGCGAGGCACGCCGGAATTCGAGTACATGCTCTACCAGTTGTCACTGGAGGCGCCCTGGCAGGAAGTCTACTTCGTGCGCAAGCGCGACGTGCGCGGGATCGTCCATTGGGAATGGCGGCGGCTCTGCACGGTGGCCGATGGCGGCCAGGTGCAGGTGCAGATGGCAGGCCCGAAGAAGGTGGCCGTGCTCTCGCCGCAAGCCACGGGCGATGCGGGGCTCTACACCATCGACTTCACGCCCTACGACACGGTTGTCACGGCCGAGAACATCCAGCTTGCCGGAAAGAAGATGCCCACGCTCAGCGTCTCCGGCGGAGAAGCGAAGGCCGAATAGACGGTCGAATCCGTTATACAGGTCCGCTACGACCCATACGCCGTTTCAGGAACTCGCGGTATACCGGTTCGGGCAGGAAGCGCCGGACGACCTTGGGCCAGCCTTTCAAATCGACTAATCCGCGGACAAAGGACGAGGACACCTCGGCCAATTCCCGTGGCGGTATCAGCAGAACCGTCGTGATCTCCGGAGCCAGGTCGGCGTTGATCTGGCGCATGGCCCGCTCATATTCCAGGTCGTCGGGGTTGCGAATGCCTCGGAGGATGTAACGCGCGCCGAGACTTCGGGCGTAGTCGATCAGAAAACGGTTCTCGAAATGGTCGACCGTCACATTGCGCAGTCCGCGCAGGGAGGCCCGAAGCAGGCGCAGACGATCCGGAAGGGTGAAGAAGGCCTGCTTCTCGGGATGCATGCCGACGGCCACCACCAGGCGGTCGAAGAGGTCCGCCCCGGAGCGGATCATCCAGAGGTGTCCCGAGGTCGGCGGATCAAAAGAACCGGCATAGACGGCGGTTCGGCGGGAAGGCCGTGAACGCGGAGACCTCATCGGAGGCGCCTTGAGGGAGTCTCGTGTGCCTACTGGAATGCGGCCTCCGCCGCATTCTGGTCGTCAATGATCTGGAAGATCTGGGTGAGCCCGAGCAGATCAAAAACTTCGCGCACGTTGCTGGTCGGGCGCATCAGCACGATATTGCCATCGTGCTCCTGGGCCTCGGAGAGCGCGCCGATGAAGACGCCGGCACCCGCCGACGAAATGTACTCGACCCTCGACAGATCGACGATGATTCGATACTTCTTCTTCCCGAATAGATCGTTGATCGCCTCCTCGAGTTCCTCGAAGGTGTGGGCATCCAGGTACCCGACCACATGGATCACGGTCAGATTCTTCTGATCCAGGGGCTCGACTTTAATGGTGAAGTCCTCTAGCGACATCGCTTTGGAGCTCCTTCCTGACGCTGAGGCCGTTGGCGCGAGTCCGAACGGTCTCGATTATCCACATATTTTACCAGACGCAACTCATTGTAGCGGTCCTGGACGTAGCTGTAGGTCACTTCGTCCATGATCTGCCGGATCAAGTATATACCCAATCCGCCTTTGCGCCCATGACGAACGTGCTGCCGGATGTCCACATCCGGAACGGTGGTGGGGTCGAAACGTGCCCCCAAATCTCGGATCACCGCCTTGAACACCTGCTCGTTCGTCTCCAAATGGATCGTGATTTCCTGTTGAGCGATCTCTGCCATGGCGTAGGCATGCTCCATCACATTGGCCACCGCCTCGTCGATCGCCAGGGCCACCAACTGCGCCTCCCCGCTGGGGAAGAGCCCGTGGCCGATAAACGACAGAACCTCCCGCCGCACCTGCGCCAGGCAGGTGATCTGGTTCGGAATCAACAGTTCGCGCTGCGCAACCTGGCCCATGGCACCTCAGCTCATGATGCGGAATGTGGTCACGGTAATGTCGTCGTGCTGCTCGGCATCGCCCTTATGCCGGTCCAACGCATGCAGCAGCTGTCGCACGAAGTCCTTACTGGGCAGCTCGGCATGTTCGCAGACGAACTGGTAGAACGTGTTGTCGCCCCACTCCTCGCGCTGCTCGTTCATCGCCTCCACGACGCCGTCGGTGTAGAGCACCACCCGGTCGCCTTTGTAGAGCTGCACCTTCTGTTCGCGTACGGTCCGGTCGAAGATCGGGCCCTTGTCGAAACCCAACGCGATGCCGTTGGGCCGCACCAGTTCGTGCGTGCGCGTCATCTGCCGCCAGATCACCATCGGGTTGTGGCCGGCCGAGGCGATCGTCATCTCGCGCGTCCGCACGCCCAGGATCACGTACATCATCGTCACAAACATGCCGCGCTTGATATCGCGTGTGATGTGGTAGTTGGTCTTGGACAGCACCTCGGCGGGACTGGGGTTTCCGGCGGCCATCATGCGCAGGATCGTGCGGGTCGTGCCCATGACCATCGAACCGGGAATGCCCTTGCCCGATACGTCCGCCACGACCATGCCCAGCAACCCCTTCTCCACATCCACGCCAAAGAAATCGTAGTAGTCGCCCCCCACCTCCTTGGCGGAGTAGTAGGCCGTGTAGACGTCGTAGCCGGGCAGGTTGGGCAGCTTATCCGGCATCAACTTAGCGTGGATTTCCTTGGCCAGGTTGAGTTCCGAATTCAGCCGGTGGACCTCGCGTTCCTTGTCCTGCGCATCCCGTAGACTGGCCGTCATGCGGTTGAAGGTCACCGCCAGCAACCCAATCTCGTCGTTGGTCGTCGGGCGCGTGGTGTGGCTCAGGTCGCCCCGCGAGACGATGTCCATGTCGCGCACCAGCGCCTCGATGGGACGTGTGACCAGCGAGGCCAACAGCAGCGAAATACCGATCCCGACCCCGACAAAGATCAGCCCGAAGATCGTGATCCTGTTGCGCATCGAGGCCGCATCCTGCTCCAGCGTGCGCACCGAAAGTACCAGATTGGCCGTCGCGGTGAAAAGCTCGCCCGAACGCACGATGGGGGCGCGGAAGAAAAGCGCTTCCTCGGTGATGCCTTGGTCCTGACATTTCCCGCGCCAGATCAGGACGTCGTTCTCAGGTTGAGCCCCGGGCGGAGGGGCCGTCCAGAGCTCCGGATTGCCCGTGCTCAACACCATGCCATCCGGATTGGCTTTGGGGAACTTCGCGGCGAAAACAACCAGCAACTTGATGCGCGGGTCGGCATCTGCGATCTTGTTGATGTGCGCCAGCATCCGCCGGCCTTCCGCATGCTCCTGATACTTTTGGGTGGTGCTGTCGCCGATGTTCTGATCGACGAAGTCGTAGTACATCTTGTCGCCTAGTGCGCGCAGCGCCAGCGTCTGCAGTCGACCATAACTCTTGATCTCGGACTCCAGCTTCGTTCGGAAAATCGAGGCGACGACCAGGCCGAAGAGTACGGAGACCAGGATGATCAGCATCGAAATCAGGACGACATACTTGAGCGCCAGTGGCCAACCGCGGATCCGAAAAGACCACGACGACGCGCCGAGTGTTCCCGATATGCCGCCGCTTAGCCCCGCGCTACGTGTTCCCGACCTGCCGCTCAGCCCCGCGCTACGTGTTCCCGACGAGCCGCTCAGCCCCGCGCTACGTGTTCCCGACGTGGAGACGCCCAGCCGCCCGTTCGTGCTTCGAGGTACCACCGCACGGCTCTTGATGCTTGTTGTGCGTCGCTTGCCACCGTCCTGACGCCCGCCCGAATACGCTACCGTCTCAGGGACCTGCTCGACCAACTCCTTCGCAGGAGCTTCAACGCTCACCGGCACCGGGCCCGACTTGGGACGGGGTCTGACCCCCGTGCTGTCAGAAGGTTGAACGGGACGAGGTGTGCGCCTCTTGATCGCCACTTCGAATACTGCTCCTCATCGTCCACCCGCCCCGCCGAATCCTGCACGACGCGCGCAAGACTCAAGGCAAAAGGCCAACATGGTTTAGCGAAACGTCCCTATTCGCAAGCGCAGATTTGATGTTCTTCCGCAGCCTCTTCCCGAGGGTACCTTCACCTATCTGCTGTCTGCTCAATGTGCAGGCAAATCCCAGCCTCAAGATTCCGGTATATCCGCGCGGCGACGACGAAGCGCTGGTGGGCTTCGCCCTCCAGCCTTTTGGACGCGCGAATGCGGTTTGGCCATGACCACCTGATTGCGTCCCATGTCTTTGGCCATGTACAGCGCCTGATCAGCCTTTTCAATCAGACCGAACTTGTCGTCGGCATCGTCCGGAAAACAAGCCACCCCGAAACTGGCTGTGATCTGCAACTCCTCGCCAGAAGTCGACTTCACGCGCAGCCCTTCGATTGCTTGGCGAATGCGCTGCGCGACATCCATCAGGCGCCGCCGGTCCACCTCCAGGAGGATGATCGCAAACTCCTCGCCGCCATACCGCGCCACCAGATCCACGTTTCGCACCTGCCGTACCATCACGCGCGAAACCTCCTGCAGCGCGCGGTCGCCGGTCTGATGGCCGTAACGATCATTGAAGTGCTTGAACTGATCGATGTCCAACATCACCAGACCCAGGTGTCCGTGCCCATAGGTGCGGACGCGGTTCAGTTCCTGGGCCAACCGAGCGTCAAAATGTCCGCGGGACGAGACCCCCGTCAGGTCGTCCATGATCGAACGCCGGTACAAGGCCTCGTTGCGCAGACAGATCGCCAGCATCTTGCCCAGTATGTTGAGGAACTCCAGATCCGATTCGCTGTATTCGCGTTCGGCCAGGCGGGAACCCAGCATCAGGAAACCTTCCAGCACCGTAGCCGGCGCTTCCACCGCCTGGATCATCGGGACCGCCAGCTCGAGGTCCAATTTGCGCATGGCCAGGAACTCGGTCGCGTTACGCGTCTCCTGCGACCAGTCATCCAGAAAGATCGGCGCATGGCGCTTCAGCGCTTCCACGCATAATGACGACTCCAGTGGGACGCGCAGGCGAACATCGCGCAGCCCCTGTGAAGCGGACACGGCCAGTTCCTGATCCTCGTCACGGAGCCTCCGCGCAATCAGAATCTTGGGGGTACCAAACTGACCGGAGATCGTGCGAAGCAGGTAGGTCTGCATGGCCAGCAGATCCAGCGAGCGTGCGCTGGTCTGGCTGACAATCTCGAAAAGCGTCGAGAAATCGTGATCCTGCTTGCGGAGACGCCGACGGAGTTCACGGAGCTCCTTATCCTGCCGGAAGGCCCACTCGGTGAGGCGATCCGCCGCCTCCTCCTCGCCCGCCTCCACGGACCGGCATAACGCGGCCAAGTCGGTACTGGCGCGGGTACGATCTTCCGTGCCGCCCGAACCGGGAATCACATGACTGGTGTTCAACGCCCTTGTCTCTCCCACACCTGGGCTCCGCTGAAGAGACACCACCGTAACCCATTTCACTTGGCAGGCAAGGAGTACCTGTTCCAGGCCACACCAGGACGCATGCGGTACCCAACGTGATATACCGGCGAGCGATGGCCTCCGCAATACGAAAGAGGAGGACGCACTCGCACAAGGGGTACTTGGTTGCATTATTAGATGCAGAAATTGCGTCGTAACCGTAACGGCGAGGATTACTTCAATGAGCCAACACAACTGCAGTGGCCACCCGCATCACCACCGTGGCCCTGACCGGCGCTCGTTCCTGGCGCTCTGCACCGGGTTGGCGGCTGAGGGGCTGCTATCCGGTTCCGCGGATGCCGCGTCGTGCGGCCCGCCGCCCAAGGCCAAGCCGCACCGGTGGAAGGCCGGCGAAAGCTTTCCGCCGCTACCGCTACCCGCGACCCCGCTCCGCCGCAGCGAGAAGAAGCGACCGCCCGCGCCGCCGGCGCTCATCGGCAAAGTCGAATATGGCAAGATGGTCGAAGGCACCGATGAGAAAGGCCACACGTACAACTACCGCGACTGGACGACCGACCCGGCCGACGTGCAGAGCCTGATGCGGCACGTCCAGCAATCGCTGAACCTCGACTACCGCGGCATCCAGATTCCGCTCGCCCAGTTCTCGTGGGATCCGGCCGAACTGCCCATTCTTTACCTGACGGGGCATGAAGGCTTCGAGTGGGACGAGGACCTGCGCAAGAAACTCCGGTGGTATCTCCAGGACGGCGGTACGCTGTTGGGCGATGCCTGCTGCGGCATGAAGGCCTACCGCGACGCGTTCCTGAACGAGATGAACGCGATCTTCCCGCGTCACCGGATGGAACCTCTGCCGATGGACCATCCGCTCTATTCGAGTTTCCAGAAGATCGAGGAGGTCCACTTCATCGGCGAGGACCAGAAGCCGTTCAAGGGCGCTCCGTTCCTCGAAGGTGTGCACCTCGGCTGCCGCGCGGCGGTCCTCTTTACACCGTACGATTTGAGCTGCGGATGGGATGGCCACCGCCACGAGGCCGGCCGGCGCGTCTGGTCCGATCAGGCCGGTCCGCGGGATGCGATCCAACTGGGCGTGAACATCCTTGCCTACAGTCTGGCCAGTTATCAGCAGGGCCGGCAACTCGCGATCAGCAAGCGCTACCACGAAGCCGATGCGGCCAGCGACGAAAAGTTTGTCTTCGGCCAAGTGGTTCACGAAGGCGACTGGGATCCCGATCCGGACGGCGCGGCAAACCTGCTCAAATACGTCGCAACCAACACGGCGCTGGATGTGAAGTTCAAGAAGGCGGCGGTCGATCTCTCCAAACTGGAGACGTTCGAACACCCCATTCTCTACATGAGCGGACATAACAACGTTGTGTTGAAGGACGAGGAGATCGGGACGCTGCGCAAGTTCCTCCGTGCCGGCGGTGTGCTCTTCGCGGATGCCTGCTGCGGGCGCAAGGCGTTCGACGTCGCCTTCCGCCGCGAGATCGCGCGCGTGCTGCCCGGCACCACCCTGTCGATGCTGCCGCCGGAGTCGGCGGTGTACCGCAGTTCGGGCACGGTGATCAACACGGCCGAGTTTACGCCGCGGTTGAAGCAGCAGTATCCGGATTGGAATACGCCGCGTCTGGAGGGGATTTTACTGAACGGCGTCGTCGGCGTGATTTACTCGCCCATCGATGTGGGCTGCGCGTGGGAGGATGCCGAGCATCCCTATTCGCTGGGCTACGAAAAGAAGACCGGCCTGCGGTTGGGCGCCAGTGTGCTGCTGTACGCGATGACGCATTAACGGCGG
>CAYSBP010000084.1:8162-11740 GCA_964429255.1 uncultured Planctomycetia bacterium
CGGATGGCTTCCGGAAAGACCTCGCGTTCAGTGGCCTGCACGCGTTCGGCCAGTGTGTCCGGCGTGTCGTCTTCGCGGACTTCGACCGCCTTCTGCAGGATGATCGGCCCGTGGTCGTACTGATGGTCCACGAAGTGCGCTGTGCAGCCGGTCAGTTTGCAGCCATGTTCGAGGACGGCTTCGTGGACGTGATGTCCGTAGCAGCCCTTTCCGCCGAAGGCGGGCAGCAGTGCCGGGTGTATGTTCATCAGCCGGCCTTCGAAGTCCTTCGGGATGCGCAGCAGCGACATGAAACCGGCGAGGCAGACCAGCTTGGGCTTGTAGGGCCGGATGGCATCGAAGATCAGGCTAGAAAACGCCTCGGCGTCCTTATGCTTTTTGCGTTCGACGAGTACCGTTGGTACTCCGCGTTGTTTCGCCCGCTCGATCCCGAAGGCATCGGCGCGACTGGAGACCACGCAGACGATATCGATGGGCAGTTGCCCGGCCTCGCGCCGGGCAAAGAGGTTCTCCAGCGTTGTTCCCGAGCCGCTCAACAGCACGGCGACACGCAAGGGGGTGGGATTGGCGGTGGCCATCCTCTCTTCCTATCCCAGCAGTTTGTTCTCGTACTTCCGGTAAAGCATGCCCAGCATGGCCGACATGTAGACCAGCGGATGAAGGAACAGGAGCGTCGACACCAGCAGGATTCCCGCGGTCATCCCTGCGATATTGAAGTTCAACAGCATCGTTCCCGTCGGATCCTTGGTCAGCACGTTTGCGATGCCGACAGAGGTCGCCCCGAGGGCGGTCAGCCCCGCGATCGCCATCACTTCCAAGGCGATTAAACCGACGATACCCAGGTAAGGTACCAGCAGTTTTTGAATCCACCCGAAAATGCGAACCGGATTAAGCCCGGACCATTCGCCGCCGGCCTGGGAAACGGAGAGGAAGGTGATCGGTACGATGAAAAACGCCGTCACCAGGAACATCACCGTACTTGCGACGGAGCCGCCCGCGGCTCCCGCGACAGCGCCCACGATGCCCGGCATCCAGTTTAGCAGGAGAAAGAGGAAGCCGGAGCGCGTGGTTGACCAGTTATTCACGCGCGGGGTGTCGTAGCCGAAACAGGTCGCTTGGCAAAGCGCGAAGACCTCTTTGACCACCAGACCGAAAACCAGACTGGCGATCAGGATCCCGACGCCCCACGTTGCGAGTATCGACATGATGGGCGGCATGGCGCCGAGGAAGGTCAGATAGAGGGGCGCGGAAAAAAAGAGTCCGATGGCAATACCTAGCACGAGTAGGGTGGCCAGGATGTTTCTCAGGATGAGCATGATCAGCGTGGAGAAGAGCAGGGGCGAAATCGCCGCGCTGAGGAAGTCCGCGACGGTCAGTTCCGAGGCCTTCTTGGTCGCCCAAGACACCTCACGCGCCTTGGAAATGATCCTCCTTTCCTTCCCGATCACACCGTCCTGTGAGATGAAACCGCAGTGGCGGCAGACGATTTCGCCGGCCGGCAGGGGCTTCTCGCACGCCTGGCAAGGGATGGGCTCGGCGTCCTTTTCCGCGCCCGTTTCCTGATCCAGTTTCTGGAGGGCCAGATCGTCGCTCGGTCCGGCGGTCGCGGCGGCCACGGGCGAATACTGCGCCGGCGCGACGGGCTGTGCCGGCCCCGCGGGCTTCGTGATCGGGTTCCTCTGGCCGCACTTGCATTGGGCCATCTTGCCCGCGGCGCTGTCCGGGAGGTTGGCTGGCATGCCGCACTTGGAGCAGATGACTCGTATCATGGTGATCACCCCTCTCGAAGACTGCGAACGAGACGCTCAGGATACGTCGGGAAACCGGCCTGTCAACGAGGGTGCGATGTGATGGTGCGTGGCCAGGGTGCGTGACCGAATCGGCGGGCACCACTTCCCCCTCTTCAGGAGGGGGAAAACGACACCTGTGCCCCGACGAATTGCGGCATTCCCTCTTCTTGCCGTTCTGGCGTTGCCGTTTATAGTGCCCTGGTCCTGTCCAGATTAGACGGTGACACTTGACGACCGCGTGAATGATGGAGGGTGCGGCCACGGCTGGCAGCGATTCGGAACTGGAGCTATACCTCCAGGAAATCAGCAAGTTTGCGCTTCTGAAACAGCATGAGGAGCGCGAGTTGGCCCATCGCATCGCGGAGGGCGACAAGGACGCGCGCGACCACATGGTACGCAGCAACCTGCGCCTGGTCGTCTCCATCGCCAAGAAATACATGCATCGCGGCATGACGCTGCTCGATCTGGTCGAGGAAGGCAACCTGGGCCTGCTGGAGGCCGTCAGCCGATTCTCGCCGGATCAAGGCTGCAAGTTTTCCACGTATGGATCCTGGTGGATCAAACAGACCATCCGTCGTGCGCTGATTAACAAGGGCAAGTCGGTGCGTGTGCCCGCCTACATGGTTGAGGTTATGACGCAGTGGCGCAAGACCTCCGCGGCGCTCTCCCAGAAACTGGGGCGTGAGGCGAACGCGGAGGAGATTGGCCGCGTGCTGAAGCTCTCGCCATCCAAGATTGCAGCGATCATGCAGGCGCTTTCGGCCAGCATGCCTTCGGGTCGCGGGGCGAACTCGGCGGAAGATGCGCCTGAGCAGGACGACATGCTGTTGGGCATTCCCAGTCGCGAGGAGGCGAGCAGTCTGGCCGACTACGACCGCGAGGCGCTGGGGAGCGCGCTCGACCTGGCCTTGACCGAGCGCGAGCGGCACATCATGGAGATGCGTTACGGACTGGACGGCGAGGATGCGCAGACGCTTGAACGCATCGGCGAACGCATCGGCCTGACGCGCGAACGGGTGCGCCAGATCGAGAACCAGGCGCTGGCCAAACTGCTGCTCTTCCTGCGCAACAAGGACGAGAAGGACGAGATCCGACGCCTGGCCAGGCGTCGCGAACACCAGGAACAGCGGGAAAGGGAGTCGAGGATGGGAGCGGCGACGGAGTCGTTCTCGGCATCCGAGATGGTGGCGTCTTCGGCCCCCCCTGCTGTTCCGGCGACCGGGACGCTCAAGGGGGCCCGGCGGACACGCAGGCTTTCGAAGATGTGCCGGCCAAAGACGGTCTGACCTTTCGAGGACAGGAGCGAAACATGGATCTGAAACGTTACATTCGTGACATCCCTGATTTTCCCAAGCCGGGTATCCTCTTCCGCGACATCACGCCATTGTTGCGCGATCCGGCGGCACTGCGACACACGTTGGAACTCTTTGAGAAGCATTACGAAGGCAAGGGCATCCAGAAGGTGGTCTCCATGGAAGCCCGCGGGTTCATCTTCGGTCCCGCGGTCGCGGCACGCCTGAACGCTGGTTTTGCGCCGGTGCGCAAACCGGGAAAGCTACCCTACAAGTCCCGCAAAGTGACCTACGAGCTGGAGTACGGCACCGATACGCTGGCGATTCATGAGGACGCTATCACGAAAGACGAGCGGGTACTGCTGCTCGACGATCTGCTGGCCACGGGTGGCACGATGGGCGCGAGCATCCAGCTCGTCGAAGGTCTGGGTGGAAGGGTCGCCGGTGTCGGGTTCATCATCGAACTGGCGGCGCTCAACGGCCGTGAGAAACTGGG
>CAYSBP010000085.1:0-11645 GCA_964429255.1 uncultured Planctomycetia bacterium
CCCCTCTTTCCCACGGGAGGGGGAGTCGAACGATATGGATCGTCTTCGAATGAGGCGGAAACGGCTCCCGCCGATCTGGTCACGCGCAGCCCCCCGCGCGAGCCCCGTGCCTTGCGAATTCCCGCAGCGACTGTTGACGTGGCTATCGCACAGCGCCCATAACCATCTCCGGGACGGCCCTTCGGTACTACCCGAACACGGCATCCAATGGGTGTATTGTGTTGTACCCTGGTCGGGCGAAAGTAGGGCGAGGGCTTCTGCCCGATCCCCGCCGTTCTGCGGCCGTTGCATGGAGGTTGCCGGTCGGTTAGAAGATTCGCGATCTGTTCGTCGAACGCCCCGGTGAAAGGGTTCCGGAAGCCGTGAAGAACGCTCGACCACGCCCTGGCCGCCTGGCCCTAGAAGATGGAACCGTCTACCGCGGGCACGCGTTCGGTGCAGCGATCGAACGCGGTGGGGAAGTGGTGTTCAACACGTCCATGACGGGCTACCAGGAGATCATTACCGATCCGTCGTATTGCGGGCAGATCATCACGATGACCTATCCGCTGATCGGAAACTACGGGGTCAATCACGAGGATGTCGAGTCCGCCAAGCCGCAGGTAGAGGGATTCCTGGTCCGCGAACTCAGTGCGCTCCACAGCAACTATCGCAGCCGCGAAGATCTGAGCAGTTATCTCGACAAGGCCGGAGTACCGGGGATCGAGAAGATCGACACGCGTGCCTTGACCCGCAAGCTGCGCATAGGCGGCGTCATGAACGGCTGGCTGGCCTGCAGTGAGGCGAGCATCAGGCTTTCTGATGCGGATCTGGTCGACAAGGCTCGTTCGCACCCCAGGATGGAAGGTCTGGATTTGGCATCGAGAGTAACGTGCGCGGAAACCTATGACTGGCGCGGCGGCTTCGTAGAGGGTTTCGGTCGGCCCGAGACGCACGGCGTGACCAAGAGCATCGAAGCCACGAGCAACGAGTTTCGCGTTGTGGCCGTCGATTTTGGAATCAAACAGAACATTCTGCGCTGTCTGCAGGAGGTCGGCGCTGAAGTCAAGGTGGTGCCGTCAACGGCGACGGCCGAGAGCATCTTGAAGCTGAACCCCGCGGGTGTGTTTCTTTCGAACGGTCCCGGCGACCCAGCGGCCGTAAAGGGCGCCCCCGAGATGGTCCGAGTGCTACTTGGGAAGGTGCCGCTTTTCGGTATCTGCCTGGGCCACCAGATCATGGGCCTGGGCCTGGGCGCCAAGACCTACAAACTCAAGTTCGGTCACCGCGGCGCCAATCACCCGGTGCTGGATCACGTCACCAACAAGGTTGAGATCACCAGCCAGAACCACGGATTTGCTGTCGACCCGAAGACGATGCCGAAGGACGTCGAGGTGAGTCACCTGAATCTGAACGATCAAACGGTGGAAGGTCTCCGCCATAGGAGCGTGCCGGCCTTTTCGG
Organism: uncultured Planctomycetia bacterium; assembly: GCA_964429255.1. GTDB lineage: Bacteria > Planctomycetota > SZUA-567 > H5-PLA8 > H5-PLA8 > CAYSBP01. The sequence continues at coordinate 1,444 of CAYSBP010000085.1, forward strand.
TGCAGTACCATCCCGAAGCCAGTCCCGGTCCACATGACAGTTTTTACCTCTTCGCCCGCTTCCGGGAAATGATTCTCGGCGCAAAGAAGTCCTGCCCGTAGTCGTATTCGGTCTTCCACGCCGGCCATGGACCTCCGTCGCAAGCCGGTTGTGCTGCGCAGAGAAGGCGACAAAAGCCATGCCGTCCTGAACGGCAAGACGCTGGAAGAACCGGCGCGGTAGCCCGCAGCCGTCGTGCGTCGGCTACAGGTTGGCAAACGCAGCGCAGGCGGCCTTGGACACTCTCTTGATCTCCTTTGGACCGAAGGCGAGGTTCACGAAGGCCGCTTCGAACTGGCTGGGCGGGAAGTAGACTCCACGCTCCAGCAACCCGCGGAAGAAGCGCCCATAGGTCGCGGTATCTGCCTTCTGCGCGTCTCCGAAGTCCCGGACCGGGCCGGCGCGGAAGAAGAGCGTGAACATCGACCCGACGCGGTTCAGGCAGACGCGTTCGTGCCAACCGGCGGCCTGCGCCGCCTTCAACAAGACCTCTGCGACCTGCGCGCCGAGGCTCTCCAGCTCCGCATAGCGTTTGGGTTTCTGCAGTGCCTCCAGCGTGGCGATGCCCGCGGCCATGGCCAGCGGATTACCGGAGAGCGTGCCCGCCTGGTACACCGGCCCCAGCGGTGCCACCTTCTCCATGATGTCGGTACGCCCACCGTAGGCCGCGCACGGCAGGCCGCCGCCGATGATCTTGCCCAGCGTCGTCAGGTCGGGCCGCAACCCGTACAGCTCCTGCGCGCCGCCGGCAGCCACACGGAAACCGGTCATCACCTCGTCAAAGATCGTAAGCGCGCCGTCCGCCCGTGCCGTCTCGAGCAGCCCCTCCAGGAAGCCCTTCGCGGGGATCAGCACGCCAGCATTTCCGACCACCGGTTCGACGATGACCGCGGCAATCTTGCCAGCCTGGGCGCGGAAGCAGGCTCGAACAGCTTCCAGGTCGTTGAAGGGTACCGTCAACGTCAGCCGTGCCAGCGCTTCCGGGACGCCGGCCGAATCCGGCACGCCAAAGGTGGCCGCGCCCGAACCGGCTTTCACCAGCACCGAGTCGCTGGCACCGTGATAGCACCCCTCAAACTTCAGGATCGTCTCGCGTCCGGTGAAGCCGCGGGCCAACCGCAACGCGTGCATAACCGCTTCCGTCCCCGAGGAAGCGAAGCGCATCTTCTGCATGGACGGGAAGGCGGACTGGACTCGCCGGGCCAGCAACGTTTCTAGTTCCGTCGGACAGCCGAACGACGCGCCCCGGCGAGCCTGCTTGCGGACCGCCGCTACGACCTTTGAGGGCACGTGGCCCAGGATCAGTGGACCCCAGGAACCGACGAAGTCGAGGTAGCGATTGCCGTCAAGATCCAGCAACTCGGCACCGCTTCCGCGGAGGACGAAGAACGGTCCCTCATCCTGGAGTCCCACCGAACGCCACGAGCGGACGGGCGAATTCACCCCTCCGGGAAACCGCCGCCGTGCTTCTTCGAAGGCCTGTTTGGATCGCGTGCGCTTCATAGGGCAGGACTCCGTGGGTAATCCGGGCTGGCGGTCCGTTAAATGACCCCTCTCCCTACCCTTTCCCACAAAGGGGAGAGGGCGAATAACAGCTCCTTTTTCAACGGGCTGCTAGGGAGCCGGCGCGTCTTCCGGGTCGCCCAGGACATCCTGCAAGCGCGACGTCAATGTCGTGCGGATGGCCTCCACGCGGCCCTGCATCTCGGACGCAGCGCTCTCCAGCTTCTGCAATTCCGAAAGGCCCATCATCCGTTCCGGTGGAGGGGCTGTCGCTTGAAGATGCTGGCGTGCCTGGCTGACCAAGGTCAGGATCTGCGCTACTTCGTCCGAGAGGGCCTGCATGAGCCGGTTCACCTCGGGGACCAGAGGTGACAGTGCGTTAATCGCCACTTCCCGGAACTCATTAATCTGCTCTTCCAATTCCCTCACCTTGGCCTCGGCCTGTTCCGCCCGTGCACGATACGCAAAGTCATCGCCGCCCGTCGAGGGTCGCGCTTGTCGAAGTGAAGGCTGGTCCTGAACCAGGCGCTCCTGCTCATCCGAGCTGGGCTGCTGAAGGACGATGTCCTGATGGACCTCCGACTGCGGTTCCTGACGGATCTCCTGCTCGTCATGCTGCTGTCCCTGTTGGAAGACCTGCTGTTGGGGCGCCTGTTGCGGAACAAACTGCTGCTGCGGAGGCGCAGATTCCTCAACAGCCTTCCCGCCGTGAGCGCGTGAAAGCTTCTGCGAACACATCGGGCAGGCGCGCAGATCGGGGTTGGCCTTCATCTCGCTCCAGCAGTTGGAGCAGAGGATGTGGTCATTGGCGGGCGCCATGGCGATTTCGGGAAAGGTGAAGAGGTTACTGCATCCCGAGCATTTGAACTTGCGGGATCCCGGCGAGCCCTTAAACCTCTTTCCGCAGTTGGCACAAGATACGATCATTGCAGCAGTTCCCCCTCCCCAGTCGGAATACCGGCGAGCAATTCGGAGACTACCGCGATGCCCACTACGAGGCAACCACCTGATGACGGAAAATCCCTTGACTCTCCAGACGGTTTCGATAAACCGCAGGTGTCTAACCGCTTGAGATCAACCGCGTTAAGCTGCGCGGGTTAACCTTTTAGCCTGCGTTTGGAGCTTCGCGTTCACACCTAGACGGTTTTCCGGCTCTGCCCATTTCCAAAGATTCCCGTGCGTTGAACGAGTCGGCGGGATTTGTGTACATAGAGTTCCCTTTACCCAGCAGGCATGGCGACCATGGCGTCGAAAGCCCCTACGCTTTACTTGATTGATGGACATGCCCAGCTCTATCGGGCGCACCATGCGCAGCTGCGCGAGAACCGCCGTGCCACAGACGGCACGCCCACCGGCGCAGTCTATGGCTTCTTCATCCAACTGCGTAGCGTCAGGTCGCGATTCAAACCCGAATACCTCGGCTGTGTCTTCGACCCGAAAGGACCGACCTTCCGCGTTAAGGAGTACGCCGGATACAAGGCCCAACGCGCACCGATGCCGGACGACCTGCGCACTCAGGTTCCGCTGGCCCTGCAGATCTGCGAAGGCTACGGGATCCCGGCGTTGCAGGCCGAAGGCTTTGAGGCCGACGACGTGTTGGCCACAGTTACCCGCCAAGCCGTTGAGATGGGTTATTCGGTCGTCATCGTCACAGGCGACAAGGACCTGCTGCAGCTCGTCGGTGGCCCGGTCACCGTCTTCGATCCCTTCAAGAACATCCATTTCGATGCTGCGCGTGTCGAACAGGAGAAGCGGCTGAAGCCTGCGCAGATCGTCGACTGGCTCGGTCTGATGGGCGACCACGCGGACAACATCCCCGGCGTCGAAGGTGTCGGCGACCAGATCGCACTGAAGCTGCTGCAAGAACACGGGTCTCTCGACCAGTGTCTCGAGTTCTACCGCGAGAAGTATCAAGACCGCGACGGGTCGATCCACCAGTTCATTGAAGCGCACCAGGCCGAGGCGAAAAAGGAGAAGGCCGAGCGGCAGACGATCAAGCCACCCAAGGGCATGAAGGTCGTGGACTGCTACATCTATGCGCAGGCCGATCAGGCGCGTGCCAGTCGCGAGCTGACGCGTTTACGCTTCGACGTGCCGGTGCGCTTCGACCCTGAAAAGTTCAAGTGCGGCGAGCCAAAGCGTGCAGCGTTGGCGCCGCTGCTGGCCCGCCTCGACCTACGCCAATTCCTTCGCGAGATGAATAGTGGCGCACCGGCGGCCGAAGGCGACTTCGAAGCGCCGCTGCTGACGGCTGGCGAACAGAAGGCTGTAGCCGCCGCTGTGGAGCGTCAGTATCGCATCGTCGACACGCCGGTTAAACTGAAGAGCTTCGCTGCTGCGCTGGCCCGACAGAAGCGCTTCGCCTTCGATACCGAGACAACCAGCACAAAACCGATGGACGCCGCCCTCGTCGGGCTCTCCTTCGCGTGGAGAGCGAACGAGGCGTGGTACCTGCCGATCCGCGGTCCGCTGGGTTCGACGTTGCTGAGCGAGAAGGACGTACTGGAGGCGATTCGCGGTCCGCTAGAAGACCGGGCGGTCGAGAAGGTCGCACAGAATGCGAAGTACGACCTCAACGTGCTGCGCCGCATCGCCCTGCACGTGCGCGGCCTCGCCTTCGACACGCTGCTGGCCGGCTGGCTGTTGGATCCCGGCGCGCTGCGGCACGACCTCGATTCGCTGGCCTACGCACACCTGCAGATCCGAAAGATTTCGACACAGAGCCTGATCGGCGGGGGCAAGGCCGAAAGCATGGCGTTGGTGCCGGTGCCAGACGCGGCGCGCTATGCCTGCGAAGACGCCGACGTGACGTGGCAGCTTTCGGAGGTTCTGATGCCCAAGCTGGAAGCGGCGGGCCTGATGCCGCTGCTGCGCGAGGTTGAAGTGCCGCTGGTCGAGGTCCTGGCCGAAATGGAATGGACGGGCGTCTACGTCGATGCGGATCTGTTAGGTGAAATGTCCAGAGAACTTGGCGCGCAACTGGTCGCACAGGAAGAGGAGATCTATCGGCTGGCCGGCGAGCTCTTCACGATCAACAGTCCCAAGCAACTCGGGCTCATCCTCTTCGAGAAGCTCGGACTGCCCAGTCTAGGCAAGACCTCGACAGGGCAGGATTCCACGAGTGAAGAAGTGCTGCAGGCTCTGTCGCATCAGCACGAACTGCCGAAGGTAATTCTGGAGTACCGGCAGTTCTCGAAGTTGAAGAGCACCTATGTGGACGCCCTTCCGGAGATGCGCCATCCGAAGACGGATCGCGTGCATGGGAGTTTCAACCAGACGGGAACGGAGACGGGGCGGTTGTCGTCGAGCGAGCCGAACTTACAGAACATCCCGATACGTACGGAGCTGGGGCGTTCCATCCGTGCGGCGTTCCGGCCGCAGGAGCCGGACTGGAAGATGCTCTGTGCGGACTATTCGCAGATTGAGTTACGGATGCTCGCGCATTACAGTCAGGACCCTGCGTTGCTGGCGACTTTCGATAAGAACCTGGACATCCACGCGGCGGTTGCGGCGCGGCTGAATGGCGTGAAGGAGCAGGACGTCACGCGCGAGCAGCGGGCACAGGCCAAGACGGTGAACTTCGGAGTGTTGTACGGCCAGACGGCCTTCGGGTTGGCGCAGACGCTGGGGATCGCGCGGGGCGAGGCGCAGCAGATCATCGACCGGTTCTTCGCGGGCTTTCCGAAGGTGCGGGAATGTCTGCAGGGGCTGGTCGAGGGTGCGCGGGCGAAGGGATACGTAACGACCATCCTGGGTCGTCGCCGGTACATCCCTCAGTTGAAAGAGAAGGCGCAGGCGAAACTGGGCGAACGGTTGGCGGTGAACACGGTTTTCCAGGGTTCGGCGGCCGATCTGATCAAGAAGGCGATGCGGTCGATTCACGAGGAGTTGCATGGAGCGAAGGGTTGGAAGGCCCGGATGGTCCTGCAGATACACGACGAACTCCTTTTTGAGGCACCTGAAAAGGAAGTCTTGGATTTGACAAACATGGTGCGAGCGAAGATGGAAAAGGCTCATCCACTCCATGTTCCCCTGGTCGTGGACACCGGAGTGGGTGCAGACTGGTTGAGTGCAAAGGATTAAACCATGGCCAGCCCAGGGCACCCGCAGGCAAACGAGCTGTTGAAGCACTTCGACGGGGAGACTGCCAAGATGCTGGCGGGACGTCTCAAGGACGGCCTGATCACGGACAAACACATCCAGGAGATCGTTCGCTTGACGGCGGCCTTGCCGGACTACCGCGACGCCGAGGAGATCGAGTCGCTCCTGGAAGACGCGGAAGACATGGACGGTGAAGCGTTCAAGGCCTGGGTGGACCAGATCATCAAGGAAGCCCGCGAGGGATGACCTCGCGTCCCGTCCTTGGGCTGGTCGGCCAGGTATGTGCGGGCAAGGGCACAGTGGCGGCGGCCTTTCGACGGCGGGGGGCGCGGGTTTTCGATGCGGACCGTGCGGTTCACGCGCTCTACGGGCAGGCGGATGTGCAGGCGGATGTGCGGCGGGTTTTCGGACCGGGGGTTTTCGACGCCGGGGGGCGGGTGGACCGCAGGAAACTGGCCGCGGTGGTCTTCGAGCGGCCGGAGCGCCTTGGTGAGTTGACGGACATTCTGTTTCCGCGGGTCGGCGCTGATGTTCGCGCGGCCCGGGCGGAATTCGAGCGTTCCGCGGATCCTGCGCTGGTGCTCGATGCACCCACGCTTTTCGAAGCCGGTCGGTCGGGCGACTGCGACTGGATCGTTTTTGTCGCGGCCCCGTCGGAACGCAGGGCACAGTGGGCCGCCGTCCGCGGCTGGCCGCCTGGCGAGATCGCCCGCCGCGAACGATGCTTGCTGGACGAGAATGAAAAACGAAGCCGCTGCCACGCGGTCGTCGAGAACCGGGGTTCGCTGGAGGACCTCGACCGACGGGTGGGCGAGTTGTGGCGCGGGTGGATCGCCGGTGAGAAATGAGGAGTGCAAGGCATGAGTGGTGAAGGTAGCGAGAACGGTGCTCGTCAAGGCCTGCGGCGCGGTCGGCCCAGAAGACAGAACGGCGAGGGGGCCTCTCCCCGGCCTGCAGAGGACAGTGGCGCGCCACAGGCCGCCAGCGAGGCCGCGCCACCACCGCCAGCCACAGCAGCGCCGGTCTCTTCAGATCCCGCAACCCCCACAGCGCCGGCACCGGCCGCGGGTGGCGAAAGCAGGCCGCCTGCGGAGGCCCGGCCCGCCACTCCGCCCGCCCCCGTCATTCAGCCCGGGCAGGTCATCAACATCAACGAAATGAAGCGCAACCCCATCACGGACCTGCACCAGATGGCGCGCGGCATGAACATGGAGGCCTTCTCCGGCCTTCTTAAGCACGATCTGATCTTCCGCATCATCAAGGAGAAGCTGAACCAAAACTGCATTCTGCTCGGCGAAGGCGTTCTGGAGATCCTGCCCGACGGATTCGGATTCCTCCGTTCGCCCGATTACGACTATCTCCCTTGCCCGGACGATATCTACATCTCGCCCAGCCAGATCCGCCGCTTCAACCTGCGTACGGGCCACATGGTGACCGGACAGATTCGCCCACCCAAAGAGAACGAACGCTACTTCGCCCTGCTGCAAATCAAGTCGATCAACGGCGAGCCTCCGGAAAAGGTCAACGAAAAGATACCCTTCGACGAACTGACTCCGATCTTCCCCACCCAACGCTTCCTGCTGGAAACCAGTACCGAAGACATTTCCATGCGCATCCTGGACTTGGTCGCGCCCATCGGCAAAGGCCAGCGTGCCCTGATCGTCTCGCCGCCGAAAGCCGGCAAAACCGTCATGCTGCAGCAGCTCGCACACTCGATCGCCAAGAACAGTCCCGAGTCGCACATGATCGTGCTGCTGATCGACGAACGCCCCGAGGAAGTCACCGAGATGGAACGCTCGGTCCGCGGCGAAGTCATCGCCAGCACCTTCGACGAACCCGCCAGCCGCCACTGCCAGGTCGCGGAGATGGTCCTGGAGCGCGCCAAGCGGCTCGTCGAATACGGCAAGGACGTCGTCATCCTGCTCGACTCGATCACACGCCTCGGCCGCGCCTACAACACTGAAGTCCCGCACTCGGGCAAGATCCTGACCGGAGGCGTCGACGCCACGGCGTTGCAGAAGCCGAAGAAGTTCTTCGGCGCCGCGCGTAACATCGAAGATGGCGGCTCGCTGACGATCATTGGCACCGCGCTAATCGATACCGGATCGAAGATGGACGAAGTCATCTATGAGGAGTTCAAAGGCACGGGCAACTCGGAAGTCCACCTGGACCGCCGCCTGATGAACCGCCGCCTCTTCCCGACCATCGACGTCAACCTTTCCGGGACGCGCCGCGAAGAACTGCTCCTGCACAAGGACGAACTGCAGCGCGTCTGGCTGCTGCGCAAGTACCTTCAGGACCTCAACATCGTCGAGTCGATCGAGTTCCTGATCGAGAAGATGAAGAAGTGCAAGAGTAACATCGAGTTCCTGATGAGCATGAACGTGTAGTCGGCTTGCGATGGTCCCGTTCCCCGTCCCGCCGTGGGCTTCGCATGACCCGCTTATCTTCTCCGTCCATGAACCGACGCTCCTCCGATCTGAACTATCGGTATCGCTGCATGCGTCTGGCGTGGGGCTTCCGGACTGGGCGCTTCATCCACTGCAACCTGCGGGTAACGTGCCGCTGCGGCTTCAATCGGTGCGTTTCAGTGCCTCAACCGAACGCTGTGCCGCGCTTGCACCCTGCGGGACGTGCGCCAAACACACCAGCGCATCGTGCGGCTTCAAACGGCCTTCCATTTCCTGGTTCCGGCCTTCATGGTCGTGTCGCGAATCCGTGGCACCCTCTCGGGTTTGTTCCGCGGACCCGGTCACGCGTCCTACCGCGATGCGTTGACGCCGACGGACCTCAAAACTAGACTCCACGGGTCATCTTTCGCCGCCGCCCTCGGTGGCGGAGATCCGCTCTTCACGGGAGTGCACCCATGCAAGGCATCGCGCGGCGACAGACTGTTGGCGTTCGGGTTGGAGGCATCTTGGTCGGCGCCGGAGCGCCGGTCGTGGTCCAGTCGATGGCCAACACCGACACCGAGAATGCCGCGGCAACGGCGCAGCAGGTCCAGGAACTGGCCGAGGCCGGTTCCGAGTTGGTTCGCATTACGGTCAACACACCCAAAGCGGCGGCGGCCGTACCTGAGATCGCCAAACGTCTGCACGATGCCGGCTGCGGCGTTCACGTCATCGGCGATTTCCACTACAATGGCCACAAACTGCTTGCGCAGTACCCGGAGTGCGCCCGCGTGCTGGCCAAGTACCGTATCAATCCCGGCAATGTCGGCCGCAGCAAGTCCCCCAACGAGCCATTCTCCACCATCTGCATGATTGCCGTGGAAAACGGAAAACCCGTGCGCATCGGCGTCAACATGGGTTCGCTCGACCAGGACCTGGTCCAACGGAAGATGCGGGAGAACACCAACGGCAACCTCGGCAAGGACGCCGAAGAGATTTACAACGACTGCATGGTGATCTCGGCACTGGAATCGACGGAACTCGCCCTGAAGTGCGGTCTGCGCAAGGACCAGATCATCATCTCCTGCAAGACTTCGCGCCCACCGCACTTGATCCACCTGTATCGCGAACTGGCAACGAAGACGGACCAGCCGTTGCATCTGGGGTTGACCGAGGCCGGCATGGGGATCAAAGGTCTGAGCTGGTCGGCCGCGGCGTTGAGCGTGCTGTTGCAGGAAGGCATCGGCGATACGATCCGCGTCTCATTGACGCCGCACCCTGGAGGCGACCGGCGCGAGGAAGTCTACGCGGCCTGCGAGATCCTGCAGGCCCTCGACCTGCGGCATTTCGCCCCCAGCGTCACGGCCTGTCCGGGGTGCGGACGCACGACCAGCACGACCTTCCAGGAACTGGCCGAGCAGGTCCAGGCGCACATCCGCAAGCGGATGCCCGAATGGCGTCGCACGCGCCCGGGCGTCGAGAGCTTCAAGTTGGCCGTCATGGGTTGCGTGGTGAATGGCCCCGGCGAATCGAAGGCGGCGAATATCGGCATCAGCCTGCCGGGTTCCAGCGAATCGCCGCACTGCCCCGTGTACGTGGACGGTAAGAAGTTCACGACGCTCAGCGGAACTTCGCAGGAACTGGCCGTTAGCTTCATCAAACTGGTGGACGAGTACGTCGAGCGGAAGTATGGGGCGAGGAACAGGGGTGGCACCAGCCAATCGGTAGGGTAGCTCAGGGCTGCTGCCTGCCCCGAGCCCAGACAGATCCGGACATGCATGACGGACGCATCCGGCTCTTTGGATCATTCCAAACCCGGCGTAGCCGAAACCAAACAGGCCAAGCGATCAACGGATCTCTCAAGCGGTATTGACGCTAACCGAATCGGCAAGCGAGGGCCTGTTTGATTCCGGCTACGCTGGGTTAGGTTAAAACAGATCTAAGAATAGGAGCCTAAATCCAACCAAGCTGGAGAAGTCTAGTGCAATCTGAAAGGGATGTGAACCAACTCCGCTGACTCCGCGCTTGACACGGCGATGGCAGGGTGGTTTAAGGGGTTTTATGCTGGAGTGGTAGGTCACCTTGCCCAGGTGGCGGAACTGGCAGACGCGCTAGCTTCAGGAGCTAGTGGGTTAACACCCTTGGAGGTTCAAGTCCTCTCCTGGGCAC
>CAYSBP010000086.1:0-1881 GCA_964429255.1 uncultured Planctomycetia bacterium
GGCCACCGGTGAAGCGTCTACCCTTCCGCTCGCTCTGGGAAAGACTTGCCAAGAGCGACAGCCCTGAGCCATGGAAGGACGCCGAGGCGAGCTCTGCGAGCTTCTCGGCGCTGCGTGAGCGGCCCTCTTTCCCGTAAATAATCCGCTTAAAGGTCTTCGGACGGCTCTTCACCGGACTGGATCACGCCGTACTTGGTCAGCTTTCGATAGAGCGTCTTCAGTCCGATGCCAAGCATCTTGGCGGCGAGCGTCTTGTTCTCCTTGGCCTTCTGATAGACCGCCAAAATATAACGCTTCTCGACCTCGTCCATACTGAGCGAAAGTGAGACGGTGAGCATCTCGCCAGCCGGACCTACGGGACCGGGCAGCGAGGCGGCGTGGACCAGCGGCCCGGAACTGCGGCCGGCGCGATCCAACACGTCCTCCGGTAGCGCGTCGGGGCGGATCTCTTCGCCCAAACTGAGCAGCGAGGCGTGCTCGAGCGCGTTGCGCAGTTCGCGCACGTTGCCCGGCCAGTCGTAACGGCGCAGCACGGCCAGCGCGTCATCGCCCAGGCGCTTCAGCCTGCCTTCGCGCTCCGCGTGAAGCTTCATGAAGTACGGAATCAGGACTTCCAGATCCTCCATCCGCTCGCGGAGCGGCGGGATGTTCAGGTGGATCACGTTGATGCGGAAGTAAAGGTCTTCACGGAATCGCCGCTCGGCCATCTCCTTCTTGAGGTCCTTGTTGGTCGCGCAGATCAGGCGCACATCGACGCGGATTGTATCGTTGCCGCCGACGCGTTCAAATTCCTGCTCCTGAAGCGCACGCAGCAGTTTCACCTGTGTCTCGGCGGGGCATTCGGCGATCTCGTCGAGGAAGAGCGTCCCGCCGTCGGCCAGTTCGAAGCGGCCTTTGCGCATGCGCACGGCAGTGGTGAAGGCGCCGCGTTCGTGGCCGAAGAGTTCACTTTCCAGCAGGTCGCGCGGGAGCGCCGCGACGTTGACTTTGACGAAGGGCTTGCCCGCCCGATCGCTGGCCGCCTGCAAGGCGCCCGCGACGACTTCCTTGCCCACGCCGGACTCGCCGGTAATCAGGATCGTGGCATGCGTCGCGGCGATCTGTTTGACGCGGTCGCGGATGCGCTGGATGGCAGGCGAAACGCCCACCAGTTCGCTGTCGCCGCGGCGGCGGGTGAGCACTTCCTGCTGCAGTTCGGCCGCCTGTAACTGCGCACCGCGCCAGCGTAACGCAGACTCCAGATCGGCGCGGAGACGGTGCAGGTCGATCGGCTTGGGCAGATAGTTGAATGCGCCGCGTTTGATCGCCTGGACGGCGGTCTCTTCGCTGCCATGTCCGGTGATGAGGATGACCGGCGTGCCGCCGCTCAGGCGCTTGGTCTCGGTCAGCAGGTCCATGCCGTCGCCGTCCGGCAGGCGCAGGTCGGTGATGACGAGGTCGAACTCCTCCTCGCGGAGTTTGTCCCGCGCAGCGCCGGCACTGGCCACTGCCGTGACGCGGCAGCTTTCGTTCTCCAGGATTCCGGCCAAGGTGACCCGGGTGGTCTCGTGGTCTTCGACCAGCAGGACCGACCGCTTTGGCAGCAGGGGTGGTTCAGACACGATGTTCATGTCCGCCATCCTAACCAAGATGGGGCGTCTGGCAACGCGCGTCACAGCCTCTTGTGAGGCCGCGGCGGCGCGGGTACAAACGATGCGCCTGTCTTTGCCGGAAGGGCTGTCCAGGTTCGACTGAATCAAGACCGTAACCATGCGGATCGCCTTCCGGGTGGCCGAGGGGGCGGCGCGAGAGGTAGCGGTGGCAGTGGAACTGCACGAGCGGGCATGGTCGCGCGAGGTCTTCGTCATGCTTCCGGCCGCCGCCTACAACGGCAACCGCTAC
>CAYSBP010000086.1:1981-4979 GCA_964429255.1 uncultured Planctomycetia bacterium
TACTCGCGCTCCCATCCTGCCATCCAATAGTCGCCGACAGCTCCCGCCACCAGGACCGCCTACTCCACGATATCCTCCACCCGCGAACGCACACGGCCCTTTCGCAGACGCGTCATGACCCGTTCCCCCGGCTTCACCTGCCCCGCATCCCGCACCACCGTGCCGTCGTCCAGAACCGTCACCGAGAAGCCACGATCGAGAACACGCAAGGGCGATAGCCCTTCCAGTTGCGCCGCACACATACCTAGATGTTCGCGCCGCCGGGTAATCGCCTCCGCGCCAAGCGGCTGAACGCGTTCCTGCAACTCGTCGAGACGCTGACGTAATTGCGTAATGCGCTCCAGTGGTGAACGCAGCGCCCAGTTCGAGGCCAGCGCCCGAAGCTGCTCGCGATCCTGAGCCACCCGCCGGAGCAACGCCCTCGGAAGCGCATCGGCCGCCCGGGCCAGTTCGCGATCGACCGCCGCGCGTTCGGGCACCACCAACTCTCCCGCGTGACTGGGCGTGGCCGCCCGCAGATCCGCCACAAAGTCGGCAATCGTAAAATCGATCTCATGTCCCACCGCACTGATGACCGGAATCCGGGAAGCGGCGATCGCGCGCGCGACCACTTCTTCATTGAAGGCCCACAGATCCTCCAACGACCCGCCGCCGCGCCCCACGATCATCACGTCCGCACGGCCGTGCCGGTTCACCATCCCGATGGCCTCGGCAATCTCGCGCGCCGCCCCCTCGCCTTGCACGCGCACCGGCGCCAACAGGATCTCAATCCGGGGCCAGCGACCCAGAATGACCTTGAGCAGATCCCGGACCGCCGCACCCGTGGGACTGGTTACGATGCCTATCGTGCGCGGAAAAGACGGGATCGGACGCTTGCGCTCGGCCGCAAAGAGCCCTTCGGCGTCCAGTTTTTTCTTGAGCGCCTCGAAGGCTGCCGCCAGCGCACCCAGGCCCGCCAGTTCGAGAAAATCGGCCACGAACTGATACTGACCGCGCGGCTCATACACACTCACGCGGCCCCACGCCACGACGTGCTGGCCATCCGCTGGCTGAAACCGGAGCTGCTCGGCATTTCCCCGCCAAAGCACACAAGACAACTGGGCGCCAGCATCCTTGAGGCTGAAATAGCAGTGACCCGAACTATAGCGTTTGAAATTGGAGATCTCGCCCATCACCCAGAGATCTCTGAAACGTCCCTCCAGATGATCTTTGACCTGGCGCGTCAGCGCGGTGATCGTAAGCGGTTCGGGACGGGATGATCCCGTATTCACCGACCGTCGGGACGGGTCATTCAGGCCGTGTGGCCTCATGGCAATCCTCGGCCAATGCCTTCACCGGAATCTGAACGCGCTCGATGGAAAGCGCCTTTCCCGTGTCCGTGTCGAGTTGCACGATCACGCCACAAGCGCGCACATCATTCTTGGCTACATCGAAGCGAGCCGGCATGCCGGTGCGCAGCTTCCTAAGGACCGGCGCCTTCTCCCGGCCGATGACGGAATCATAGGGACCGGTCATCCCCACGTCCGTAATATACGCCGTTCCCCCGGGCAGGATCCGCTCGTCGGCCGTCTGGATGTGCGTGTGTGTACCGAAGATGACACTGACCCGTCCATCCAGATGCCACCCCAGCGCGACCTTCTCACTCGTCGCCTCGGCATGCATGTCCACGACGATCAGTGACGTCTGTTCGCGCAACCTCGGGATAATCTCGTCAGCCACCTCAAACGGACATCGTTGCGGGTCCATAAAGATGCGACCCATGAGATTAACCACGCCGATCTTGTGGCCCGTCGGTAACGGATACAGACCCCAGCCATGCCCTTCGGCTGCGGCCGGGAAATTGGCCGGACGAAGCACACGTGCGTCGTCCACCACCGTTACGAATTCCTTGTTGCGGTAGAAGTGGTCACCCGTCGTGATAACGTCAACCCCAGCCGAAAAAAGCTTGGATGAAACCGAGACCGATATGCCCGATCCGCCTGCTGAATTCTCAGCGTTGACCACCGCGAAACTGGGCGAGAAACGAGCCTTGAGATCCTTCAGCGCTACTGTGATGCCCTGCCGACCGGGACGGCCAACGACATCGCCAAAACAAAGAAGAAAAAGCGCCACGAGCCCGCCCTTCTACCCTCACTGCATGCAGAAACCAGGCTCAACCAACCGTAGAAACGACGCGAACCGACCTCGGCTAATCCTGCGACGACCGGGCAGCCACCACGTTCACAAAGAACACGGAAAGGCGCCCTCCCCTCTTCCCGCTATCCTCGGTGTGCGCGGTGCCCTCTGCGGCAATCGTCGAGGCTATGCTAACTGCGGGCCGCCGCTTTCGGTGGTGCAGACGCCTTGGATTCGGCCGCCTTTGGAAGGACGTGAACGCGCCGCTGGGCCGTCCGGTCAAACCGGACTACGCCGTCAACCAGAGCAAAGAGCGTATAGTCGCGTCCGCAACCCACGTTCTGACCGGGCTTGAACTTCGTGCCTCGTTGCCTGACGATGATGCTTCCGGGCTTGGCCACCTGTCCGCCATACAGCTTGACGCCCAGGTACTTGGGATTGCTGTCCCGACCGTTCTTGGAAGTACCAGTTCCCTGTTTGTGTGCCATTGCTGCAACTCCTTCTCCATCCGCAAGCCAGACGAACCGGGGCGGCTTGTACCCGCTCGATGCCCGGCTTTCAAGCGTTGGTTGAAAAACAGGCCGCACGCCTGTATTCGAAAAGGCTACCACCCCACCTGGAAGTTCAAGACAAAATTGTCGTTCGAGACCTCACGCAAGTCCCGAGCAGAATTCTCCTCTTCCAGCACCCAATTGTAGTTGAACTGAAGCTTCGCGTTGTGCCCCTTGATGAAGTAGTTGACACCGGCTGTGATGACCTGCGTCTTGAACCGATCCACCTCTCGGCGTTCACCCACACCCGGACGCAGCAGGTTCTGCATGACGTCGTAGCGGAAGGCGAACTCGACCGGCTTCAGCCACGCATTCAGCCCGTCAGCCCAGAT
>CAYSBP010000086.1:5079-9143 GCA_964429255.1 uncultured Planctomycetia bacterium
CCGGCAAACCCGTAAAGACCGCTGTAGCCCAACTCAATACTGCCCCACGTTTCGTCTTTCCACAACGGCCGCAACAGGACCGTGGCCACCAGATCCTTTTCGTCGTTGTCGTCGCCACGGTTCTGACGCTGCTGGAACGCCGTGCCCGCACCATTGAACCCACCCACCCAGTACTGGAATCGGTCTTCCCACCACGTGCCGTGAACCATGCCGCCCAGATCGCGCAACGACGCGGGCTGCGTAATCATCGACCGTTCCACGAAGTCCAGGACCTTGTCATCCTGCGTGCCTTCATAGCCCAGATGCCGCCGCATCTGCCCCGTGAAGCCCTCGTGGTGCGGCAAAATGCCGTGAACCTGGATGTACGCATCCTGAAGCAACCGATTGGCATCGCCCAACCCGTGACGCACCGCCTCCGACTTGGGGTTCCCATCGTTGGAGCCGCTGCTCTCCCACGAGACCGCGCTGTCACCCCAGACACCCGAACCTAGATTGGTCGGGAAGTTGGGGAAGGACGTCGCTTCACGCGCAGCGTCCAGCGAAATCACAGCCCGGACATTCTCGTGAATGTCCATCGTGAAACGCACTTCGGCGCGCCGAATGGCAAAACCGTCGTTATCGACCACTTCGTTCGAACTGCCAAAGGCATAGCCACGATTGTCGTTCTCGATGCCATAGTACCAAACCTGCAACAGGCCGCCGATCGTCAACTTGCCACTTACGCTGGTCGCCGTCTCGTTCGGCCCATACTTATTGCTGACCAACTCCTCCGTCCGCGAAGCAGCCACCGGCTGGGTTCCGTCCAACCGCAGACGGAGCTCATCTACTTCCTTCTTGAGCTTGTCGTACTCGACCTGGCTGACACCTTCCGCCCAAGCGGCAGAGCAGAGCACCAGACCAGCCAACAGAAGACCGGAAACGCGGATCATTTCCACCTCCAGCAGATCATCTTACGCACGCAGCCAACTTCACGCAGTCCACCCGAAGGAGGCAGCACTACGCGCCAAAAAGCTTTCAAGACCCATGAATGCTACTGAATACCGTGGCCTATTCCAGCGAAAAACAGAACCCATAACCACAAGTCTAAAAAAGAAGATGCGCCCATGCAGGGACCGCTGCCTCCCTGCCATCACGCCCCCGTTTCAACCCCCGACTGGCCGTTTGTCGGCCGCCAGTGCGACGTACGCACCACCCGCTCCTCGGTCAACACCATGTCCACAGGCCGGTCATGCGCTTCATGCGGGACCGACTCCACGATCTGACAGTCAAAAGCCAACGCGACGAGGCGCGGTCCATCCAGACGTGCAATGAAACGGTCGTAGTACCCCCCACCCCGCCCCAACCGGTTTCCTGCCGCATCAAAAGCCCGGCCCGGTACCAGGATCAACTGCAGCGATTCCGGCGCTATCGTCGGCAACATGGACAGCGGTTCCTTGAATCCAAAACGGCTCCGCTCCAAGTCGCGACGGACGTCCAGGATCTCCAGCACGTGAAGGACGCGCGAGCCCTTCTCGGTGCGCGGCAAACCCACCCTCTTGCCAGCCTCCAGACTGGCCAACACCAAGTCGTGCGTGTCGATCTCGGTGGCATCCGAGTTATAGATCATCACACTGCGGGCCGCCTTGAACTCGGGCGTCTCCGCCAACCGCGCCTGCGCCCGCGCACCGCGCTCCATCCGTTCGGCCGGACTCATCGCCAAAATGGCCGATTCCATCCGCGCCCGCAGGTCCTTTTTGGAGTCCAACATCGCCATCCTCACCGCCTCGACAGCCAACCCAGTATGCGCCTCGTACCGCAATCCCCCGGATTGCGACCTATCCGTACCCCGCCTGCTTCCCACTCAACGATGCGATTTCGATCCGAAAGACCAAGGTCCGCACCAAAGCCCGCTCGTCGTAGGCAAAGGGCCCCCGGGCGGACTTGCACATGATACGATCCCTACGCCCGCAGCGTCGCCTTGAACTGCTTTAGCAGCACGTCCACAAACCGCTGATGCGCCGCATTTACCTCTTCGTCCGTCAGACTGCGTTCCGCGTGACGGTAAACGACCGAGAAGGCCAACGACTTCTGACCGGCCCCCAACTGTTTGCCGCGGAAGGCCGACAGGAAACGCGGCGCTTCCGACGCGTCGCGCAGCGGTTCCCGATAGGCCGCCGCAAACTTCTCCACCTCGCCCCACGTCACGCCTTCATCCACCACCATCGCAATGTCGCGCGCATTCTCCGGCTGCGTCGGCAGCGGCACATACCGGCGCGGCGCCACCGGCACGGCACTCACCGCCTTCAGGTCGATCTCCAATACGGCCGGAACCCTCTTGAGACCGAACTTCTGCGCCAATGCAGGCGTCACGGCGCCAAACCAGCCGATCGCGGTGCGTTCCGTCCCTCGCACCAGGCAGACGCGACAAGCCTTGTCGGCCGCAAGAAACGTCGATGCCTCGTTGCCCGAACAAGGCTCCCATTTCAGGTCAGTGCCAGCCCACTCCAGCGCCCCCGGCAAACGCCGCGCAACATCCGCCAGCACCGGAAAGCCACGCTCGTCCAGCACGGCCAGCACCGGCCGCTCCTCCGGCCGCGCCTGGCCCTTGACCGGCAGGAAGACCTTTCCGCACTCGAAGACCCGTACCTCGCCGGAGCGCCGATCCTGATTGAGCTGCGCCGTGGAAAGCATCGAGACCAGCAGGCTGTTACGCAGCACCGAGTGGTCCTCGCGCAACACGCTCCGCGGGTCCATCGCCAGCGGAGACTCGACCGTCCACACCGCCGGCGCCGGCCAGCGCGGATCGATCAGCGTATCCGTCACCGTCTCGAAATACCCCAGCGCAGCAAGAAGATCGCGCACACGGTCCGTCGTCTCTTCGATGGCCGAACGCGGCGCGATACGCGCCGACATCGCCGTCGTCGTGTGCACGCGGTTGTAGCCGTGAATCCGCACCACTTCCTCGATCAGGTCCACCTCGCGCTCCAGGTCGCCGCGCCGCCAGGACGGCACGCGGACATCGGCCTTCACCATCCGCTCTTCCTGCGTGCAGACGCACCCCAGCGCGGTCAGGTGCTCCAGCGCTTCCCGGAACGGGATCGGCACGCCGTACAACTGCTCCAGGCGCCGGTGGCGCAGATGAACCGTCTTCGACTCGCGCGGTTTGGGATTCGAATCCAGAATACCCCGCGCCACCGTGCCGCCCGCCAACTCCACGATCAGCCGCGCCGCGCGTGCCGAGGCCCACGCCACGGCTTCCAGATCGATGCCGCGCTCGAACCGGTAGCTCGAATCCGTGCCAACCTTCAGCCGCCGGCAGGTGCGCCGCGTGCTGCCCGGATCGAAGTACGCCGCCTCCAGCAGGATATCCCTCGTCTCCGCGCTCACTTCGCTGCCCGCTCCGCCGATCACACCCGCGCATGCCACGGGACGTTCGGCGTCCGCGACCACCAGGGTCTCGGGCGTCAGCGGCGGCACCTCGTCGTAAAGCGGCTTGAAGGGCTCGCCCGGCTTCGCACGCCGCACGACCACCTCGCGCCCCGCCAGTTTGTCCAGGTCGAAGGCGTGCAACGGCTGGTTCAGCTCGAAACAGATGAAGTTCGTGATGTCGACGATGTTGTTCCGCGGGATCAGCCCCAGCGCCGTCAGCCGCTTCTGCAGCCACTCCGGCGACGGCCCCACCTTGACACCGCGAATCACCCGGGCCGTATACCGCGGACAGAGCGTCGCATCTTCAACGCGGATCTTCGCCCGTGTCGAGGCCTCCGGATCGCTCTCCTTCAGATCGACCGGCGGAAGCTTCAACGGCACGCGCAAAATCGCGGCCGCCTCGCGCGCCAACCCGAGGATGCACTGGCCATCCGGGCGGTTGGCCAGCACGTCCAGTTCCAGCACCGCCTCTTCGCCCGCGCCACCCACGCCTTCGCAGGCGAAGCCGGCAAAGGTCATCAACTGCGCCAGCGTCTGCGCCACGTCGGCCTGCGGCGTCAAGTCCCAGCGGGCACAGGCCGCCGCCGCAGACTCCGCAAGCGAAGAGCCTTTGAGGTCGAGGTAGTCGAGCAGCCAGAAGATCGGGAGCTTCATCG
>CAYSBP010000086.1:9243-11612 GCA_964429255.1 uncultured Planctomycetia bacterium
GCCAACCAATCAACCGGCCGTTTCAGATCTGTCTCAGGAACCGCAGATCATTCTCCAGGAACAATCGCAAGTCATCGACGCCATACCGCCGCATCGCCATGCGCTCAATGCCGAAACCGAAGGCGAAGCCGGACCAGATCTCGGGATCGTAGGCGCGGTCGCCCCGCGCACGGCTGACGGCCTCGAAGACATTCGGGTCCACCATTCCACAGCCACCCAACTCGACCCACCCGGTCTTCTTGCAGACCGAACAACCCGAACCGCCGCAGGCGGGACACGAACAGTCCAGTTCCGCCGAAGGTTCCGTGAACGGGAAGAAACTGGGGCGGAAACGGACCTTGGTGCCCACTCCAAAAAGACCCTCGACGAACAACTGCAGCGTACCCTTCAGGTCCGCCATTGAGACGCCCCGGTCAACGTAGAGACCTTCGATCTGATGGAACGTGCTGGCATGCGTCGCGTCGATCTTGTCCGGACGATAGACGCGGCCCGGCGCGATCACGCGCAGCGGCGGCGTCCGGGTCTCCATGATGCGGATCTGCACGGTCGACGTCTGGCTGCGCAGGAGCGCGTCGCCGGGTTTGAACGTCTCGCGCGGCGTCAGGAAGAACGTGTCGAAACTGTCGCGCGCCGGATGATCCTGCGGGACGTTCAGGTCGTCGAAGTTATGCCGTTCGTCCTCGACTTCCGGCCCCTCGACCACCTCGAACCCAAGCGAGCGAAGCAGGTCGCGAAGCGAATCGGTGGTGCGCGTCAGCGGATGGCGACGGCCCAGCGTGCCGCGCTGTTCGGGCGGCAACGGCTCGGTGACGTCGAAGCGCGGTCCGGCAACCGGCGCACCGGCGCCCACCGCGCCCTTGGCGGCTTCGAAGGCTTCATCGAGTTCCTTGCGGACGTCGTTGAGCAACTTGCCCGTCGCGGGCTTCTCTTCTTTCGGGACCTCTTTCAGACGGTTCATGAAGGTCTTGAGCAGCCCGTTGGTGCCGAGGTACTTTATGCGGGCGTCTTCGAGTCGCTTGGGGTCTTTGGCGCCGGAAGCGTCCTTGAAGGCGGCCAGCGCTTCGTCGCGGGTGGTTTTGGCTTCGTCCTGGAGACTCATGGTCGGCTCCTCAGATCACATCTTGGCCTGCTTGAAGACCACGCCGTATCTGGTCACGCACGTCTTAAACATCTTCAGCTCAGACCGGCATCCGACCAAGGGTATCTCGCGCTTCGCATCTAACACATCTAACAGGGACAGGTGCCCTTCAAGCCATACCGAATGGCATCTGTCCCTGTCCTGAAAACGAAACACGGGCAGCAAGCTGCCCGTGTTAACTGGTCGATCGGTAAAAAGCAAACCGGCGGACGCGTTAAGCCAGCTTGGCCTTGGCCGTCTCGACCAGCGTGCTAAACGCCGCCTCGTCGCGAACGGCGATCTCGGCAAGCATCTTGCGGTCCATCGTGATGCCCGCTTTCTTGAGACCGTTCATGAACGAGGAGTAGTTCATGCCCTGAGCCCTGGCGGCGGCCGTGAGGCGCGTGATCCAGAGCGCGCGGAACTCGCGCTTCCGCGTACGCCGGTCGCGGGTCGCGTAGGCTTCCGCACGTTCCACCGTCTCCATGACCGTACGGATCATCTTGCGGCGGCCACCGACGAATCCTTTAGCCCGCTTGAGGACCTTCTTCACGTATTTCTTGCGAGGGACATTGGTTTTGGTACGCATGACCTTCTCCCGTCGAACCTACCACGCCGCGACTGAACCGCTGACGACCGTAGGTCAACCTTTTCTCTGTTCCCCAACCCTTGGAAAGGAAACCTGCGGCGGTTAGGCCAGTCCGAGCAACCTCTTCATCCGCTTCGCTTCCGCGCCAAACATGATGGTCGAGCGTTTCAGGCGGCGACGACGAGCGGGCTTCTTGGCCGCCATCAAGTGACCATGCCAAGCCTGACTCCGCTTGACCTTGCCCTTTTTCGTCAACCGGACACGCTTGGCGACACCCTTGTGCGTCTTAAGCTTGGGCATGACAAAACCTTTCGGCGCTTCCACGACGTCCTAATCTTGCCTAGGGAAATACAGGCCCACGGCAAACGAGAATCCGGCTTATACACGGGCGGTTTGGGAATGCAACGTCAAGTTTCCATCGACACGGGTGTGCGCGGGTGTGCGCGGACTCCCACGCGCACGTACCCCCACACTCCCATACGAGGCAGCTCTCGGCTGTCTGCCCCATTAAGAATTCTGGGCGTTCTTCCCGGAACTGCAGGCCCGTGTCCTCGGATCAGCGCCAAGTACAGTGCCCACTGAGTTGCACTGAACATGGTCGGATAACGCGGAATTTTTAAGTCGTAACAATATTCAGAAACAACGTTTTAAATGCGAGTGCCA
>CAYSBP010000087.1:0-11603 GCA_964429255.1 uncultured Planctomycetia bacterium
CTGGTGGGGGCGGCACGCGGCACTCGATGGGGGGGAGATGGGTGGCATTCCGCTGCGGGCGGATGCGATCGTGGAGTCGCTGGGGATCAATGGTCTGCCGTCTGTGACGACTGGGCCGGGAGGGCCGTTTCAGCGGGTGGTGGGCGAGCATCAGCAGTTGGTGTTTGTGACGTACGATGACACCGGTCAGGGGCTGATCGAGAAGGAGTATTGGCTGAGTCGCCGGGAGCCGCGCCTGGTGGAGCAGGTGGTCTTTCGGGATGCGACAGGGCGTGTCATCATGCGGTCGCAATTGAGTGAGAACCGGCACCTGGGGGGAACGGGTCCGTTGATCGCGCATCGGATCGACCCGCCGTGGCCGCCCCCGGGTGGGGCGCTGGGGCTGCGCGTGCGGCCGTGGAGGGCTCTGCGGGTGTTGACCCGGACGCACCGGGCGTTCTGGGCGCCGCCCGAGGGGGGGAAGACGTTCAGCAAGATGATCGAGATTGGGGGAGAGCGGGGGTAGTCGGTCCCCCACGCTTTGCTGCGCGAAGAATGGGGCACACGTGTATTGGTGGGTGGTGCCCACCCTACAGGATTTCTCTGACGAGGACGAAGGCCTCGGCGGCGTGGCGGTTGACTACGCTGCCACGCCAGCGGGCGAGGGCTTCGAGGGCCTCGAGGGAGCGGGCGTCGGGGGCGGGTCGGACTTGTGAGGCGTTCATCATCTGGCCTCGGGATTACTACGCGACGGAAGTGTGCAAGAAGTAGGCGGCAAAAAAATCTCACCTAGGGGGTTGACGCGGGGGGCGCGGCGGATGTAGGGTGCCGCGCGGACAATCAGCGGGCGTGTAACGCCGCCCCGGAAAGAACACTCAACTCAGACTCCGGCTACCTAAACGCCGGGCCTGAATGCCCTAGCTGTTGGGACATTCGGGCTCGGCGTTTGTTTTGCGCGCGGCCCTGCGGGCCGCCAGGCACGCAGGGACCAAAGGAAATGGCCCCCGGCAGGACGCCGGGGGCACCGCCAAGGATGGCAAACATGAGGTGGCCACCTCAACATTCTGGGAAGCGAGGCACGAAGGGGAAGACCGGAACTCTCCCTCCTACTCGGGCAGCGGCGCCGGGGCGGGCTATCCAGACCCGCCCTGGTTGCCGTTGCGCGCGGAACGCAGAGACGCAGGCGACTGCCCACAAGCCCTGGGGCGGCGGCACAAGCCGACCGCCCCAGGGCGGGCGGGCGCGAAACGATACGGACGAGGCGGGCGCGGGAAGGGGCCGGGCGACTGGTCATCGCCCGGCCCCAACGCCTGGCCGGGAACGCAGAGACGCAGAGAGCACAGAGGAGAAACGACGATGAAGTGGCTTGTTGACATCATTGTGGCGTTGATCGCGGCACTGTTTCCGTGTTTGCTCATGGGCTGCGCGCAGAACACGGAGGCGCCGATCGATCAGTTCACCGGCCAGGAGACCCTCACGCCGACAACGACCGATCAGGAGGCGGCGACGCAAGGCAGCCAGGTCTATGTGTGGGTGGTGAACGCGCCGGGACGCGGCGGGCTGCCGGACACAAGCGACCTGCTGCTAGGCCCCGAAGACGGCGTGAAGTCGCGCATTCAGAACCTGACAAACCAGGACGGGACCGCACTCGCCGGCACGGACGCGGGGTACGCCCAGGCGGGGATCAATATCACGATCACCACGGGCGGGACCACGCCGAGCCTGACAGGAACGACCACCGCGACGGCCAGCGCGGCACAGACCCCCAGCGCCTATCCGACGCTGACGCCGACCCAGGACATCAAGCCGGAGGCGAGTGTGGCGGTGCCCATCGGCGTGGCGATGCCGGGCGGGATGGTGGACCAACAGGCCACAGCCACCGGCAAAGGGCAGACCAGCGGTACCACCAAGACCAGCGAGAACGAACTGCGCTGGGCGGAACTGCGGACGGCACTGGAAGACACAGCTAAGACTGACGTGATCGACAAGCTGCTGTCGTTCCTGGGTGGAACGCCGACGGATGCGAGCACGAATGGCACGGGTGATTGACGCGAAGAACTCGACGCTGATCGGTACGCCGAAGCAATTGCAGCAACTCTTGCGGCTGCTGACGGGCGGAAAGACGGCAATCGTGGACCTGAAGTTCAGCAACCTGATCGTGCTGGACAAGCCACTGACGGAGAAACAACTGCGGGCGGCGCTGGAGACGACGCCGCGATGAACGGAATGCGGAGAAGCGGAGAGCGCACAGATGGTCCTGCGAACCCTGGTTGTTGTGCTGTTGTTGGCGGTTTCGGGCTGCACGATCCATCACCGGGTGACGGTGGAGTTCGTGGTGCCGGGAAACATCAGCAAAGAAACGCCGGCGGATGACAACGACGTTCAGACGCCGGCGGAGATTCTGGAAGAGATCATCCAGGGTGGGGGCGAAGCGACGAAGTGACGAAGGTGAACCAAGAACGGAGGCAGAACCATGGGCGATGAACGAACGGAGAAACGGTTGAGGTGGATCGCGGCCGGTATGGTGGCGCTCTGGACAGCGACGGTGCTGGCGGGGCCGGTGGCGTGGAGCGAGCGGCCGGACGCGCCCGAGTTGTGGCAGCCAGCCAACCCAAACGGCGTGAATCCAGAGTGGGGCTCTGATCATGCAGGCACAGGCGTCTACGAGGTGATCCACAGCGGGCACCTGGGTTACCCGCCGTGGGAGCCGACGTTCACTTTCGAGAAGCGGACGCAGACGGCAAAGCCCTATCAGGTGTACCGCGAGTTTAGCATCTACGGGCACTGGTCTCCCGAGAACTACATGAACTCGAAGCCCAAGTTTCTCGGCGCGTATTTCGGGTTCTGTACCGACGTCGCGAACGCATATCCGGCCAACTTCGATAATCCAGCGTGGCTCTGGTACGAGTTGACCTGGGCCGGCGGCGATGGCGGTGAGTGGCCGTTGCACTGGAACGCTTGGTATTGGGGCGACGTGACGATCCCTGTACTGGGCGAAACGTGGTTGTGCGGGCGACTCAAGCTGTTCTACGAAGCGACCGCGAACGAGGAAATCCACTACGACGTGCAGGCGCAGATGTATGTGCCGGAGCCGGCAACGGTGTGCCTCTTGCTGGTGCCCGTGGCGATCACGATGGCACGGAGGCGAACGCAGAGACGCAGAGGGGGTTGAGGGGTGAGACCAGAGAGGACTCTGAATCTCTGCGGCTCTGCGTTGAAAACCAAAGGAGCAAGGCATGTGGGCAATCGTGAAACGAATCGCCGGGCCGCTGAAGAGTCGGAAGGTGCGGGTGGCACTCGTCACCGTGATCGCGGCATACCTGGCGGAATGGGGCGTTGGCGCTTCCGAGGAAGTGGTGCTGACGATCGTTAGCGTGGGCGTGGCGTTGATCCTCGGAATCGCGCACGAAGACAACGGGGCGAAGTCGGCGGCCAAGTTCACCGAGCTGCCGCCGGCGAAGTTCGCGACGCTGCACAGCGAGCCGAGCAAGAACTGAGGTACGAAGGCGCGTAGGCACGCAGGACATGGGACCGGACGCCAGTGAACACGAACCGCGAAGCGCAGAGGAAACGACCTGCGACCAGGCCGCCGCGATTCTGCAAGACGCCACGGGGCCGATCCCGGCGATTGCCCTGGCGGGCCGGCTCGGGTTCGTCGGCGATCGCGAGACGAAACGTCGCAAAGTGCGGCGGGTCATTCTGCGGATTCGGCTCTGGGGCCATCGGGTCTGTGCGAGCCTGGCCGATGGCTACTGGCTGGCACGCAATGACACGGAATGGCGCGAGTATCGAGAAGCGGTCACGCGCAAGCTGTGCTTCCGGTTCAAGGACCTGAACGACCAGAAGCGGGCGGCGGCGGAACGCGTGACCCGGCAAGGGCGGCTGTTTGGGTGAGCGATGACGGTGAGAAGCTGGTGCCAGACGGCTGGACGGCGCGGGGGTGGCTCGAACGGCTCACCTACATGATCGGCGTCTGTGCCTTTCCGGAGCGGAAGAGAGAGCTGGAGGCAATGAAAGCGAAAATTGAAAAACGCGAAAACGCAAAAATGGGGAGAAGGCGCGGAGGGGATGGCTGACGGCGCCCTGGCGTTTGCGTTTTTGCGTTTCCGAGTTTTTGCGTTTCAGAGCGAGGGCCGAATATGATCACCTGGGCAATGATTGCGACGATCGTCGGGGCGCTGGCGGCGCTGGTCGGGCTGCCGATCTCCCTGCTCGTGATCAACACGCGGGGGATTCGCGCGGATTACCATCACGTCCGCGACCGCATTGACCTGGTGGAGGGCCAACTGCGAGAGAAGCTGGGCAGCTTCGTGCGGAAGGAAGATTGGGTGCGCGAACAGTCGGCACTGCGACAGCAGGTCGAGCGGCAGACGGAACTGGTGAGCGAGATCAAGGGCAAGCTGGAGACCTCGGCGGGCCTGGCGACACAGCTCTGCGGCCTGGTCAAGGCATTAACGGAGACGGTGCAGCGGACGCGAGCAGCGGAGGTGCGGACGTGAACGAAGCCGACCGAATCAAGACCCTGCGCCGGGAAGTGTTAGTCAACCTAAAAATGGTGTATCCGGCGGCGTTTCAGGGGCAGCCGCTGTTCGAGGCGCTGCTGATGGTGTTCCCGGACTATGAATGGTCGCACTTTCGGCAGGACCTGGCGTACCTGATCGCCAAGGGCTACCTGGCGCGGCTCATGCCGCAGTCGCACGCGAACCCGGAAGGGGTGCCGTGGCCCAGGCGGTGGTTTGCCCTGACGGCAGCCGGCGTCGAAATCGCCGACAAGGTGCGCTTCGACGAGGCGCTGGAGGTCTAGACGCGTGGCACAGTGCGGGCGGGGCAACAAGGCGGTCGACACCCTGCCACCCGAACTCCGCGCGGAGATCGACGCACGGCTGGATATGGGGGCGTCGGCCAGCGAGCTGTTTGTCGAGGTCATCCAGCCGTATCAGCAGGGCCTCGACGCAGATGAACGAATGGCGGCCCGGACGGTTCAGGACTATGCCACACAGCGGCGCCGGGAGAGACAACAACAGATCGCGCGGGATGAAGCGGCGGTGTTCCGGTCGATGCTGGGACTCGCCGGGATCGACAAGGAGGGCCTCAGCGACCTGGAGAGAATCCAACTGGGTGTGGCGGTACACGCGATGATGCTGAGCCCCAAGCCGACATCGCGGCTTAACGCGATCAAGGCGGTGGCGATCATTCAGGAGGGGCAGCGGCGACAAGAATCCCACGAGTGGAAGAAGCGGCTTGAGCAGGTAAAGACGGAGCTCGGGCGCAAGGCAGACGAACGCGAGAAGGCCGGCGGCGAGAGGGTGGTCTCGATCGAAGAGGTCGCCCGCATTCTCGGCGCGGTGGACCTGGGAGAAAAGGCGGCGTGACGGAACGGACGCGAGCCAAGAAGCTGACCTGGCTGCCAAACCAGCAGCGGTTGATCCGCGACGGCTCGCAGTACGTCCTCGTCGAGAAGTCGCGCCGGATCGGGTTCGACTACGCGATCGCCTATCGCCACACGATGCGCCGCCTGAGCGGCAAGAGCGACCGCGACCTGTGGTACACGTCGGCCGACGAATCGGCGGCGTTCGAGTTTGCGGAATACTGCCGGTTCTACCACGCACGGGTGCAAAGCGTTGTCGATTCCTTCACGGAAGTGCTGGAAGACGCACAGGACGCCAAGGGTGCCATCAAGGCGTTCTGCGTGCGGTTCCCAAGCGGGGCACGGATCAACTGCCTGTCGAGCTCGCCACGCCGACTGCGCAGCAAGGGTGGCGACGTGGTGATTAGCGAGTACGCGTTCCACGATAAGCCGGAGCTGCTCTACGCAGCCGCCCAGCCGGTGATGATGTGGGGCGATACGATGACGATCGGCTCCACGCACAACGGCGAGGGCTCGTCGTTCAACGCCATGTGCCGTGACGCGCGGGACGTGCAGGCAGGCAAGACGGAACGCGGCGGCCGGCCACTCACGCGGTGGAGCCATCACTTCATCCCGATCACGACGGCGGTTGACGAAGGCCTGGTCGAGCTGATCAACGCCGAGCGGGGAACGAACTTCACGCGCGAGCAATTTCTGACACAACTGCGGGCCGGGTGCCGGACGGAGGACCACTGGCTGCAGGAGTACATGTGCCAGCCGTCGACCGAAACGTCGGCCTGGCTGCCGTACGACCTGATCCGCACGTGCGAAGATGGAGCATGCCCGCGCCCGGGCGAGCCTTCCCGGTTCTTCGAGGTTGACACGGAACGCTACTGCGGGATCGACGTCGGGCGCAAGCAGGACCTGACGGTCGCATGGTTCGTCGGCCGCGTGGGCGACGTGCTGTGGACGCGACGCGTGCTGGTGCTGGAGAAAACGCCGATTCCCGAACAGGTGCGCATCCTGCACGGGGCGATTCGCGAGGCGAAGGTGAACCGGACGGCCGTGGACGCCACCGGTATGGGCATCGGGATCTCGGACGGCCTGAAGGAACGGCTCGGCGAGTACGCGGTCGAGGGCGTAACGTTTACGAACCCCGTCAAAGAGCAGCTCGCGGTGCCGATGCGGTCGCGGTTCGAGGACCGCACGATCCGTATCCCCGATGACAGCAAGGTGCGCGAGGGGCTGCATAAAGTGCGCAAGACGGTGACCACGACAAACCAGGTCCGCTTCGAGGCGGAGCGCGATCAGGACGGGCACGCGGATGAGTTCTGGGCGTGCGCGCTGGCGCTCGAAGCGGCGAAGGACTACGCGGAAGTGGGCGTGAGCGTGATTCGTTAGAAACGAGGGCCACGGATGGCCGGCGAGGTTGAACAACTGCTGGACGGGTTCCGCGAGGCGATGGCCGCCGACACCAAGGCGCTGACGCTGCGCGATCCGATTCAGGCGTGGCTGCGGAACCTGGACTTCGCGGGCAGCGAACGGCACGTGAGCAACCCGTTCAAACAGGCGCCGCACGTCTACGCGGCGGTCACGGGCGTGGCGGAGGCGGTTTCGTCGGTCGGGCTGCAAATCCAGACGCTCGATAACAAACCGGTCGAGGATCACAAGGACCCGTCCTGGCAACTGCTCAACCGGCCGAACGCGCTGCAGGACCGGACCGGGTTCTTCGAGGCGTCGCTGGTCCTGCTACAACTCGATGGGCAAGTCTTCTGGATCACACTCGAACCGCTGTCGCGGCAGACCGAGACCAGGCGGGCGGTCTACATCGCACAAGACAGCGAGATGCGGCCGGCGACGGCAGGGGGCATGCTGATCGGATGGCACTACCGGCTGGGCGGGGCGGCGACCGAGGCGTTTCTGCCGCTCGATCAGGTGTGCCGGCACTACTTCTTTGACCCGGGCAATCCGCTGGGCGGGCTGTCGTGCATCCGGGCGGCACAGCTTTCGATCGACCAGCACACGTTCGCGAGCCAGTACAACGCCAGTGTGTTCCAGAACGGGGCCGACCCGGGGTCGATCTACGAAACCGACCAACGACCCACTCCCGAACAGGTGCGGCAGATCGAGGACAAGATCCGCGAGAACCACGGCGGTACGGCCAACGCGAAGAAGCCGATGGTGCTCTGGGGCGGGCTCAAGTGGAAACCGGGCGTCCAGAGCCTGCGCGATATGGACTACATCGAGGGCAAGAAGCTGACCCGCGATGAAATTCTCACCGTGTTCAAGGTGCCCCCGGTGATCGCGGGCATCTACGAGACGGCCACGCTGAACAATTCACGCGAACAGGTGCTGCTGTTCTGGGACCACCGAGGCGTCCCGCTGCTGCGCAAGGTGATCCTGGCCGGCTGGAACCGGTTCGTGCAGGCACAGGTCGACCCGAGCAAGGAACTCGTCGAGAACCTCAGCAGCATCCAGGCGCTGAAGGAACGAGAGATCGAGACGCTGGAACGCATCCTGAAGTTCCAGGACCACATGGTGCCACTCAACGACCTGATCGCGGTGTACAACCTGCCGATCGAACCGAAGCCGTGGGGCAACGTGCCGCTGGTGCAGGCTGGCAAGCTGCCGATCGACGTGCTGTTCGCCGAGGCCGCTGCGGGCCTGGCGGCGGAGAACGAACCGGAAGGGGGAACGGAGGAAGGGATCGAGGGGCCGGCAGTGGTGAGGGAAATCACGGATATGCGAACGCTGGCCGACGAGGGTTTGACAGGCATTCAAACGGCGGTCGAACAGCGGGCAGCAACTGACGCCGACACCCGGAAGGCGCGGCAGATTCACCGGCGGTGGCTTGCATCGTACGCCGGGCTGCGCCGGGTGGCCCGGATGCGCGTCCGGGCGTTTGTGCTGCGCCAGCGAGACGAGACGCAGCGACGGCTGCGGAAGGTGGGAATGCCGGAAGGCACGGAGGCACGGAGGCACGAAGGCGCGAAGGGGGCTATCGAAGAGTGGCTCGACAAGATTCTGTTCACCATCGACGTCGAGAATGGCAAGCTCACCGTGCTCGGGCGGTTCCTGATGCGGGAGGGGATCGGCCTGGGCGGCGCGCAAGCCGGTAAGGAGGCCCATGTAACGGAGGACTGGCAATTCAACCTGCACGCGCCGGCGGTACGCCAGCGGCTCGAACGTCAGGCGATCCGCATACGCAAGGTCAACAACACAACGCGCGAGATGCTCCGGCGAACGTTAGTAAAGGGCCTGGACGAAGGTGAGACGCTGGCCGAGATCGGCAAGCGGGTAGCCGGCGCGATGAACGTCCGGGCCGGGAAGCAGACGTACCGCATCGCAGAGACCGAGATGCACGAAGCGGTGGCGGCCGGGCGGCACGAGGGGTTCCGCCAGGCGAGCGTCGAGGCGCAGGCGTGGCTCACCAGCGGACGGGGCGTCGAACCCGCAGGGCCGACCCGCAAGACGCACTGGGGCGCTGAGCAGGCGACCAAAGCGAAACCGGTCAAGGTCGGCGAGCCGTTCACCGTGGGCGGCTACCCATGCGATTATCCGGGGGACGGGAAGCTGCCCCCGCAGGAACGCATCTATTGCAGTTGCATGACCGTCGCGCGGCGGCTCAAGGGCGGCAAGATGGTGACGCTGAGCGAGTACGCGGCCGCCGCGTTCGTCACGTATGAGCAGCACAAGGAGCTGGAAGAGAGAGCGACGGAGACGGAGAAACACGACGCCGCGCTGGCGGCGGCGTGAGGAGAACTGTGTTATGGCCATTCGCGTGAAAGACTTCGCATCGTTCATCCCGCCGGAGTGCCGGGACCTGTTCGGCGACTCGGGTGGCGAGGACCGCGTGTCGCTCGCCCTGGTCGACGAGAAGGCGTTTGACGACGCAAACCGGCGGCTGCGGTTCGTGGCGTCGGATAACACCGTGGACCTGCACGATGAGATCATCGATCCCGGGGCGTTTCACGAGCTGCGCGACGTGTACATGCGGAACCCGGTGATCCTGGCTGGGCACACACACCGGCTGTCTACGGGGATGTCGCCGGCGATGGCCCAGGCGATCGAGCTGGCGACGGACAAGAGCCCAGTGATCGGCGTGGCGCAGTTCGGCGCGGGGGAACACATCAACCAGGTGAGCCTGGATAACTGGCACGCCTATCGGGGCGGGAACCAGCGCGCCTTCTCTGTGGGCTTCCGATCGCGGGACATGGAGAAACGCGAGGACCTGTGGGTCCACACAAAAGCACTGCTGCTGGAGATCAGCGGCGTGCCGGTGCCGGCGAACTCGAACGCGCTGGTCATGAACTACGTGCTCGGCAAGATCGCCCAGTACGGCAACCTTCATTCGCAAGACAACGCGCTGCGGCAAGAGGTGGAGCACATGCTCCGCGAACTCAACGACCGCATGCGCTCGCTTGAAGAGATCGTGTCACCCGACGCGGGGCCGGCCGACACACGCGGCGAAACCGGCACCGACCCGAACGCGGACGGCGACGTGGATGAGAACGAGATCGCCGAATGTATTCGAGCGGAGCTCGCGGAATGCGAGAAGACGCTCGGGAGTTGACATCATGGACGACAAGGAACTCCTGGAACAGATCAAGAAGCTGAAGGAGGCGCTCGACGGGCGGCTCGGCGGCGTGGCGACGCAACTGGAAGCGATCGTCAAGAGCCAGACGCTGCACGACGAGACGATCAAGAAACTGGGCGTGATCACGGGTGACGCGACGCTGGCCGAACAGGTGAACGCGGACCGCAAGCGGGTCAACGACCTGGTCGAATCGGTGGGGCAGTTCACGCGGCAAATGCCGAACCTGGGCGATGGGCACACCGAGCGCGACCCGGAATACGTGGGCTTCTGGCCGAGCGAGAAGCGGGCCGAGCAGTTTGGCCTGTTCTGCCTGGGCGGGCTGCACACGGACCCGAGCATGCGACGGCGCTGCGCGGAGGCGGTCACGAAGGCAGGGCTCACCCTTCGGGCCAAGGACGGCGCGATCGCCGGCAACGACGACTACGTCAAGGCGATGGGCGAATCGCAGGACACGCTGGGCGGGTACCTGGTGCCCGACGAGTTCATGGCCACGATCATCCGGCACGTGAACACGTACGGCGTGGCACGCCAGTTCCTCAAGAACGTGCCCATGAGCGCCGAACGGCAGAGCTGGCCGAAGCGCACGGGCGGGCTGACGGTGTACTACCCGGACGAGGGCGTGGCGCCGACGGCGAGCGACCTCGCATTCGGGCGGGTCACGCTGAACGCGAAGAAGTGGGCGGTACTCACACACTTCAGCCGCGAACTCGAAGAGGACGCGGCGGCGCCGATCGGCGAGTTGATCGCCAAGGACATTGCCCTGGCCCTGGCGATCGCCGAAGACACGAACGCCTTCATGGGCGATGGGACGAGCACATACGCGGGAATCACCGGCGTGTTCGGCTCCTCCAACGTCGCGGTGGTCACGATGGGCAGCGGCGATACGACGTTCGCGAAGGCGGCGTGGGGCGACCTGGTCGACATGATCAACGCGGTGCCGGCGTGGGCGCTGACGCAGCCGGACTGCGCGTGGTACATGTCGCCGAGCATCAAGGGCGTGCTCATGAAGATCGTCGAGAGCACGACGGGCCGGCCGCTGCTGACCGACCCGAACCGCGACGGGTTCAACCAGCTTATCGGGTACCCGGTGCGCGTCTCGAACGTGCTGCCCGGGATCGCCGATGAGGCGGTGAGTACGAAGTTCCTGGCGTTCGGGTCGATGAGTGCCTGGGGCATGCTCGGCCAGCGCCGGGGCATGATCCTGCAGCGCAGCACGGAAGTGAAGTTCCTGGAAGGGCAGACCACGATCATGGCCGTGCCCAGGCAGGACATTCAGGAGGCCGAGGGCACGGCGATGGCGACGCTGCGGACGGCGGCGAGCTAGATCGAACGCGGGAACGCAGAGGCGCAGAGAGTGCTGAGGACTTTCTGGATCTCTGTGTCGAACCCTTTGAGGAGAAACGACGATGGACTTAGCCAATAACCTCAAGCCGCTGCTGTCGGTGTCGCCGCAGAGCAGCACGGCCGCGACGCTTACCGGCGCCGGCCACGACGTGAGCGGCTACAAGGACGTGATCGGCATCGTGGCGGTCGGTGCGGTCGGCGTGGCGACCACGGTGGACGCGAAGCTGCAGGACAGTGACGACGACAGCACGTACGCCGACGTGAGCGGCGAGGCGATCACGCAGCTTGATGCGGACGACGACGACGTGATCGGCGAGACGCTCAAGTATCGCCGGC
>CAYSBP010000088.1:0-2799 GCA_964429255.1 uncultured Planctomycetia bacterium
AAGGCTTCGGTCTCGAAGTGGGGCGTGCCGTAGCCCAGCCGAACCAGGGTGCGCACCCGATCAAGTTTGTCCGGTATCTTCTCCGGATGCTCAATCAGGATATTGCGGCGAACCGCGTCGTGATAGCGGCGGGCGGCACGATAACGCGCCCAGCCGTCGCTATCGAGCTTGAGCAGATAATCGCGCCGCTCCCGGTCGGAGGCCATCCGCCAAATCTCCCGCACCTCGGCTAGCGCATCCTTACCGGGATGAGGCGGCAGAGGGTCCGGTTCGGCCCGCCGCGCCGTGCGCAACTCCTCCGCCGGATCGGGCAGCGGCGGGTCGGCGTAGGTTACGAGCGTGCAGACCTTTTGCGGGCTACCACCCACCATCGGGCGGACGTAGCAGCGAAAGTTCTTCAGCTTGACCAGCGCGTCGATTGTTTTCAGATCGGGCAGCCACTTGAGGAAGGTGGGCGCGTCCGCCGCTTCGGAGCGAAAGACAACTTTAGTACCGGTGTTGTTGGCTACCGAATTGGTCAGATCACCGAGCTGGCCCAGGTGCTGGTGCGACAGGGTCAGCGAGGCACCCATCTTGCGGGCCTGTTCCAGAATATCGGCGAACTCATCGCTGCTCTGACCGACAAAAGTCTGGAATTCATCCACGCAGATCGCCACCTGCTTGCGTTCCTCCTCCGGGATGTCCATCCGGCTCATCACCGCGCCGAAGAGCTTGTACATCATCATCGCCCCGACAAAGGTGCGGTTTTGCGGCCCCATCCGCCCGTCGAGCTGGATCAGGATGATTTTGTTGTTGTCAATCGCCTGCCGAAAATCAACCGTGCTGTGGGGCTGGGTGACGATGCGGCGCACAATATCGTTACGCACAAAGGCGTTGATCCGCCGGCGGGGGACGGAAAACATCTGGTCGAGTTCACGCTCCTTCTTCTGCTCCAGGCTCGCCCAGTACGGCGCAGCCACCGGATCTTCAATTTGGCCGGTCACGTCAAAACGGTAATTCTCATCGGTCAGCAACTTCAGCAAATGGGCCATCGTGGGCGTCTCTTCGTGGCGCAAGACGGCCAGCAAGCCATTCTCCAGAATTTCCTGCATCTGCACCGCCGTATCCCAGGACGCGCCCATGACCTTCTTCATCACCCCCATCACATCGCCCGAAACCACATTCGGGTCGGCTCCCGCCGCGTCCATCGGGTTGATACCCAGGGCGCGCTGATCGTCCATCACATCGAGCCAGATGACATCCTTCTCCCGCCGCAAAGGCACGCGCCGGATGATCTTGTGGGTCAAATCCTGATGCGGTTCCTGCACCCAAACCGCAGTCTCGGGGAAATGCTCAGTGTACTGCCACACCATTCGCAGCAGCAGGGTCGATTTACCCACCCCGGTCGGCCCGATGACGTGGAAATGGCGGCGGGCGTCGGTGAGGGGGATACCGACATCCTGATTGACGATTGACGATTGTTGATTGACGATTGGCTCGTCGCTTGAAATGATCAGCCGACGCAGAAAATCAAAGGGGTAGGTCAGGTTGTTCAGGTCGCGGCTGAAGGCGGGCAGCCCGACATACATCCCCAACACTACCCGTTTGTCTCCCGGCGGCACAAAGGAAATCGGGGTCGGCTCCTCAACCTGCACCCCGGCCCGGTCGATGGGCAGGCCGCTCAATGTTTGATCGGGCAAGTGAGCCGGGCCGGCCAGCTCGACGGGACTGACCACGCTTTGCTTCCAGCCGGCGGGCAGGAAACGGCCCCGGAAACGATACGCTTCAGCCCCGTCGCCCCGCTTGCGCACGACCAGGCTGTTGTCATCACCGAACTGGTCAAAGGCGCGGACGAGGCGCTCCAGATCACCCCCGATATCCCCCTTGCCGGCCACCAACAGGCGCAAACAAAGGTCGTACCCCGGCGAAGCACACTTCTCCTCAATCCGGCGGAGCAATGCCCGCTCGCCCGTACCCAGGCGGGGGCGCGGTTGTCCCTTAGGGACATCGTCCCCCCGTGTTTTGGCGATGAATTGCGCCGAACCCTGTTGCCAGTTGCCGGCGGCGGGCCGGATGATGAAGTGGATGGCGGACAGGCTGTTCCCGCTACTCAGACCCCGTAAGGTTGACAGGAGCGGGGCCAGGGGATCGGCGACGAATTCGGTTCGCAAAGGGCGCCACGCCTCGCGGGCCACCCCCAGATCGGCCCAGACCCAGTTCGCATCCGCCGGCACCTTGTCCAGATAATCCCCGCCCCCGTCCGCCGCGTTCTCCTTCAGCGTCTCCACCTCCAGACCCGGATACATCGCGCTGAACTGCTCCACCAGCGTCTGGGCCAGGGGACGCGGCGCCCACAAATAGAAAGTGATTTGCTCCCCGGCCAGTCGTCCGATTTCCAGGCCGGCGTGAAACCCGCCCCCGACCTGCGTCTGCATTGCCGAACGGGCCAGGGTGGAATGGATGCCCCGCCACAGCTCGGCGGCGCCCGCCCAGGGGAGTTTGGCATCTGCTCGCGGGGCCAGGCGGATCATCACCGCGTTGGCGTCCAATTCCTCATTGCGCCGCTTCTGCCAGGTACGGGCCAGGCTCTCGAAACCAATCCAGCCCGTAGCCGATACCACAAATCCACCCGCCGCAACGAGGCCGATATGAAGACGGTTTTCCGCAAACGCCCGGCGCGTTTCGCGGGGAATGAACGAGAACGCACCTCGCCGTCCGGTTAATTCCTTTTCCGGCATGGCATAACTGCCGAAGCTGAGCGCGACAAAGATGACCAGCACGCCGAGCGCGCCCGCCAGTATTTGACGGAGGTTGAGATTG
>CAYSBP010000088.1:2899-9567 GCA_964429255.1 uncultured Planctomycetia bacterium
TCAGGCAACAAAAAGGCCAGGCCGACGGCGAGAAACAGGAAGACCAGCATCTCGACCGGCCCGCCGGTGCGCACCCGCAGCGGTTCGGGTAACAAATGAAAGCTTCCCTTTCGCGGCCACAATAACGGAACACCGGAAATCGTCATCGCGTCAGCCGGGAGGACGTGACTTAAATATCCCAACCCGAAGGCCAATCCCGCATCCGGCCAACCGAGCGCACTCCCCAGCACAAAACCGGCCATCGCCACCACCAGCGCCGTAATCCCCCAATGCGTTAATCCGCGATGTTTAACTCCCAACAGGCGCAATATCCCGCTCAACATCCGCCCGGCCAGTCCCATCTCGTTCTTAATGGTCGACTCAGTGGCGTCGATATCGGGCAACAGCGCTCCAATGATCGCCGCGCCGGCGCAAATTACAACCCCGGCGGGAACGCCCTCAACGGGATGAGGTTGAATAAAGCCGGTCAGGTGATTAACTGCGGCCATTGTCGTTACGCCGAATAGGGCGTGGGTGTGTCCCTGCATCATTTCCTCCGTTACGGTGTGTTTTTTGGGTATTCGCTACAGCGTGCCCTTTGGGTACACGAATACCTTCACGTAGAACGTGCCAGCCGAAGCACCCTGAGCAACGCCACCGGATAATGGGGGCATTACGCAACCCGGATTGCGCGCCGTACTCGCTCTTCATTTCAAGGGGATCAGCCGGCTCACGGCAGACAGGACATTGAAATTCGATTTCGGAGTACATTCCGAGTGCTGTACCAAAATTTACTGCCATTTTTACCTCACTTCTTTATCTTCAAGACGGGCAAGCTCCTCCCGCTCGTCTTCTTCTTGTCTCCCCAATTGCATCTCCGGCCATGCCACTTGCCGCACAAACTGCAACGCCAGAGCTTGACGGGGCACCCCGGCCAGGGCAAGGTAATGATAAGTTCCGGCTCCGCCGTCATCCAGTAAACGGAACAGGGCAAACAGGTTGTTTTTTCAGTCATCCTTTCACCATTGACCATTAAGCGTTAAGCATTGATCGTTTGCCGCTTGACCCGCAATTTGTCGATTAGCTGTCGGGTAGTGGGAAATGATCAATGGTCAACGTCCAATGGGCGCTATCGTGCCCAACACGTTACCACGCCGAATAACGAGACGATCTTCCGGCAGGCGACGCAGGTCGGCAGCGCGCATCCCCGGCAAATGCGGGTACAATTGGTCGGCACCCGCTTTTCCCAACCGGGAGACAATGAGCGTTTGCGGGCGTGGCCGATCCGGCAAACCCGCCGGCGTATCGGCCGCGAGAAAGAGACGGGCGGACGGGATGGCTCCCAATCGCTCCGCCCAGGGGCCGGGATCGAGGTTGTAAAAGAAAAGCAACACCGGCGTCTCTTCCGGCCAAACACGCAGACTCGCAGCCAGCGCGGCAAAAAGGGAAACAATATAAGCGTGCCGTCGCCCGTCCTGATCCGGCAATCGCCAGAAGAGGGCGGTTCTATCCTGAAGCGCTTGCCCCAAATCGAGATACGGCTCCCGCCACAAGACACTGTACTCCGGCAAATCGAGCAACTTACCCAACCGATCCCGCAAATGCCCCAGGCGCAGGTGAACATCGAAATTGGGAACGATGCGCCCCTCACTCTGCCACCAACCCCACTCCGCCTCTGAGAAAAGAGACTCGGAGCCGGCGTGTTCCAGTGAACCCAAAAACTCGGGCGCATCCAGCGCCTGACGTAAGCCGGGCGGATCAAAGAGTAGACCCCGCTCGGCGGCGGCCCAGGCGGTGAGGGTCACGGCGGCCAGGCTATGCCGGTAAGCTTCACGCCCCAGACCGGCGGGCGTGACACCCAGCGTTCGCAGCCAGAGATGCCAGTCCGGCAATACCCGAGGCCAGTCTTCAGGCGCGCCCGGCAACTGAAAAGGGTTGAGACGTAGAAAACTCCGGGCCGGACGATCAAGGTCACACAACAGCGCCTCCTCCCGAGCCAGCTCCCGCATCGCCATCCGATTCAGCAGGGCAGTCACCCCTCCATCTCCATCCAGCAGGCAAACCGGCCGGCGGGCGCGCAAGGCCTGAGTGACCAAATCGGCGGTCACCCGGGCCGCACCTTGTCCCAATGTCCGAACGGTTTTGGCACCCTCCAGATCAGGAAAGGGGAAGCCAACCCGTCCGCCGGCCGCATCCCGGCCCACAACCAGGCCGGGACCACTCAACCGCAGAGACGGCGCCAGGCGCTCAAAACCGGAAACCGCACTCAGGCCGGGGTTATTCCCCGAAACAGGAAAGGGCGGTAGCTCCGGCCAGGGATTGCCCCCGCTAAAGCGGGGTCGCAGCAATTCGTCCCCGCTCCCGGTGAGTAAATCCCCTTTCCCGGCATAGCGCTGCGCCGTCTCAGGCGCCTTTTCACCCCACAAGGAAAAAACAGACCTGGCTTCACCCTGCCAACGGAAATAAACCCCGTCGATGCCTTCCAGCAGACACAATTCAGCCGGCGTCGGAAGAGATACGCCCTGCTTCAGGCGCAAAATCGTTACGCCGTCACCGACGGGTGACGCGTCATCCGCCTCAATCTGCCCGCCCGGAAAAACAGCGCTCACCAGGCGGTTTAATACCTCCTCGTATCCGGCGGGAACAGCCAGCCGACAGGCGCTCCCCTGCATCTCCCGCACCCAACTAATGTCAAGCCAGCCGGCGCGGACGGGCAGGTTGAGCAGAGCAGTTCGAGCCTGCGCGTCATTCCAGCCGGCCGGCGCAGCGTAAACCAGGCGAAAAACAGTAGTGGGTGCCGGAAGGTGTACGGAAAGCAGCGCCGGCAAAACAAGAGCAAAGCCCCACAACGCCAGCCCCGGCAGAGGCGCGAGTAAACCCCACCAGCCGGGATTGGCTGACAAGTCAAAAAAGAGGTACCCCAAATTCCACAAAGCGGCCAGGCCCGCCCCGCACACCATTGAGGCCTGAGCGATAAAGATGAGTAATCGATGCGTGCGACGCTCCATCAATCAAACTCCCCCTTCCGGCCGTCATCTGCGGGTAACGAATTCTCGCTCAACTCGGCCAGGGAAAGGTCATCGTCCCCATCACCGTCCAGCCCGAACATCGCCTGCCACTCGGGCACGGTCTCCGGAGGGGTAATTGCCACCGTTTCGTCGTCACCGGCGGGCAGAGTCGGGGAATGGTCGTCGTCGTTATCGTCTGTCCGCAATGGTGGCACCACTACCGGAGGCGTTGCCACCGTTTCGCCGAAAGCACGGGCCCGCATCAACGGCTCGGCTCCCCCTTCTTCCGGGGGTTCCGCTTCCGGTTGAGTGGCAGCTTCGTAGAAATCAAGGAATTGATCATCCGGAACGACGGAAGGTTCACCACTCACCCCTTTGGGACTACTCCGGCGCTCCAGATTGACCAGCTTTTCCTCCAGAAACATCTCAAACTTGCGATTGCGCTCCAGTAGATGGGCCATTGTTTCGGTTGCCGTCCGCCGAATGGCGTCCGTTGTACCATCATCATTTGAGCCCCTGAAAAGGTCCAGAATTTTACTCATTGTCAGTTCTCCAATTGCGAATGGGCGCATACGCGAATTGCGAACGGCAAGTGGACTACGGTAAATTTCGCCATTCGCCATTCGCCATTCGCTATTCGCCATCCCGTTCAGCTTCCGATAAGCGGATACTCGTTGGGTGTCAGTAGCATATAGGTGTGATAGGCGCCGTCCGGCAGGCGCAAAATCGCCTCAGCCACGCCGCTCTCCTGCGGCGAAGGGAAGGTCTGTAAGGCGCCCTTGTACGGGGCCACATTCGGAAATGTTTGCGTCACCACCTCGGCAGCGGACGATTCGTGGTGAAAGAAGAGCTGAAAGCGGGTGTTGCTGATGATCGAATTTCCGGATAGATCACCACCCCCGGCACCGGTCAGCCGGACCAGATCCTGCTCGGCCAACCAGACCCCGCAACCGAAGGTCCGAAATGTCTTGTACCAGCCGGCCACTGTCTCGGCCAACAACGGCTCCTGCGCCATCCAGCCAAACTCATCAATAGCCACAATCCGCCGTCTCACCCGACCGGACAGGCGCACCACCCGCTGTATCCGCCCCAGTACCAGAGTGTAGATCAAAGTACGGCTGCTTTCGGGTATCTCCCGAAAATCGTAGCTGACCACATCCGCCTTAAGGCCCACATCCAGATTGGTCGCCTGATTGTAAACCTCGCCCATACTGCCGCTGACAAAATTCAAATCCAGATCGGAGGCCAGCCGCTCCGCACCCAAACGGTGAAGGGCACGCACCAGGTGCTCAAGGCGGGGAACGCGGTCGGCGGGCGCGTTCAGGGGATCGTCAAGACCTTCGTAGACATCAGTCAGTGCCGCATCCAGCAAACCGGCCTCCTGCATCGTCAAATGGCGTTGCGGGTCCACCTGCTTCAGCATCAGCCGGATCAGGACGGCAACGTGCGCCTTTTGCTCGGTACGATTGTCCGAAATCGGGTCAAGGGGGTTGAGCTGCATCGTGCGTAACGAGAGAGGGTTGTATGACCCGCCCTCACCGACCAGTCCGGCCAGACGGCGGGAATGTCCCTGCGGCTCCATAAAGATAACCTGTGTCCCCCGCATCGCTTCCCGATAGAGCAAGGCTTGCAAGGCCACGGTCTTGCCGTAGCCCGATTTGCCCAGGAAGAGGCCGTGGTAGGCGGCGGGCTTGTTCAAATCGCTGCCGAAGCCGTCCCAGTAGATGGGATAGGTATCCTCGCCTCCGGTGGAACCGACCCCCCAGAAGACCCCCTTCGTTTCACTGCGGCGGCGAAAGCCGAGCGGCCCGCTCAAGACCGCCATCCCGTCACTGGTGACATTGTGCGAAATCTCGGGCAGATTGATCTCCTTGCGGGCGGTCGGCGTGAAGAACTTGAGCAGTTCCCCCTGCCCGCCCGGCAGCGTGACCAGCGACAGGCGAGCGGCGGACAGGGTGCGCACCGCCTCGGCATTCTTCTTCGCTTCCGTAAGCGTCGCCCCCTTGACCGCCACCACAACGGTCGAGAAGTGGAGCGAAAAACCGGCGTTCGCCTTGGCAATCGCCAGTTGAATGTCCTGCAAGGCGCCCTCCGCCTTGGGATCGCGCCCGGTCCTGTTGTTGCTCAGGATATCCATCACTACATTCTCAAACTGAACCAGTTTGCGCAGCGCCCGGTTGGCGGGCAGGCTGTCTTCCACGTCAATGGCGATGGAGATCGGGAATGGCCGGCGCAGGAGTGTCACCAGCGGGTCAACCCAGCTCCATTCACCACTGAATTCGTAACTGGTCATCAAGATGATGAAGGGATGGCGCGGGTTGACGGGGCGCAGGTGGTCAATCTGGATTTGATAATCCCCCTTGAGCAGCGGCGTCATCTCGCCGGGCTTGGCCGAAACCCCCAGATGCCCGCTCAGGCTCCCCATCGTCGCCCCGGCTTCCGGTTCGGAATTGGCCCAGATGAGGCACTCGTGCCCGGCCTGATACATCGCCGCTCGCCGGTTCAGGTTCTCCAGGAAACGACCGTAGCCGGACAGCGCCTGCACCCGCCACTCCTCCCGCGCCACCAGGCTTTGGGCGTGAATTTCGTCAATCACACCCCCCGCCTCAAAGGGCGTCGAGTGAACCACCAGGCGCAGCGGCGGCCTGAGACCGGCCCAGAAGCCCCCCCAACGATTGATGAGCGCCCCCACCATTTGCGGCGGATATTGGGCCAGGTCAACCGGTGTCAAGTGGTAGACCGAGGCCTCCCCCGCTTCCTTCCGACCCGTCCTTTGCCGGCGGGCGGGCGGTTGATATTGCACCAATGCCCCGCCATCCGGCGCACCCAGCGAGAAGCCGTAATCGGCTCCTTGCTCCTGCCGGTATAGCGTCTGCGGGCTAGTTGTGTCCCCCAGCCGGGTCCAGGTTCTGACCAGCATCAGCAGATACTGGTATCCGTACAATCCCCGGTAAACCCCGCCGGCGACAAGGCCCAACACGCCCAATACGCCGGCGAGTATCCAGACCGGAAGACCGGAGGCGCCCGCATTGTCCCCCAGCACCATCCCCCCGAACAGGCCGAAGAAACCGAGTATCAACTGGCGACCGTTCAAAAAGATGAAGGCTCGCTCTTCGAGACGCTTAAATTGGATCAGTTGTGAATAATTCATCTTTACCTCAATTGATAATTAAAAATGAAGAATTAAGAATTTGGAGTGAGCGAGAAGGTTAGTCGTTGAGACAATTTTTCACAGTGTACCCTTTTGGGTATTCTTAATTTTTAATTCTTCATTGATTACCCGCCGATGGCGCTTGCGATCCCCTCGACGATTTCGCCGGCCACGAAAACGACGGCCACCCCGACCAGCAGGTCAGGGATATAGTTCTGGGTACTCGAAGCAACCTGCGGGAAGTACGGACGAACCACCTTGCCGATGGCCCAGACCGACAGGCCCAGAATGCCCGCCCCGATGGCAACGGTCTGAATGATGCCGGTAATGCTTTCGATCAGGCCGGTCACCACCCCGCCGATGTCGCCACTCTGGGCCAGAACCGGCGTG
The DNA here is from genome assembly GCA_964429255.1 of uncultured Planctomycetia bacterium. Lineage (GTDB taxonomy): Bacteria > Planctomycetota > SZUA-567 > H5-PLA8 > H5-PLA8 > CAYSBP01. The sequence continues at coordinate 9,428 of CAYSBP010000088.1, forward strand.
CTACCCAGGGCTAAACCGAGTACCACAATCCCCGTAATCACCTGCGCTACAAAACGCGGCTCCTGAATAAATCTCTCTTTTACTGCCGTCATTGCTTTCATTTTTTTCTGCTCCTTGTTTTTAATTGCGAATTTGCGAAT
>CAYSBP010000088.1:9667-11470 GCA_964429255.1 uncultured Planctomycetia bacterium
CCGTCATTGCTTTCATTTTTTTCTGCTCCTTGTTTTTAATTGCGAATTTGCGAATTGCGAATGATATTGCCCTTTGGGTATTCGCGTATTCGCCATTCTTAATTTTTAATTCTCAATTTTTAATTCAAACGCTTGTCCCAGCAGGGCGATTTGGGTCACGCTCCCCACCGGCCGAAGGCTCAGGGAGAATGTCCCACGCTCGCCTCCCTCCAGATGCCAGGGAAACTGACTTTGGACCGGGTTCAATGCCCCGCCACTGAGTTGGATGTCCCCGGCCTGAACCGTCAGGCTCTGCATCGGGGCATGAATATCAAAGGTGACCATCAGGTCTTCTTCATTATGAGTAACCTCCCTAATGCCCACTTCGGGCGATATGGCCCCGATCCGGGGGGGCAACGACACGCGAACCGTGAGTACACCCCCCATATCGGGAGAGAAAATCCAGACCGAACCGGCCCGCAAAACCGCCTCCGGCACAGCGTAGACCGCAGTGGCGGTCACCACCCGGCCCGGCTCAATTGACGGGGGGAGCGACGGGTAAGCACCCCCGCCGACGCCGGGTGCAGCCGCATACGTCATTCCTTCTGCTTCCAGACGATGCTGAAAGGCGGCGGACGCCAGCGGGCGAACGCCGGTGTTCTCCAGCCGGTAATCGACTGCCAACGAGGCGTAACCGACCGGAGTATCGGCGGACAGGGGGTAACGGTCTACGACTGTGACCGTCAATTCATCCCCCAGGGGAACGACCTGTCCGGAAGCAACCGGGCCGCGCTCCGGCGCAGTCGCTCCCAACTCCGACTCCGGCAGGTAGACCGCCCGGATGATAATTCGCGTCGATTGCTCTTTTTCCCCCATCAAGGCCAGGGTTAGACCGGGCCGGTTCTGACGAAAAACTTCCGACGCCTGCGGGGAAACCCGCACCGCGTCCACGTAGGCAAAGCGATATGCCGGGCCGGTACTCATCCGCAACAGAAGCTCATCCCCCGCCCCGAGTGAGGCCAGTAGCGTCTTGTTCCCGTCAGTCGCCTCCACCCCCATCACGTAATTCACCACCGTACCGTAAACCCAACTGACCGCTCTCGGGTCGTCCGGAAAGGGCCAGTCGCCGCTGGTAATCTTCACCGCCTGCACCACAAAGCTGACTCCCTTGATCTCCAGCGTGCGCGGCGTCACCAAGCCGGTCTTTACGCCTTCGTCTACAATGTCGGCCAACAAATCGGACTCCAGCGTGGGCACGGGCGTAGGCATGACAAACGCCTCCGCACCCGCAACTGCCGTTTCTTCCACCGGTTCATCCGCCGCAACCGCTTCGCTGTTACCGCGAAACCCGAACCACCAGATCATCCCGCCCACCAGCGCCACCAGCACGGCCACCCCCATCAACATATCCTTTGGGTTTCCGTCCCCGGCGCCACCGGTGGGCGCTCCGCGCCTACCTCCTGTCGCGGAACGGGCCGCTTCAACCGCGTTCGGGTCCGTCCAGTCCATCCCGTCCCGCCGGACAAAGGAGACGCCCCCGTCCGCAGTGGGCGTCATCCCATCTTCGCGTACGGCCCGCAACATCTCGCGGACGATTTCGGCGTCATCATCGTAACTGCGCGCGCCTCCAACCTCCAGCAGGCGACGGTCGTAGAATTCTTCAAATGATTTAATTTCTTCGGGCGTCAGATTTCTAGCGTTCATTGCACTCCAAGCTGTTGTGATTTCCAGCGTAACTCCGGAATCATTGGTTTTTCCAACGTAACTCCGGAAAAAGTCTCACTTTAGGTTCAAAAATTCCAGCGTAAGTCCGGAATAAACTGC
>CAYSBP010000089.1:0-11286 GCA_964429255.1 uncultured Planctomycetia bacterium
CAGCTTGATGCGGACGACGACGACGTGATCGGCGAGACGCTCAAGTATCGCCGGCACGCGGGCAGCGCGAAGAAATACTGCCGGCTCGTGATCACGGTCGCGGGCTCGAACGCGGCGCTGGTGACCGGCATTCTGATCGGCGGGAACCCGTCGCAGGCGCCGGTGAGTTAGAAAAGAAGCTGTCAGCCATCAGCCGTCAGCCGGAACGGGGCAACGCAGAAACCCACGGCTGATGGCTGGTGGCGGATGGCTGTGGGCTCAAATACGGAGAAACGACATGGGCAACACGCTCAACACCTACACGTCGACGTGCCACGTTGTGGTCGGCGGCAAACACGTGTGGCCGGACGAGAAGGTACACAAGGACCTCGGCCGGACCACGCGCGTCGAGCTGAGCGAAGAGGACGCGAAACCGTATGGCGATGGTCTGAGGCTGCTGGCGCCGGCGGCGACCGAAGCAAAGGACGCCAAGCCGACGCACGACAAACAGATCACGGAGACGGCGAGGAAGTAACGGTGAGCTGTCAGCCGTCAGCTATCGGCTGTCCGCCGGAAGGGCGCCTGGTAGCTGATGGCTGATGGCTGAAGGCTGAAAGCGGTCCGCGAAGCGGACCCTACGGACAGACACGGAGAATGACAATGGAAGTTCAACACCCATTCGAGCCGGCCTCGCAGGACCTAGTCGTTGTGGAAGTGGTCCACCGCGAGGGCGTGAAGGAGGACGGCAAGGTCTACAAGTTCGGCAAGACGCTGACGCTGGCTCGCGGCCACGCAGAGGCGCAGAACAAGCCGGACCGGCCGGTATACCGCATCCTCAAGACGGTGCGCTATGCGAAGGACCCGGAGCCGGACGCGAGCTATGAGCAGCGAACGGTGCCGGGGCCGCTGAACATCAGCTAAGGCTGATTGGGAAGGCACTGAGGCACGCAGGCACGAAGAGGTGCGACTGTGGCGCTGACGACGAAGGAAGCGGTCAAGACGGTGCTGGGTATCACCGGCACTGGACACGATGACCTGATCGATTTGATCATCGATGAGGCGAGCGTGGCGTTTGCCGGTTACTGTCGACGGTTTGATGCCAACGCGGGCGCGAGCCTGCTCGAACGGCGGGAGGACCGGGTCGAGTACCCCGAGGGCGGGCGAACTTACCTGGCGATGGCGTGCTACCCGATCGAATCCGTCAGCGAGATCAAGCAGGCGATTGACCGGGACTTCGACGCCACCGACGCACTGGCCGAAGGCGAGGACTTCTGGGTCGACACGAACGCGGGCGGGAAGATCGTACGCCTGCCGGACGGCAACCAGTTCTATGCCGGCCCCGGCGTGGTACGCGTGACCTATACCGGGGGCTACTTCACCGGCTCGATAGAAGACCCCGAGCATCCGCTCCTGGCGATCCCGCTTCCGGATGACCTGCGGTGGGCGGCGACGATGCAGGCGAAGCACGTGTTCCAGCACCGGGAGAAGTTCGGCGAGCAGACGATCAGCGTGGGCAATACGACGTTCACGCAGATCGTTCACGGCCTCCTGGATGACGTGAAGAAGACGCTGGATCGGTACACGTTCATGGGCTGAGTGATACATGGTGCAACTGCGAATCAGCCTGACCGAGGACGCGAAACGCGCGATCGCGAAGGCGCGCGAGCGGCCGGTACACCTGGCACGCGAGCTGCGCCCGGCGGTCGACCGGGCGGCGGCGCAACTCGCCAGCGACGTGGGCGAGCACGAGTTCGGGCCGGGCAAGACGCTGAACGTCGTGACCGGGATGCTGCGCCGATCGATCCGGCATCGGGTGGGCGGCGGGAAGTCTGCGCTGCTCGTGGCGATCGGCGTCACACGCGGGCCGGCGACGAAGTACGCGGCGATTCACGAGCACGGCGGGACGATCACGCCCACCAAGGCAAAGTACCTGGCGATCCCGCTGCAACGTGCGGCCGGCGGCCGGCCGAGGTTCCCGGGCGGGCCACGGAGCGTGCCGGGCGACACGTTTGTCCTCAAGGCCAAGAGCGGCAACCTGTTCATCGTGCGAGCGAAACGCGTACGCGGCAAGCCCAAGGGCAAGGTGACGGGGCTGGAGTTTCTGTTCCTGCTCCGAAAGAGCGTGCGCATCCCCGCGCGGCACTGGCTGAGCGAGGGCGTGCGGAGGCAGATTGGAGCGTTTGAGGTGAGCTTGCAGGACGACGTGGATCGGATTCTGAAGGCAAAGTAGTGAAGGCAATCGGCACGACGGCACGACGGCACGGAGCGGCACGCGATGGCGGGTGAGGCGCAGTTTAGTGGGTTCATGGACGCGCTGCTGGCGAAGGACGCGCTGACGGGCGCGTTTACGATCAAGCGGCGCGAAGTGAACGTGCTGCGCGAACAGGAGTTTCCGCTGCTGGCGGTGTGGGTGGACCGGAGCGGGATCGCCGAGTCGGCCGGCGACGACGAGAGCCGGCACGAAACGGTGTACGCGGCGATCGTGGCGGCCCGATTGGGTGACGGCGAGGCCCAAGACGAGGCGCTGGGCCGGCTGCTCAAGATCGTGTTCGATACGGCGGAGACGATTGCACAGGCCGGCGTGGACTTCGAGGTGGGCGAATGGAACACGGACAGCGGCGCGGCGGAGGATGAAGGGTCGAAGGTGTGGGCGGAGTTCAGCATTACGCTCGACTACCAGCGGCCGCGAGGAAATCTGTAGAGAGCAAGGCACGGAGGGGCGGAGGCACGAAGGCACAAAGGAGTGAACCATGGCAAAGACCATCGTAACGAACACGAAAGGCGCGACGCACACCGCCGCAATCGAAGGGCTGCGCGAGGTGTCGTGGAACCTGGCGACCGTCGAGAAGCAATTCGGCAGCGACGGCGAGCCGCAACAATATGACCCGGTCGACTTCACGGTGGACGGTGAAGCGACGTTCGAGAACGCGGACGCCTACAACACGGCGCTCAGCAACGCCGAGGCGAACCTGGTCATTGTCGGCCGAGAGAAGGGCGGGGCGGCCGACTCGACCTTCACGCTGAAGAACTGTACGTTCATCCGGAGCAGCGCGAGCCTGCCGACGCGGCAGGGCTCCGAGGTCGGCACGTATCGCTGCGGGTTCCGGCTGACGCCGGGGGCGGCCGACACGATCGACGTGATGGTGACGGTGACGTAGTCCTTGACATTTCTTCGCTCGCATCGCGAGCAATGCGCCTGCTCTGCAGGCGGAAGAAAGGTCAAGGATGGAGGGCCTGATCTGTGGGCAAGATCCAAGAGGTCATCGAGATTCTCGGGGCCGACCGGTCCGAACAGGAACTCAGACGCATCGCGCGCGCTGAGGGGAAGCTCGGGGACGAGACGGAGAAGGCCGGCGCCAAGGGCAAAGGGGCGGCGGGCGACTTCGGGAGCATGAATTCGGCGCTCAAGGCGCTCCCAGCCTCTGCCGCGTCGATGGTCGCGGGGTTTGCGAGCTTCGAAGGCGTCAAAGCGGCGTTCCGTGAGTTCCTCGACATCCTGAAGGAGATCGAGGAGATTCAACAGCGGCTGTCGGGGCAGACGGTCGAGCTTGCCAACGCATCGAAAATCCTATCGAAGCAACTGGGCGTCACAGAAGAACAGGGCATGAAGACGATGCGCGGCCTGAAGGTCGCGGGCGGCTTCGACGAGGGCACGGCGCAGGCATTCGGCGTGGGCGCAGACATCGCGTTCCAGCCGCAAGGGGGATTGCTCGGCGGCGAGAACCTCAAGACGGCCAAGCAGGTCGCAGGGTTTGTCGGGGCGACCGGGATGCAGGGGCAGGCGGCGTCCGACCTGATGCGGTTTCTGCAGAAGACCGGCCAGCTAAAGACGCCGGAGGCCGCGAAGGCGGCGCTGGCGAAGATCAAAGCGGCGGCGGCCGCGTCGGACGCGGCGAGCATTGGCGAGTTCGTGTCACAACTACTCAAGGGCGGGATGGGAATGGCGCAGGCGGGGCTGTCCCTTGACGACATCCTTACGGTCGGCGGGCAGGCGGTCGGCGTGGAGAGCTCCGGCGAGCTGGCGGCGCAGAGCATGAAGGACCTGGAGGCGCTGGCGACGGGGGCAGAGGAGAAGTTCACGCGAGAGATCGAGCGGGCGGCGCGGAAGCGGGGGCTGGACCCGAAGAAACTGACCACGGCGCAACGGATTGGCATCACACGCGACATCTTCGGCGGTATTACCACACAGGAGGAAGAGGACAGAGTCCGGGCGATGATGAGCGCGGAGCGCGGCGTGCGGCTGATCAAGGCGTATCGCGCGTCGAACGTGGAGGCGACGGCGGGGGTCTCTGCAGGCGCTGCGGGCGCGACGGCCGGCGACTTCGAGACAATGGTCGACGAGTACAAGGAGACCGTCTCGTATCAGGACGCGGCGAGCCGAGCCCGTGGCAAGTACGCAGCAGCAGAACAAGGACGGGACACATTCTTCCGCGACAAGCTGCGCCGCGAGGCGAAGGAATACGTGGAACGTGGAAAGGCGAGCGGCCGGTTTGGGCTCGGGAAGCAGCTCCTATCGTCAGACGAAGCGCTCGAAGAACATGAGATGAAGATGCGGCTCGACCAGATGGCGTGGGAGCTGCGCGAGTCTGGTTTGCTGAGCGAGGAAGACCTACAGGAGGCGGCGGCGGCCGAAGAGGCGCTTGGCCCGGGGAACCAGTTCACGGGCTTTGCAGATCAACTGCTCCTGAAATATGCACAGACCGTTGAGAGGCTGCGTCAGAAGGCGGCGGCGGCCAAGGCTGGGGGGGCTCCGGCGGTACCACCGGGCGGCACAAGAGCGCCAGCCACGGCACCGGCAGAAGCACCCGCCGGTGCCACCGTGATCCAGGCGAACACGGTGCAGATGAACGTGGCCCCGGGGAAGTTCTCGCCGGTGCGCGTGTCGCCGCATGATTGATTTTGGGAAGGGGTCAAGGGGTTGATGGGCCGAGGGGCCGAGGGGCTGAGGGGACGAGGGGTCGAGGGCTGAAAGCTAATGGCTGTGAGCTTTGGTGACATGGACGTTGGGCTGGAAGGCGGCGCGCTGCACACCGCCGGCGACGCGGACTCGCTCGTCAGTGTCCATATCGGCCCGACACGGGCGCGGCAGTCGATGTTCAACTACCCGGGGTTCGACGGCGCGGTGGCCCACAACTTCGGGCTGGCGGCGGTGACGATCACGTGGTTCCTGGTCATTCGGGCGAAAGACCTGGCAACGCTGAACCTGATCGCGGCGAACATCGCGACGGCGGCACGGGGCGGCGAGCAGCCAATGATCGATTCGACCTGGAAGACCCGCGCACGCGTTACGCTGGTCGAACACAAGCCGGGACGCGGGTTCGATACGATCCGGAGCGAAGCGCGAAGCGGGTGGAAGCGACGCGAGGACGTGCTGACGTTCACGGACCTGGCCCCCTGACGGGAGCTGAGAGCTGATGGCGAGCCCAACACAGGCATCCAATCCGGTCCGGCCCCTGGTGGCGTACCTTGAAGCGGCCCAGGGTTCCGGCGAACTCACGTGGGACCAGCGGGTGAAGGTCCTCGACGTGACGCAGGGATCGAATGCGCGGCTCTCGGACGCGACACTCGAAGTCCAGAGCGACGAACTCACGCCGGAGCCGGAAGTGCCTGTGACGCCGCCCGACGCCGAGAACTGGCTCGTGTTCCGCGAGATCAGCGAAGCGGACGCCGAGCGGCTCTACGGCCCGACCGTCCGCTGCGCGATCGGCGAGATGCCCAAAGAGGATGAGCCCCGCGCCATCGTGGGGCACGGGTACCTGGTCAAGCGCAACCTGTCGTTCGGCGCGCAGGCCGAGAAGCCCTACTGGCGGAACACGTACCAGCTCGAATCGGTCCTCGCGCGGCTGTCCGACCGGGCCACGGCGTTCGTGCAGGGGCGGCACCTGATGAGCCAGGCGCTGTCGGACGCGCTGGACGAGGCGCCGCAGACCGGGAGCGACGTGATCCACGCATCAGGCCTGCCGGAAGGCACGGACTGGACGTTGGCTAACCTGGCGAAACGCGTGCCCGCGTTGCGCTGCTGTTTCAACGCGAACGGCAAACCGAACCGGTCCGCGCGGCCGATCCAGGTGAACGCCGGTCCGCTGGACGGTCAGCCGATCCACGTGTTCACGGGTGACAACGACCCGGCCGCCGAATACTGGACCTACTACCAGGCGCTTCGCTACCTGTGTGCGTTTCACTTCCCGTGGGGCAAGGCCGGCATCGAAGTGACGATGCCCGACGTGTTCATCGGCCCGCTCGATGACGACCCCAACCACTGGCGTGAGCTCTGGAAGCTCGAAGAGAGCGACATCGACACGGAAGCCGACGCGGTGCGGGTGGGTTTTAAGGAGATGATGGTCCGCAACTGCCGGTCGTTCACGCCGGATGGCCGCCGCTGGCTGGAGGCGCTGCTGCTGCTGGCAAGCGAGTCCGGCCTGCGGTTCCACGAGGAGCACGCGACAGAGTCGGAAGGCGAGACGATCAGCGTAACGACGGCGGTGCGCTTCTGGTGCCCGGGCGATAAGGAAGCGATGGCCCTGGCACTGGAACGCGAGGCGTCGCACTACGACGACGAGGCCAGGACGGTCCCACGCCCCATCGCCGATATCACCGAGCACAACACGATCAACCAGGGCCGGCTCCAGCTCGACTACGGCGACACGGCAACGGACGTGCTTGTCATCGGCGACCGGAAGTTCGTCACGATCACGACGGAGCTCTATCCGCTCTGGCCGATCGACGAATACTGGGACGGCGAGCACGGCGAAGTCGACGCGGGGCTGATTGGTGAGTACAGCAGCGAGATCGACGTCGAGGGCAGCCTCATTCACGGGTGCCACAACACGAAGGGTGCGGAGTTCGCCCTGCACGCGAAGGTCGGCCGGCTGTGGGGGATCGACACGGCCGGCGAGTACACGGCAGAGGCGTACCGGCGGACAGTGGGGGCATGGAAGGACCGGCACAAGACGGCGTGGTCGTTTGCGGAGGTGCCGGGCAACACGAAGCTGCCGATCAAGCGGTGGTATAAACTGGCGCCACAAGTGCGTCGCCGGCGGTGGATGAAGCCGGTGGCGGAGACGGACCTGCTGAACCGCAGCAAAGGGGTCATCATCGAGATCGGGATCGCCAGCGACGACCCGTATACGGAGACGGTGTGGACCGTGATCGACGACAAGCCGACGATCCTGGGCGATCAGTGCGCGGTGTATTTTAAGGCGCAGTCCGTGACGTCGATCGAGCCGGAACTGTTCAGCGCGGCGAACCTGGGCCACTTCTACGAGGCGTACCTGAAAGGAAAACTCCGGCTGCGGGCGACGTTCGACATTGACCTGGATGAACGCGTCACCGGCGAGGCCCACACGGACGACTCGCCGCTGGCCGACCAGGCGGTGAGGCACACGGCAATTCGACACCGGGACTTCCGGTTCACGGACACCGCACGGTTCCAGCACACCCTTCTGCCGGAGTTCGAGACCGTACCGCCCGACGACACCGCGTACGCGGGTGACGTCAACGACGGCGACAGCGCCAAGCGAGCCGCCGAGCAGGCGCTGTCGCAGGTGGCCGGGGCGGCGTTGCGGGGCGACCCGATTATCCCGTGGCTGGAGTTCGGCGAGCCCGCGATCGGTACGCCGATCAGCGGAATCCGACGCACGGCGAGCGACGACGTGGACATCCCCTTTGGCGGTGACGTCAACCGTGTGCCGCCCGTGGTGATCGCCAAAATCTACCGGCAAACCGAGCCGGACCTGAGTACGCAGCTCATGCTGCACGACTTCGGCTTGACGCCGCACGAGGCGCCGCCGGGCCAGAGCGCCCCGGCACTGTAGTGGGACGCAGATGCGATCGATACGCGTCAACCTGCCCACGCACGACTACCAGCCGGGCGACGTTGCCGTCGTGTCGCTCGACGGCACGGTGATCCGCCGCGATCTACCGCTGGTGCCCGGAAACATCGAGCACCCGGGGCACCTGCTCGGCGGGCACCTGGTCAACCCGCACCTCGAGCCGTACCTCGACGCCGGACACCTGGGCGGCAAGCACCTGTATGGCCCGCACCTGACGCCGGAGCGGTGGATCGAGTTCGACACGCGATCGCTCTATCACGGGCTGCACACCGTGGCGGTCAAGACGCGCGACCCGATCGGCAACGAGAGCAGCGAGGCGGATTCCGAGACGTTTCTCAACACCGGCCCTCCCTCGCCGGCCGACATTCGTTTTGATTCGCAGGCGCCGGCCGGCGGGCCGATCACGTTTGCATTCACCCCTAGTCCGGAGCTGGCAGCATGAGCAAGACCTACCCAACCGAACTGTACCCAGCGGACGCGGACATTCTGACACTCAACGGCCAGACCGACCCGGAGACCGGGTTGGCGTTCATTGCGGCCGGCGTGTCGCCGGCGAGCTCGCCGTCGCTGCAGGTGCAATTCGACCGGCGGCTGGACCGGCAGAATGAGGTCCTTGCCCCGGCCAATCAGGGCCGTGTCGTGGAGACGGGCACGCTGCTGTTCGGCGTGTTCCCGCTCTGGTATTGCCTCGAGGGGTACTACAAAGAGTACGACGGTGCGACCAGTCAGTCTGTCAGCGACGACGCGACGACGTACGTCTGGATCGATGCCAGCAACGTGCTGCAGACGGGCTCCGACTGGCCGGCGGACACGTCGCTATTCCTGCCGCTGGCAAAGATCGTCACGGCGAGCGGCGTCATGACGATCACGGACTGCCGGCCGTTCTTCCAGTGCCCGATCGACCTCGGGTCGCGCGGCTCCGTGGACCTGACGAGTGACGTAACCGACGTGTTGCCGGTAGCCAACGGCGGGACAGGTGCCGCAGCGCTGACGGGCATCCTGCACGGAAACGGCACGTCGCCGGTCACGGCGAGTGACGTGGACCTCGAGACAGAAGTGACCAATGAACTGCCGGTCGCCAACGGCGGGACCGGGGCGGCAACCGCTGCTGATGCGCGAACGAACCTCGGCGCGGCGGCGAGCGGGGCGAACAGCGACATCACGTCGCTCTCGGCCTTATCGCCTCCTCTGAGTGTTTCGCAAGGCGGGACTGGTGCAGGGAGCCTGACCGGTGTGGTCAAGGGCAACGGGACGGACGCATTGACCGCAAGCGACGTGGACCTTGCGGCCGACGTGACCGGCACACTGCCCGTCGCGAACGGTGGGACCGGGCAGACGACGGCGATCGTCGTGCCCTACTCGCCGGCCATCGTCATCCCGAGCACACTCGCGGTGGGTGTGGCCAAGGTGTGGTTCGTGGCTCCTATCGCGTTCACGCTCAAGAACGCGATCGGCCGCGTGGACACGGCCCCGACCGGCCAGGCCTTGATTATCGATGTTCGCGTTGGCGCTGGCGCCGGAAGCGAGAACTCGATCTTCAACGACCAGAGCGAAATGATCAATATCGCCGCAACTGAAAAGGAAGACACGTCAGCGACGAAAGACCACGCCGTGTCGGCCGGCGAGCGGGTCTCGTTCGAGATTGAACAGGTGGGCTCGGGAATCGCTGGATCGGACTTGACCATCGTGTTGAACGGGCGGACGTCACTGCAAACGTAGAAACGGAGAATCACAATGAAACGGAAACGAACCTTGTTGGGCTGGGCGCTCGTGACGGCGACCTGTGTGGTCACCGCGTGCCTGTCGGCTAGCCCACCGCTGGCGGCGGTCACGCTCGCCGGCGCGGCGGGCCAGGTGGAGGTGGGCATCACCGATCCCACTGCCGTTGCGTTCTGCAATGCGAAGGTGCGGCGGCTGGCGGACCTGTATAGCCAGCTCTACTACGCGAGCCAGCCGGTGATTGATGAGTGGAACGCGCGGGGCGGGACCGCGTTCATTCCGGCCAGAAGCGACGTCGTCGCCGACGGCGCCGATCAGGACGGCCGGCCGCAGATCACCGGCGCCCAGGTGGTCAACCTGATCGTGCGACTGCAGGAACTGGCAACGGACCTGGAAGCGGCCGACAAGGCCAAGCTCAACACCCTGCTGGCGGTTGCGGTCAACCCAACGGAGCGATAACGATGCGGTGGTACGTCTTGAGCTTGTCGGTCCTGCTGTGTGCCATGCCTGCGTCCGGCGCCTACACGGAGTTCTTCGTCTACACCGACGGCGTCGGCGACCAGAGCGACGTGAACGGGGGCGGCCCGCGCTACGGCGCACACGGTATACCGATCTACGCGGTCTCTGCCAGCCCCGGAGCGAGCATCGACTCGGATGGGGCGGGCACGACGCTCACCGACAACTCGGGGGGCGCGTGGGCCGGCGTGCAGGCTGACGACTGGCTCTGCTTTGCCCCGGCCGGTGCCGCAGACCTCGCGCGGGTGGTCTCGATCAATAGCAACCAGGTGACCGTGACGCCGGCAGTGACCGCGTCCCAGTCCGACAAGGGCGTGAACGTGGCCGGGGCGTGGGCGACGGTCGCACACGCGGTCGCGACGGTGAGCACGACGTTCGTGAACGCGAGCGGCGACCCGCCGCGCATCAACATCGGCGCGGGCACGTGGACGTTCAGTTCGGCGATTGCACCGGCTAACAATGGGACGCACGCGATCCCTATCACGATCGAGGGCTATACGTCGACGGCCGGCGATGCAGCCGTGCCGGTGACGACGCTGGACATCAACGGCAACGATGCCCGCGTGGTGTACACGACGGCGGATCACTGGCAATGGCGCAATCTCGTCTTCACGGGCAACGCCGCCTACTCAAAAGAGGGCGTGCGGTGCTACGGCGGGCACAATGTGTTTTACCGGTGCCGGGTGACGAACGTCGGAGGTATCGGCCTGAGCTTCTGGGGCACCGGCTGTGTGGCCTACGGTTGCGAGATTGATTCGTGGGGCCAAGCCAGCACCAGTAGCGGCATGACGCGCTACGCCAATGCGTGCAGCGTGATCGGCTGCTACCTCCACGACGGCACCGGCCCCGGCATAACGAGCGTCTACCCCTACGGGGGCGGGATCATCGGCACCGTCATCGAGAACTGCACGGACTACGGCTTGCGTTTCTCCTCGAGCGTTGGCACAGCGACCAATACCGTCAGCCACGTGGCACTATACGGCAACGGTAGCGGCGGCATCTACCTGGACAACGCGGCCGGAGAGGCGAATACGCCAATATGCCTGCACAACAGCCTCATCATCAGCAACGGTGGGTACGGAATCACGTCAAACACCGGCAAGGGCAAGGTGATCCTGCTCGGCACGGGGTTCTACAACAACACGAGCGGCGAGATCGACGGCAACACGACGGTGTTTGAACCCGTCGCACGCGTGACACTCTCCGGTGATCCGTTTCTGGACGCGGCCGGCGGCGACTT
>CAYSBP010000090.1:0-6792 GCA_964429255.1 uncultured Planctomycetia bacterium
GCGGCAACGGCTGGTTACCGCCGCCGCGCGGTGAACTGCAGGTGACTGGCCAATCCCATGGCGGATGGTTTCCGGCACAGCTTCTTTTCCAGGGCCAGGACGTTGCGGGAGGCCTCCGGGTCGTCGAAGAGTGGTTCGAGTTTCTTGAAGGGCAGGACGGTCTTGCCGAAGAGGTCCAGAACTTCGAAGTCGGCCTGCTCCAGCAGTTGTCGCAATCCCTCGACCGTGAAGGTGTGAACGGTGAAACGTTCTTCGTGTTCGTGCGCGAGCCATTCCATCTCGCTGTGTTGGATCAGGCGACCCAGGCTTTCCAGATCGTTCTTTTCGGCGTAGTGGGCCAGGGCGGCGTAGGTCTGATCGACGGATGCGACGAGAATTCCCTTCGGGCGCAGCAGGCGGCGGATCTCCTTGAGGGCTTTCGGCGGGTAGGCGGCGAAGCTCAAGGGGTCGCCTTGGGCGATGGCCAGCGCGAAGTGCTCCTTTGGGAAGGCGCTCAAGTCCATGAGGTCGGCGCGGAGGAACGTGCAGCGTTCGGTCAGGTGCTGTTCGAGGGCTTTGCGGCGCGCGACTTCGAGCATGTTCTCGGCGAGGTCGCTGAAGGTGACGCTGTAACCGGACTTGGCGATGCGCAGGCCGTAGCGGCCCGTGCCGCAGCCGAGGTCGATGATGGGCGCGCGAAGGTCCGAAGGAATATGCGGCTTCAACGCATCCCATGAGAGTTCGTGCCATGCTTCCCAGCGCGCGCCACTGTAGATGTCGTCGTATCGCGGAGCGATGCGCTCATGGTATTGGCGGTTGGCCTGGAGGTCGTGGTTGTTGTTCTTCATGGGCCACCGCGCAACTGCCGTTCCCGTGCGATCCGCGTCTCCATCGAGAAATGCCATCTCGGCATGCTCAGCGACGAACTACTCCAGTGCGGTCCGGCTTTCGGCCATCTGGTCGCCGGCGACAGGTTTTTCCACAACGTACCCGCTGCGAGAGAACATCCCGCACATCCCGTCAGAACGCCCCTGTTGCCCCCGTCTACGGCTTCCGCCGCTTCGCCTCGGCGCTCAGCGGGAGCGACCAGACCTTGATAAACCCACGCGCCGCCTGGTTATCCAGATGATCCAGGTCCGAAGCGTCCTGACCGCCGGCGTAAAGGCTGCACTCGCTGAAACGCCCGATCACCTGGGCGGTGCCCTTGTAGAGACGCAAGGTAACCGAACCGGCCACGTTGCGATTGAGACACTCGAAGAAGCTGTCCAGCGCCTCGCGCAGGTCGCTGAACCACTGGCCGTTGTAGACACAACGCCCATAGGCCACGCTCAACCCCTCGCGCACCTGCAGCGACTCGCGTGACAGGGTCATCTGTTCAAGACCGCGCTTGGCAATGTGCAACACGGTCGCACCGGGAGCTTCATACACCTCGCGTGACTTGAACCCGATGAGCCGGTCCTCGATCAGATCGGCGCGTCCGATGCCGTGTCGTCCTGCAATCGCGTTGAGTTCGCCGATCAGTTTGACCGCAGGTTGGCGCTGGCCATCCAGACCTACGGGTAGCCCATCGTGAAACTCGATCGAGACCTCCTGCGGTTCGTTCGGTGCCGCCTGGGCGCTGCACGTAAGTGTATACGCCTCCTCCGGCGGGGCGATCGCTGGGTCCTCGAACGATGCGCTCTTGATCGCCTGGCCCCACAGCGTCAGATCGTAACGAAAAGACTGGTCCTTCTGCGCCGGGATGGAGATGCGCTTCGACCGGGCATACTGCAATCGCTGCTCCGGCGTCTTCAGCTCCCAATCGTGCTGTGGCGAGAGGATCTTCAAGTGCGGAGCCAGCACCTGGATCGCCGTCTCCAGCCGCACCTGGTCGTTCCCGCGGATGGAACTTCCGTGCGCCACGTGCGTGGCACCTTCCTCGAGCGCCACGCGGACCAGTTCGCGCGCCACCAGCGGCCGCGACAATGCCGTTCCCAGCAGGTAGGTCTGATAATGGGCCAGCGCACGAAGTGCGGGCGTGATGAAATCGTTGTAGAAGGCGTCGCGAAGGTCTTCGATGCGCGCCGAAACGGCACCCGCCATCAGCGCCTGCTCCCCCAGCGACTCCAAGTCGGTATTGCCACCCACGTCGGCCGAGAGGGTGACGACATTGAGGTCATAGTGTTCCTTCAGCCATGGGATGGCCAGCAGTGACTCTTGCGAACCACTGAACGCCAGGACACACTTGGGCATCGCGCGTCGTCCCCCTTATCTCTTTCGCCGAGACGGGGCGCAACTCTACTGCGCTCTCCACATTTCTCAACTGGTTACCCGTCACCCCCGGGACTGCGGGTGCCATGTACCGCCTGATTCGAGCGCCCACCTGTTTGGTTGACGTATACGACCGTGCCGCCTACAGTGCGTCCATCCTAATTCCGTGGACGCAGCGGTCTTGGAGGGTCTCAAAACGTTGAGCGCGCCTACCCGACCCCTCCCCGCCCACCTCAACCCGCTGGCACTCTACGAGACCTTGTTCGCGATCCGCGCCTTCGAGACACAGATGGAAGAGGAATCGCGCGCAGGACGGCTGCCGGGCACCTTCCATAGTTCGCTGGGGCAGGAGGCCGTTGCCGCCGGTGTCTGCGCCTGCCTCTCCACCAACGACCTGGTGGTCAGCAATCACCGTGGCCACGGCCATTTCCTGGCCAAAGGCGGCGACCCGTTCCAGATGATGGCCGAACTCTACGGTCGGGCGGAAGGCTACTCGGCTGGCAAGGGCGGTACGCAGCACATGGCCGGCGTCGATTGCGGATTCATGGGCTCGAATGGCATCACGGGCGGCGGCATTCCCATCGCCACCGGACTCGCCATGGCCCTCCAACGGAAGGGCGCGTCATCGGTAGCGGTGAGTTTCTTCGGCGATGGCGCCGCCAATCAAGGCTCCTTTCACGAGAGCCTGAATATGGCCGCCTTGTGGCGCTTGCCCATCCTGTACGTCTGCGAGAACAACGGTTGGGCCATGTCCACGCCGGTCCAACAGGTCACGGCCGGGTCATCGATCGCGCAGCGGGGCGAAGCCTACGGCATCCTCCACCAGTCGGTCGACGGTAACGACGTGGATGCCGTCGTCGCCAGAACCCGCGCCGCCCTCGACCTGCTGCGCCAGGGCCACGCGCCAGTCCTGCTGGAAGCCCGCACCTGGCGGCGCCGGGGGCACAGCCGAAGCGATCAGAATCTCTATCGGGACGCCGAGGAAGACGCGCACTGGTCCGCTCGTGATCCGGTCTCCACCTACCGCGCCCGGCTGCTGGAAACGCAGCGCGCCACGGAAGACGCCCTGGAGCAGGTCGAGCGGTCTGTCACACGCCGCATGGCGGAGGCCTTGGAACGCTGCCGCCGGCTCCCGCCCGTCGCTCCGGCCACCGCGTTCGAACGAGTCTATGCGGAGCCACAGGAAGTGGTTCAGGCGCCCGGACCGGAGGCCGAAGTCGAGACCAAACCGTACTGGCAGGCGATCCAGGAGGCCCTCTGCGAGGCCATGGACCGCGACGAGCGGGTCTTCGTCTTCGGCGAGGATGTTGCCGAGTACGGCGGCTGTTTCAAAGTCACCCGCGGGATGCTGGAACGCTATGGTGCACAACGGATCGTCAACACGCCGATCAGCGAGGCCTCCATCGTGGGACTCTGCACCGGCGCGGCCATGGGGGGCGTGCGTCCCGTAGCCGAACTGATGTTCATGGACTTTGCCCTGCTGGCCTTCGACCAGCTCTTCAACCACGCGGGGAAATTCCGCTACATCTACAATGGGCAGATCAGCGTCCCGCTGGTCATTCGCACTCCGATGGGCGGGTACCGCGGGTACGGCGCGACGCACAGCCAGTGCCTGGACGCGCTGGCCATGCACCTCCCCGGTGTCCGCATCGTCACACCTTGGAGCCCGCGCGACGCCAAAGGGCTGCTCGCCACCTGTCTGGCTGGCGACGATCCGGTGCTCTTCGTCGAGCACAAGGCGCTTTATGGCACGACCGGCCCGGTGCCGAAACGGAGCGAACGCCTCCCGCTGGGGCGAGCACAGGTCGTGCGTCCGGGGCAGCATCTGACGCTCTGTGCCAACTCGTACATGGTCAGCCTCGCCTTGCAGGCCGCGGAACTCTTGGCCGGGGACGGCATCCAGGCGGAGGTGGTCGATCTGCGCTGCCTGAACCCGCTCGATCGTGAGACGGTCTCGCAGAGCGCCGCGCGTACGCAAGGCCTTGTCTTGATCGAGGAGAGTCATCGCACGGGCGGCTGGGGCGCCGAACTGGCGGCGTCCGTCCAGGAACTCGTCTTCGGGTACCTCGACGCCCCCATCCTCCGCGTCGCGGCCGAGGACGTGCCCATCCCGGCGGCACCGGAGCTTGAACGTGCGGTCCTGCCGAGCGTCGAGAAGATCCTCGCCGCCGCGCGCCGGCTCATCGACAGCCGCGGGTAAGCCGCCGACAGCGGAGCATCGTCGGCGCAATCGTTGTCGGTTGTTCAGATGCGACGGTACCGACCGACAAGGAGTACGACGACGACGTTGGGGTGGCGCCAAGACCCCGTTTTGCTTGGCGAGGGAAGTGCCGAGGGCCTATATTCGCCGGTCGGTCAATCACATCGAGGCGGGGCATGCAACTCGACGGGGAATCAGAGGATCATCCATTTCTGTCGCCGCGCATGCACGGCCTGCTGTGCTGGGCGAGTGCGACGGCGATGTTGGTATGGAGCCTCTCGACCGCCGCCGCCGAACCGGTCGCGCCGGAGGCCGGACAGACGCCGTGGTGGATCTGGGTGGTGATACTCTTTTCGCTGTCGCTGATAATCGGCTTCGGTGCGGTGCTTGCGGGTGTCGGCGGCGGTGTCATCTTTGTGCCGATCATGGTTGGTTTCTTCCCGTTTCACACGGACTTCGTTCGTGCGGCCGGCATCCTGGTTGCGTTGGCCACCGCGCTGGCGGCCGGTCCCAGGCTGAT
The DNA here is from genome assembly GCA_964429255.1 of uncultured Planctomycetia bacterium. Classification (GTDB taxonomy): domain Bacteria; phylum Planctomycetota; class SZUA-567; order H5-PLA8; family H5-PLA8; genus CAYSBP01. Next base: position 4,950 of record CAYSBP010000090.1, read on the forward strand.
GAGCGGGCATCTGACTCGTCTGCGGGTGGCGTTGCCCTGCGCGCTGGTCGCGTCGGTCTTCGCCGTCGTGGGTGTCGAGGTTGGGTTCGCCATGCCGGTGAACGTGCTTCAGGCGCTGCTGGGCGTATCGATTCTAGGCGCCGCCGCTCTGCTGATGTTCTCGAAGCAGTGCGAATACCCTGAGGTCAACAGCAGCGATGCGGGAGCACGCCTGTTTGATCTGCAGGGCAGGTTCCTGGAGGAAAGCACGGGCCTGGTCCATCCTTGGCGGATGCATCGCACCTTCGCCGGATGGGCCGCGTTCGCGCTGGTCGGACTGATGGCCGGCATGTTTGGCCTGGGTTCCGGATGGGCCAGCGTGCCGATCCTGAACCTGCTGATGGGCTTTCCCTTGAAGATGGCGGTTGCCACCAGTCTTGCCATCCTGCTTCCCAATACGTCCGCCGCGGCCTGGGGTTTCCTGAATCACGGCGCCGTATTGCCCATCCTGGTGGCGCCGTCTCTGGCGGGCGTGATGATCGGTTCGCGCGTCGGCGCACTGGTGTTGCCTAGCGTCCAGCCGCAAACGATCAGACGTGTGGTCGTGGTCGTCCTTCTGCTCAGCGGACTTCGCGCGCTGTTGAAGGGGTTGGGCGTATGAACCCGGACGATCCTCCGATCACGCCGGCTGTGCCGGCCAACCTTACGGATTCCCAGGCGGACTTGCCGACGCCTCAGCGACTCGCCTACGCGCGCGTACTGGAGTGGGGGTGCAGCCTTGGATTCGGGGGTCTTCTCGTCGCTTTCGTGCTGTATGCCGCTCAGGTCATTCCGCCGATGGTGCCCTTCCGTGAGATGCCCACCCAGTGGGCAAAACCATTGGAGCAGTTCCAACAAGACACGGGCATGCGAGATCGATGGGGGACGGGCCGCGGAATCCGGTGGATTGGTTGCCTCAATTGCGGTGAGTTCGTGGTATATCTTCCGATCGCATGGATGGCGGGCATTTCGTTTGTTTCGTGCGCCGTGCTGCTCCCGTTCTACATCCGGCGGCGTTCGTACGCATTGCTGTCTGTGACGGCGCTTCTGTTGTTCGTCCTCGCCTGGGCCGCATTGGTTGGAATCGGGTGATGCGCTCCGTCAGGCTCGGGGCGCGCGCGACCGGTGTTGCGGAGTCCGAAGATCTGGCGTCATGGATACGCACCCGAGACGTCATGACCGTGGCGCCACAAACCGCTGGGAAGAATCGATGGCCTCTCGTTCGCGCGGAAAACAGAAGCTGAATGCGGAAAGCGGTCGTCAGACCGTACCCGTCATCTGTCTCGTCAGTCTGGGTTGCGCGAAGAACCTGGTCGATTCCGAGCGCATCCTGGGCCAGTTCGCCGAGGCCGGCCTGCTGATCGCCGAGGATCCGGCCGACGCCGATATCTGCCTGGTGAACACCTGCGGCTTCATCCATGACGCGCGCGAAGAGTCCGGTTCGGTCCTGCGCGAACTGGCGTTGCTGAAGCGCCAGGGCCGACTGCGCTTCCTGATCGCGCTGGGCTGCCTGGTCGAACGCGCGGCGGACGCGCCCGACGTCGCGTCGTTCCTCGACGCGGCCGATCTGAAACTCGGGTTCCAGCACTACCCGCGTCTGGCGGATATCTGTCACCGGCTGATGGCCGGCGATCCCCATCCGATCGGGGCGCCGTTGCGCAAGAAAGACATGGCCAGCTACGCGCAGTTCCTGACCGCGCCGCGCATGCGGATTGGCGCGCCGCATTCGGCGTATCTGAAGATCTCCGAAGGCTGCTCGAATCCCTGCCGGTTCTGCTCGATTCCCCGGATGCGAGGGCGGCAGGTGAGCCGGCCCATCAAAGAC